>JBBIVT010000035.1:28435-34444 GCA_037439565.1 Acidobacteriota bacterium | reverse complement strand
CAGCCGCGTCTGGCGCTCGGCCGGAGCCTGCGCGGCGTGGCGACGGCTTGCATCGATTTGAGCGACGGCTTGTCGCTCGATTTACACCGCATGTGTGTGGGATCGGGCGCGGCCGCCCAGATCGATCGCGTGCCGGTGATGTGCGGATCGACGCTGGAGCGCGCGTTGCACGGCGGCGAAGACTACGAACTGCTGTTCACGATGCCGGAGGGCGCGAAGGCTCCTCGAGGCGCCACGCGCATTGGCCGAATCGTGCGCGGCAAACCCGGAGCGATCCAATTCCAAGGCCGTGCGCTGGCGCCTCGCGGCTACGACCATTTTCGGGGGACAAAATGACTGATCCCAAGCCGGTTCTGGAATTGATCGACGCGTTTCGCAAGTCAAAGACCATGTTCACGGCCGTCAAGCTTGGCATCTTCGACGGGGAGCGGCCGCAGGGCGAGGCAGTGGATCGTCTGCTGGACGCCTGCGTCGGGTTGGAGCTCCTCGAAAAGCGTGGCGATACGTACGTCAACACGCCCGTAGCCGATGAGTATTTAGCGCGAACAAGCCCGCGCACGCTTTCGGGCTATATCCGGTATTCCAATGACGCGCTTTACCGTCTTTGGGAGCATCTGGAAGACGCGGTGATCGAGGGCACCAACCGCTGGCCGCAAACCTTCGGGACGGAAGGCGGCTTGTTCACGCATTTTTTCCGCACTCCGGAAGCACGGCGCGATTTTCTGATGGGCATGAACGGATTCGGCAGGATCAGCTCGCCCGCCGTGGCTGCCGCGTTCGATCTTTCGCGCTTCACGTCGCTGGTGGACTTAGGTGGGGCGACGGGGCACCTTGCGCTGGCGGCGTGCGAAACGTATCCGGAAATGAACGCCACGGTTTTCGACCTGCCGCAAGTGGTCGAGTTTGCAAAGGATTTCGTGGGCGGCCGCGTTGCGTTGGTTCCGGGCGATTTCTTCACCGATCCGCTGCCGGCGGGCGATCTTTACGCCGTGGGCCGGATCCTGCACGATTGGTCAGAGCCGAAGATCGCCGCGCTGCTCGCCAAGATTTATGCTGCGCTGCCGGAGGGCGGAGGATTGCTCATCGCCGAAAAGCTATTGAAAGAAGACCGCAGCGGCAAGCTCGCCACGCATCTGCAATCGCTCAACATGCTGGTCTGTACGGAAGGGCGCGAACGGACGCTGAGCGAATACTCCGCGCTGCTGCGCGCCGCAGGATTTGAAAACATCACAGGCAAGGTAACGGGCGCGCCGCTTGACGCGATCCTCGCAATCAAATGATCGAAAAGATATCGTATGGCGGTTGGCCCAATTGCTACCGCATTTTTGACAACGAAGCAGAATTGATTGTCACCACGGACGTGGGTCCGCGCGTGATCCGTTATGGGTTCATCGGCGGGCAGAACATGTTCAAGGAGTTTGTTGACCAGCTTGGGCGCTCCGGGGAGTCGAGCTGGCAGCCCCGCGGCGGGCATCGGATCTGGATCGCGCCGGAGATGTTGCCGGAGACCTACGCGCTCGACAACAGTCCGGTGCATGCCACGCTGCTCGACAAAGGCATCGAGCTGACGCAGCCGGTGGAACGGGAAACCGGGCTCGAGAAGACGATACTCGTGGAACTCACGGGCAAAATGGTGACGCTGACGCACCGGATCAGAAACGCCAGCGCACGTGCGCGCACGTTCGCCCCGTGGGCCCTGTCGATGATGGCTCCGGGCGGCGCCGGCATAACTAAATTTCCGCCGCGCGGCACGCATCCGGAGATGCTGGCGCCGACGAATCCACTGGTCATGTGGGCATTCACCGATCTCGCCGACCCGCGCTGGACGTTCACGAAAAAGTATCTGATCCTGCGGCAGGATCCGGGCAACGCGTCGCCGCAGAAGCTGGGGCATTTCCATGAGCGCACCGTCGGGGCGTATTTGTTGGGCTCGGATCTGTTCGTAAAGCGCTACGATGCGGACGCAAAGAAAACCTATCCGGATTTCGGCGCGTCTTATGAGACGTTCACCAACGATGGGTTCTTGGAACTCGAGACGCTGGGGCCTCTGGAGGAATGCGCGCCCGGCGCGACGGTAGAACACGTGGAGCGCTGGTCCCTGCATCGCAACGTAGCGATCCGCGAGTGGACCGATGCGGAGTTGGATCGCGCACTGCCGTTAGAATAGGAATTATGAAGCGAATCTGTTCTCTTCTTCTCGCGGCTACCGCCGTTTTTGCGCAGTACAAGCTGCAACCTTCGGGCGATCCTCCCTCGGAAGCCGCCGCGCCCATCCTGGCCACGCTGAATCAGGCGGGGTCGAAGATCGTCGCCGACAATGGATCGGCGTTCGTTGAAATCTGGCTGCGCTCCGCCATGCCCTCTGGGCCTGCGTCGAGCGAAACGAGTGTGACGTTGCCGACCATTCCGCCTGGCGCGTTGCTCGGTGTGCTGCGGTTCCCGGCCAAGGGCAGCGACCGCCGCGGGCAGACCATCGCGCCCGGCGTTTACACGCTGCGCTACGGCAATTATCCGATCAACGGCAACCATCAGGGCGTCGCGCCGCAGCGGGACTTTTTGATTCTTGTGCCGGCGGCGCTGGACAAGTCCGCCGATCCCATTGCGGATTTTGACGCGTTGATGGATCTGTCGCGCAAGGCCGCCGCGTCGGCGCATCCCGCCGTGCTCAGCTTCTGGAAAGCGGACTCGGACCAAAAACCTGGCTTTGAAAAACAGGGCGAAAAGGACTGGGTGCTATCGGCCAAGCTGGGCGACACGCTGGTGTCGATTATATTGATCGGGAAATCGGAAGAGTAGAGCGCATCTGGCGCACTGACCGGGTCAGGCTGGCGGTTTGGTCGGCAAGCGGAAGATATTCCATCGTCACATAGCCTTTGAAGCCGAGCGCCCCGATCGCCTTATAGATATTTTCGTAGTTCATCTCGCCGGTGCCGGGATCGTTGCGGCCCGGATTGTCGGCGATGTGGAACACGGCCACATGCGGCGCGGCTTCGCGCATGGTGCGGATCACGTTCCCCACCTGCACCTGCTCGTGATAGATGTCGAACAGCAGCTTGAAGCGCGGGTTCTGGGTCTCTTTCACCAGCTTCAGCCCCTCGACGCACGTGGACAGGAAACAGCCCTTGTGATCGACCTTGTTGTTCAGCGGCTCGATGATCAGGTCGAGGTTGGCCTTTTCCGCCAGATCGCCGGCGCGCTTGGCCGATTCGAGCATCGACGCGTACTGCTCCTCGTGGGTTCTGCCCTTGACGTCGTTGCCGCTCATCAGGATGATCTGCGGGATTTCCAGTTTCTGCGCGAACACGATGGCTTGACGAACGTCGGCCAGGAATCCGTCGCGGTCCTCGGGCTTCACCATGGTGACCGGACGCCTGCCCCAGTCCGATTGCGCCAGGATGGTGTCCATTTTCAAGTGCATCGATGCCGCGAGCTTCTTCATCTCGCGAATCTGCGCGTCGGTCCAATTGATGTGCTCCGAGACCAGCTCCACCGAATCGACGCCTGCCTGCGCGGCGACCTCCAGGCGCTGCTCGAAGGGGCCCTTGAGGGTCCACAGCATTACGGAGCTGGTGATGGCCGCGGGCGTCTGCGCTTCCACGGCCTGCGCCAGCGCGGCGGCACCGGCCGATTTCAAAAATCCTCGTCGATCCATATCAAGCAGTTTACTTCGGAATCGCCATCAGGTAGCTGGTGAGGCGATCCAGATCGCGCGAGCTGAGCTTATAGGGAGGCATGGTCGAACCGGGCGAAAATTTGGCGGGATCGGCAAAGTGGCCCTCCAACCATTCGCGAGTACGATGGTCCGCGACGCCGTTGAGCGCCGGCCCGGTCTGCATCCCGGCGCCGTTCAGTTTATGGCACGCACCGCACTGGTTCGCCTGATAGACCATCGCGCCCTCGACGGCGGACTGCGGCGCGCCGGACCAGGCCTTCACCGCTTCGTCATTGCGTTTGGTCACGAACGCGACTAAGCCTCGCAGCTCGGGATTCTTGAGCTGCGTGGAGGCGTTCGGCGCGGGCTGCTTGAAATGCGTCATCAGCCAATCGGTTGGTTTTTGCGAGGCCGCGCGCGTCAGATCCGGGCCCGCGCCCGATTTTCCCAGGACGTGGCAGCTGCCGCAATTGTCCTTTCGGAATGCGCCGATGGCGGCCAATTGGTCGGCGGGGATTTCCTGCCAGGGTTCCATCTGCGCGAGGCCGGCATCGGGATTTTCGGTGCTGGGGGGCGTGGTGGCCACGGCGCGCGCGGTCAATGAGGCCCAACCGAGGCAGGCGAGGACAACCAGCGCGATGGCGCCGGTGCGCTGGCGAACGCGAATCATCTTGCCACGGTCGATGAAAGGCGTCAGGAACATCGCCATGATCGCCAGCGTGGGAATGATCACGGCGCCGACGATTTCGAGCGGCCCTTGAAAGACTTTCAGCATTTGAAACAGGAATAGGAAATACCACTCAGGCCGGGGAATATAGCTGGTGTCCGTGGGATCGGCTACATGGCCGAGCGGAACGCGCACGGCGATCGCCATCCCCATCAGCACGGCAAACCAGAGAAACGTCGCGACCGTATCCTTGAACACCTGCTCCGGGTAAAACTTTTTCTTCGGGAGTGCTTCGTCGCCGGGAATCGGCGTGACGCCGTGGCGGCGCACCAGGTACACGTGCAGCGCGATCAAAAGCGCGGTCAGCGGAGGCAGTACCAGCACGTGCGCGGCATAAAATCGCGCAAACGTGATCGCCCCGATCGATCCTCCGTCGCTGCCCAGCAGGCGCAGCACGTAGGGTCCGGCACCGGGCGGCAGCGCGGCGATCTGGGTGGTGACCACCGTGCCCCAGTAGGCCCGATTGTCCCAGGGAAGAAGATAGCCGGTGAGCCCGAAGCCAAGCGTCAGCATCAGCAGCGTGGCCCCGGCGATCCAGGTGGCCTCGCGGGGTTTCTTATACGCGCCCCACAGGAACACCTGAATCATGTGCAGGCCGACGACGACGATCATGAGGCTCGCGCCCCAGTGGTGCAGGCCGCGGATCAGTTGGCCTCCGGTCAATTCCGTCACAATGTAGCGGAGGCTGTTATAGGCGTCGCCCGGCGTGGGCGCGTAATTTCCCGCGAGCAAAATTCCCGTGAGCACTTGCGTGAGAAACCCGAACAGCGCCACGCTGCCCAGCACTTGGTGCCATCCGGCCGAAGCGGGAACGTCTTCGTAAAGAAAATGCTTGAGGGCGGACTCGACGCCCGTGCGTTCCTCCAGCCAGTCGATCACAACGCGTAGCGTCTTCATGCTTTTTGAATTTCCGAGCCGATGAGGATTTTGCCGTCTTCTACGCGCGTCACGTAGCGGTCCAAAGGACGCGGCGCGGGGCCGGTGAGCACCTTGCCGTCAATGGAAAACGTCGACGTGTGACAGGGGCAGAGGAAATTGCTTTCCTTCTCATCCCAGTGGTAGGCGCAGCCCAGATGCGTGCACTGCGGCGTGTAGGCCACCACGGTCTGCTCGTCCTTGCGAAGCACCCAGGCGGTGGATTTTTCGTTGACGACGCGCCATCCGTCGGTCCGCGTGCGGCGAAAAACCACCTCTTCCGGTTTGCCGACGGTTAACTGCGACAGATCGGCGGCGGGCACAAAATCGGATTGCTTCTGCGACTTGGGCCGCATGAACAAATAGGCCGCGGCCGGCGCGGCGAGCGCGGCGGTCATGATTCCGCCCAGCCCCGCGATCACCGCGGAGTAAAAGGTTCGGCGTGTAGGTGTGATCTCCATGCGAATTTTTCCAGTATACGCATGCTTTAGGTTTCGACGGGAGGACGCCTCCGGTGCCAGTCGGTCCGGCTCTGGAATGCCATGCCGGTGGCGATTAACTGATTCTCGGAAAATGGCCGTCCCACCAGGGAAATCGCGATGGGTAAGCCGCCGGCGAACCCGCAGGGCAGGGAAAGCGCGGGCAGGCCGGCCAGATTGCCGGCGGGGATCAGGCCGTTGAGACCGCGCTTGGCATCGGGCGCGGCGGGCGCTCC
>JBBIVT010000035.1:23022-28335 GCA_037439565.1 Acidobacteriota bacterium | reverse complement strand
CGGCGGGGATCAGGCCGTTGAGACCGCGCTTGGCATCGGGCGCGGCGGGCGCTCCAGGGCGGTCGAGCGGCTCCGCAATCTGCGTGGCGACCGAGGGCCGCGTGGGCGCGAGAAGAAGGTCGACGTCCAGGAACAGGTCGCGAAACGCATTCTGCACCAACGCGCGCACGCGCATGGCGCGCAGATATTCGGCGGCGGAGATTTCGAGGCCGGTCTTCAGGCCCTGGGCCTGCCGGTGGTCGGCCAGTTCGTCGACCTTCCCGGAACGGATGAGGTCCTCGAAAATCGAACCCGCCTCCGCGCCGACGATCGTACCGGTGAGCGCGCCGTAGGGGAAGCCGGGGATCTCCACTTCCTTTAGATTCACGCCCAAGGCTTTGACGACGTTCAAGGCCTCCTGGAGGCCGCCGCGCACCGCCGGATCGGCGGGTTGGTCAAAATCGGAGGGAGCGTAACCAACCGTGATTTCCGAGGGCTGATGGGCGTATCGCGGCGCGTAGCGGAAGGATTTTCCAGCCGAGCCGGGATCGTCGTCGTCACCGCCCGCGATCACGCTCAGCACCAGCGCGCAATCCTCGGCGGAGCGGCACATAGGGCCGATCTTGTCGAGCGTCCAGGAAAGCGCCATTGCGCCGCGGCGGCTCACCAGCCCGTAGGTTGGGCGCAAGCCGCTGACGCCGCAATAGGCGCTGGGCGTGAGGATGGATCCCGACGTTTCCGATCCCAGGGAGAACGTGACCAGGCCCGCCGCCGTGGCGGAACCGGGTCCGCTGGAGGATCCGCCGCTCCAGCGCGCGCGGTCCCAGGGATTCAAGCCAGGCCCGGTGAGCGAGGCCGAGGCGAAGCGGTATCCGCCGCCGCCAGCCAGTTCCACCATCGATAACTTGCCGATCAGGATCGCGCCCGCTTTGTCGAGCGAATCGATCACATGCGCGTCCTCATCGAACACTTGCCCCGCGTAGGGCTTGGCGCCCCAGGTGGTCGGCTTGCCCTTGACGGCCAGCAGATCCTTCACGCCGTAGGGAATCCCGTGTAGAGCGTTACGGGGACGGTCAATTTTTAAATCGCGATCGACCTCCTTGGCCTTCTTGAGAGCGGTTTGCCGCAGCGTCAGCGCGAGCGCGTTATAGCGGGGCCCCAGCCGCTCCAGGCGATCGCAGAAGGCGCGGGTCAGCTCGACAGCGGAAAATTCCTTCTTGTGGAGCGCGGCGGAAATCTCCGAGATGGTCGCAAAGAAAATGTCGCCGGTGAAGGTAAACTTCGCCATGATCTAAGCCTTGAAATGAAACGCGGGCTCGGTGGCCATCGGCAGTTTCACCTTGGCGATTTGCTGGGCGTTGGAGCGCATCTGGTCGCGCGCCGATTGCAAGTCGGCGTCAACCGGCGGCGCGGATTGCGCCACGGCGGAGGGCCGAACGGCGGCCGCTACAGCAAGCGCTTTGGCGAGGGATCTGCGGGTGAGGTCCATAGCGCCATTATCATTCACTCGATGAACCGCCGGCGGCGTGTGCCTGGTGCGCTTCGAGCGCTTCCAGGGCGGCTTTTTCCATCACCGGGCGGGGCGCGTTCTCCCCCGTCCAGATTTCAAACTGGCGCGCGGCCTGTTCGAGCAGCATTTCGATGCCGCGAATAACGGTCGCTCCCTGATCCTTCGCGATCTTCAAAAGCTGCGTGTCCAGAGGATTATAGACCATGTCGAACACCAGCTTGGCGGGAATTTTGCCGTCAAAAAAACTTCCTTCGACTTCGGGAAACATGCCGAGCGGCGTGGAGTTCACCAGTACGTCGAACATGCGGGCGGAGGCCTGCTCCCGCGTCAGGGACTCGGCATCGCAGGCCTTTGCCAGCGCGCGCACGCGATCGAGATTCCGGCCGGTGATGGCGAGTTTCGCGCCCGCCTCCTTCAGCGCGAACGCGGCTCCGCGCGCCGCTCCGCCGTTGCCCGCCAAGAGCACGGCGGATTTGCTCAAGCGCAAGCGCTTCTCCAGTGTTTGGATCACGCCGTCGGTATCCGTATTGGTTCCGCGCCATTTTCCCGCCTTCCGCCACACCGTGTTCACCGCGCCGATACGCCGCGCCAGAGGATCCACCAGATCCAGGTAGCGAAGCACTTTCTGCTTGTGCGGAATGGTCACGCTGAATCCCGACAGGGGGGTCTTCGCGGCCAGCGTAAAGAAATCCTTTAAGTGGGCAGGCTTCACGAGAAACGGAAGATACACCGCATCCAGCCGCCGCGCCTGAAACGCGCGGTTGTGAATCGCGGGCGAAATCGAGTGGCGCACCGGGTCGGCAATCACGCCATACACCTTGGCGTCCTTGGTGAACTTATCCACACGATAAAGATGGCGAAGCTGATGCGCGCTTACCTGGCCCGATGCCGTGCCTTCCGCCGAATTCGGCGCGGCGTAGGTGAAAAGGCCGCCCGCGGCAGGCGACAGCACGCGCGTAGGAAGACCGGTTTCGCCCATCGCCAACAGGACGGTAGGCGTTTTGGCATAGGTTTTCGCCAGGGCCAGCACGCGAGCGTTATCCGACGGCTTTTTCGCCGTGGTGACGATCTTGTAACCGTCCGCCTCGATGCGCGTCATCCGGCGGACGACCGCATCGAGGGGCGGCGTGCCTTCAAAGTTGTGATAGGAGATCACCAGGCGCGCCCGCGATCGCAGCGCTTCCAGTTTTGCCGGGCACGTTTCGGCGCTCTCAATCTCAATATCCACCGCCTGCGCGCCAGCTTCAATCGATGCGTCCAGAACCCGCAGTTGCTCCTCGATGCTGCCGTTGAAGTATCCGTGGTTTTGGTGCCGCCGGCAGGTGGCTAGCACGGTGCAGTCCGGATTGCGGGTCAGAAATTTCTTCAGCGCCGCTGCGCCTTGTTCCGGCAACTCCAAGTAATCGAGCCTAAACTCAAAGAAACGCTCGCCTGCGTTGTATTCCTCGCGCGCATGCGAGAGGAGTGCGTCAATCTCGGGGAATCCGAGAGCGATACAGATGCGAGGGAGTGCGGCCCGCCGCGTCAAGCCAAATTAGGATAGCACGATGGAAATTTACTCTCTTGCGTCCAAATCGTAGGAGACGGTCAACCAGTTTTTTACTTCTTTATCAATCTCGCTCAGCACTGTGATCGGAATTCGATGGGTGATGCGGTCGCCCTTCTCAAAGCCGCCGGTGGAAATCAGTTTTCCCGACGGCTCCCGGGGACCGAGCGCGAAGCCCAGGTCGATGCGCGAGTTCGTGGCCGGTTTCACCTGGGCGAAGACGCGATGGCGGTAAAAAGGAGCAATCGTTTCTGCGGGCGAGACGCGCACATCCGTCCCCAACGCTAACGCCAGGCCCAGCAGGTGTTCGTAAATGGGCCGCAGCCCGGCTTTCTTTCCGGAAAACATCGCTTCCACCATCGCGTCGGGGTCGTAGTTCTCCGCGCCTCCGCCGCCGTCGGCGCGCTTGGCCACCCACATGGCATAGTTTGTGGTGAAGCCATGCTCGCTCTTGAGCCAGGCCATCCGTTCCCGCTCTGTCGCGGGGCCGGATTTTTTCATGATCTGAATCCATTCCTCCAGCGTCCGGCTGGTCCGCTCCTTGAGGCGCGCCGGGTTGGCTTCTTCCATGGCGAAGGCCGGGGGAACGGAATAGACGGAGTTTTTCCTCATCCAGTCAGCATAAGATTGTTGTGGGAGCCAATCTTGCCCGGTGGCAGGCACGGTCTTCAAAACCGCTGAACGTTCCTTTGGACGCGTTGGTCGATTCGACTTCGACTGGTTCCCGCCACAGCCAATTCCGCCCACACTCGATCAGCGAATCCGCCAGATCTTGAAGCGGCCGCTAATGCTCCGTGGGCTGCGCCAGCAGCCGTTCCCGCGCCGCGTTGAATTCGCATCCAATGAGCGTGATCACGCTCCAGACGTACATCCACACCAACAGCGCCAGTCCCGCGCCAACGCTCCCGTAGAGAACATTGTAGTTGGAGATATGGCGCACATACCAACCGAAACCCAACGTGGAAATCAACCAAAGGATCGTGGCGAGAACCGCTCCCGGAAACACGTTGGCGAGGGTTTGTTTTCGGTTCGGCCCGAGGTAGTACAGCAAAGCCGTCACCAGCACGAACGACGCGAAGGCAAGTCCGAGGCGTAGCATTTTGCTCACCAATTCCAGCCATCCTTGAATATCCGCGTCCGGCGCCGCAAGGCCCAACCAGTGGAGAAGGAAACTTTCCGCTCTCGATCCGAAAACGATCAGCGCCGAGGCACCCACGACCGGGGCCGCGGAGATCAACACCAGGAAAATCGCCATCGAACGCTCCTGGACGAACGTGCGTCCGGAGGGAATTCGGTAGATCGAGCGGAATCCTTCAAGCATGCTCATAATCGCGCCTGAGGCGGCCCAAAGCGCTAAGATCAGCGCGCTGACCAGCAAATAGCTCGGCCGTTCGCCGTGAACCACGAAAAGACGGAGCACGACGTCTTCAGTGCCTGGCGGAACGACCTCGTAGAGGAACGACGCGATGTTGCGGGCCACTTCGGTTGCCTTGGCCTGCACCAGGATCGCGGCCAGAGTCGTCAGGATGGGGAAAAAAGACAGCAAGCCAGAATACGCCGCGCCCTTTGCCACGCCCAGGCAGTTGTCCTCGTAGGTTCGAACGAGCGCCGCCCGGAGTACCCCCAGGAACCGCGAGACCGCGCCCGCTTCGATGATGTACATCCTGGGCGGCTTGATCAGCATTCGTCCTCTTTGAGAGTACCGAATCGATCACGCGGCATTGCATAACGAACCAGCGTGGCTCCTTCGCTTTGGAACTCGGCGTCGAACGTAAAGCCCAGCTTCTTCATGATCGCAATGGAAGCGAGATTCTCCGGCACGGCGACGGAGATCAGCCGCGAAAGGTTCACGCGCTCGAATGCGTCGCGGAGAGCGGCGCGGGCAGCCTCGGTGGCAAGTCCCTTTCCCCAGTGGCTGCGCGCCAGCCACCAGCCGATCTCCGGGTCCTTGGCGTCACGCCAAATGCCGGGGCCACAAAAGCCGACGAACCGTCCGCTGCGGGCGTCGATGAGCTTCCAGCGGCAGAAACCGAGCTTTTCAAACGTATCGATCTGTCGCTGGACAAAACCCTCGATCTGCTCCCCGGTCCACGGAATGCCGCTGTTGATGTAGCGCATCACTTCCGGATCGGTGGCGATGGGGCGAAACGCCTCCGCATCCGAAGTCTGCCAAGCGTCGAGGATCAGCCGCCGGGTCCGGATCATTGCGGGCGCGCACGGATGGTCACGGCCAGTTCGTCGTTGCGGATATTCGTGAAGCGCATCATGATCCGGCCCT
>JBBIVT010000035.1:0-22922 GCA_037439565.1 Acidobacteriota bacterium | reverse complement strand
GTCACGGCCAGTTCGTCGTTGCGGATATTCGTGAAGCGCATCATGATCCGGCCCTCGGCATCCCGCGTGATCACGGCGGGCGTGTTCACGCTCGTCAGCCGCCAGCCCGCGGGCAGCGTGACATAGTTCACCGGACGTCCCAGGGTGCGCGTCCAGACGAGTTCGCCGCCCTTCATCGAATAACCAACTGGATCGGTATACGTCTCTTCCACCCGGATCCGGACGGATTGGCCAGGTTCGATGGCGCGCGGAAGATCGCCTTGAACGGCCAGCGACTCGGGATCGGTGGGACGCGGGTAATAACCCAACTCGTTGACGTTCTTTCCCTTGACGATGTGCGTGGGAAGCGGCTCGCCGGTGTCGAGATTGATCATCTTCGAATCCGGCGCGACGTCGCTTCCCTTGCGTACGAAGCTATGCACGGATTTCTGGCCCACTTTATCCACGTTAAAGTCGTGCGAGATCCGGAACTGGTGCGTTTCCGGCGCCAGCAGCCAGTAGCGGATCTCACGATCCTGCTCAGCGCGGTGAAACTGCCCGAACGCGAGAAGCGGACACAGGAGAAGCAGCGCTCTCATTTCACCCTCCGGGCAGTGATCTTCACCGGCAACTGATCGTCGCGGTCGTTCAAAAAACTCAGGCGGAGGCGGCCGTCCGGATCGGTGGAAACGATCGCGGGCGATGCCGAGCCGATCAGCTCATAGCCCTGCGGCAGGATCACCACGTTGCGCTTGATGCCCAGAGGCCGGGCCCAGACGAGGTTCCCGTTCTTTTCAAAATACGACGCGGCGTCGGTGTAGGTCTTGAAGATACGAATCCTCGTTTCCGCGCCTTTCGCCACCGGTTTGAGCAGATGCACGCGCAGGAACTGGTCCGCATCGGCGGCGTTGCGAGCGCCGAGACCCTCCGCCTTCGCGGTCTTGCCGTCGACCACGTCGAACTTCAGCTCCTGTCCGGTGGCGCGGTCGATGACGCGCTCCTTTTCGGCGACGGATCCGGGGCGGATGGGGTTCAGATAATACGGGGCGCCCTCGCGCGTGGCGGAAACGTCGTAAATGATTGCGAACTTGTGGGTTTCCGGGGCGAGAAGATCATAGACCGTAAGTTCGTCGCCCGCGAAGGCAACTCCGGTCACCAGGAAAAAAGCGAGCAGTCTCATGCGTTTGGGTCCGTTTTCCTATGATACGGCTGTTATTCTAGGAATATGAGATTTTCTTTCCTTCTGCTCGGCGCGGCATTCGCGTGGGGGCAGCAAGCTTCCCAACAAGCGACGCCGCAGCCGGCGCCGAAGCCTCTTTCCCCCGCGCTGGCGCCTCCGCGCCCCCTCTCCGCGCCCTCTATGGTTACGCCGGAGACGGTGGTGCTCGCCGTCGGCGACGACAAGATCACCAAGGCGCAATTCGACATGATTCTGTCCAACCTTTCGCCGCAACAGCAGGCGCAGGTGCAGTCGCCCAAGGGCCGCCGTGAAATCGCCGACAAGCTGGCCGAGATTCTCACGCTGGCGCAGGAAGCCAAGCTCCTGAAGCTGGATCAAACGCCGAAGGTCCAGACGCAGATCATGCTCTCCGCCGATCAGTTGCTCGCCAATACGATGTTCCGCGAACTCATGGACAACACCAAGCCGGATGACGCCGCGCTGCACGCCTACTACGACGCCCACAAGGCGGAATGGGAGCAGGTAAAAGCGCGCCACATTCTGATCCGCTTCCAGGGCTCGAAAATGCCCGCTCCCGAGGGCAAGAAGGAACTCACCGAGGCAGAGGCCCTGGCCAAAGCGACGGAGTTGCGCGCGAAAATCGTCGCGGGAGCGGATTTCGCCACCGTGGCCAAGGAAGAATCCGACGACAAAGGATCGGGCGCAAACGGCGGCGACCTGGGTTCGTTCGGCAAAGGTCAGATGGTACCGGAGTTCGAAAAGGAGGCGTTCACGCTTCCCGTCGGTCAAATCAGCCAGCCGGTAAAGTCCCCGTTCGGCTACCACCTGATCAAGGTGGAATCGCACGGCGCGAAGCCTTTCGATGAAGTGAAGCCGAACATTCAGAAGCAACTCCCCGGCGAAATGGCGCAGAAGACCTTGGCCGAGTTGAAGGCAAAGAAGCCGGCTATGTATAACGACGCTTACTTCGGAAAGTAAGGGAGCAGAAGCTGCCCGTTACAACTTGACGATCTTCGGCGACGAAATCCCTTTCAAGGCATTTCGAGTATCCACAATGAGCTTCGCTTTTTCGACTATCTTCGGGTAGTCGAAGCTCTTGTGATCCGTGACGATCACCACGCAATCGGCTTCGGCGACGGCTTTGCCGGCGTCCTGCGAATCCATGTCCGGCACCACGCCATCGGCGCGGAGCTGGGACACGAACGGGTCGCTATAGCTGACCGTCGCGCCGCGCTTGCCCAACAGGTGGATGATGTCCAGCGCGGGGGATTCGCGTACATCGTCGATGTCGCGCTTATACGCCACGCCCAGCACATGGACGCGCGACCCCTTGAGAGGCTTCGAATGGTCGTTGAGTGCGTTCTGCACCTTATCCACCACGAAATGCGGCATGGAGCCGTTGATGTAGCCGGCCAGTTCGATGAACCGCGCCTCGATGCCCGCCTGTTTGGTCTTCCATGACAGGTAGAACGGATCGATCGGGATGCAGTGGCCCCCCAACCCCGGGCCGGGGTAAAACGCCATGAAGCCGAAGGGCTTTGTGGCCGCCGCGTCGATCACTTCCCAGACGTTGATGTCCATGCGGTCGCACATCAGCGCGATTTCATTCACCATGCCGATGTTAATCATGCGGAATGTGTTTTCAAGCAGCTTCACCATCTCCGCGACGCGCGTGCCGCCCACCGGGATCACGGTGTCCAGGCACTGGCGGTAAAACAGCGCGCCAACCTCGGTGCAGGCCGGCGTGATGCCGCCCACGACCTTCGGGATGTTCTTGGTCTGAAATTTCTCATTGCCGGGGTCGACGCGTTCCGGCGAGAAGCACAGGAAGAAATCCTCGCCCACCTTCAGGCCGCCGGCCTCGAACATGGGTAGCATGAGCTCGTCCGTCGTGCCGGGATAGGTCGTGGATTCCAGGATCACCAGCATGCCGGCGTGAAAATACTTGGCGATGGACTGGCAGGAGCTGACGATGTAGCTCATGTCCGGATCCTTGGTCTTGCGCAGCGGCGTGGGCACGCAGATGTTAATGGTGTCGAGACCTGCGACCGCGGAAAAATCCGTAGCGGCTTTTATCAACCCCTTCTCCACCAATGGCTTGAGTACGGACGTCGGGATGTCCTGGATATAGGACTCGCCGCTGTTCAAAATGTCGACTTTCCGCTTGTCGATGTCGATGCCGGTGACGGAAAATCCGGCTTGGGCCAGTTCCACTGCCAACGGCAGGCCGACGTAGCCCAAGCCGACGACACCGGTCCGGGCAGTATGATTTTCAATTTTTTGGCGCAATTGCGCTGAATGATTCAAACTTTCCTCCGCTCCTCAGGCATTCCAGTAGAATTCGCCGGCCGCCACGATTTCGGCCGGTCCAGCGAGCAGAATGTCTTGTTGCTTCCATTTTAGTTCGAGCGGCCCGGCGGGAGTGAGCACGCGCACGGGGCTCGAGACCAGGTCCCTCGCAACCGCCGCAGCCGCCGCGCCGGTCGAGCCCGTGCCGGAACTCATGGTTTCGCCGGCTCCGCGCTCGAAAAACCGCACGTCAAGCGTATGATCGTCCAAAACGCGGATAAACGATACATTGGTCCGGTGGGGAAAGCGCGGATGGCGCTCGATTTGCGCGCCCAGTGCCCGCCAGTCCAGGTCAAAATCCTTCACAAACACCGCACATTGGGGATTCCCCACGTTGAGGATGGCCGCGTCCCGATCGAGGATGACCGTACGAAGCTCCTCTACTCGCGCCGCGCCCATGTTCATCTCAAATGAATAGTGGCGGCCCGCGCGCTCAAGCAGATGAAGATACTTCAGGCCCGCTCCGGTGAGGATGCGCACGTCCTCGCCAGCGCGGCCAGCTTCGATGAGGAACGCGGCGGCGCAGCGGGTGCCGTTGCCGGATATTTCGGACCGGCTGCCGTCGGAGTTCCAGAGTTCGATGGCGCCCTCTGCGCCGTCGGCATGCGACACGAGCAGCCAGCCGTCGGCTCCGGCTCCGGTATGGCGATCGCAGATTGCCACTGCGGCAGCGGGTGCATCGAAGTTCGTCGGCAGTTGGTCGCGCCGGGTCAACAGAAAGTCGTTGCGAGCGCCGTGGGCTTTCGTAAAGGGGATGTTCATGGCTGTTGTGGTAATGCGACGTTTTCGACGTGAGGCGCGCAGACCTGGCCGCTGTACTCCTCACACAAGGGCGGTGGACGCAGGGGGCCGCGGTCGCGGTGATAAATCTCGACTACCGGCGCGCCTTTCACCACGATGGTCGCCACCAGTTCATAGTGCGGACCGCGCTTGTCGCCCCGCAGAATCGCGGTGGCGATGCGATCGCCGGAAAATGCCAGAGCCCAGCGCGATTGAAGGAACAGGTCGGGACGCTCCAGCGCGACGGCAAACGCGGCTCCGTTGCCCTCATGTAGGCTTTCGCGCAGGGGAATGCCGGCCTCGCGCAGGATACCGGTCATGTCGCCAAACGGAAAGATGATCCCATCGCCGGAGTGGTAGCGCGCCTGCAAGAAAGCCGCGGCTTTCCGGGTCCATTCGCGGCGCGCCACCGAGTTGACCTCGGATTCCTTCCAGCAAATCGACTCCGGATGCTGCGCCCATGCCACCGCCAGAACCGCCGCGACGATCAACGCTGCCATCCACGGCGCGTACCAGCCCCAGCGCGGCGGAATCAAACTCACCCAGGCGCCGGCGCAGACCGCGATCAAGGGCAGTGCGGCCAGCGCGTAGCGCGTGTTGTACCAGGAGTACGGATAAAGCGTTGGTACGAAAATCGGGTTGCCCGTGGAGTGCATTCCCATCACATAAAATACGGGCGGCAGGATCAGTAACAGTGCCGGCCACCAAGCGCGCTTCCAAAGCGCCGCGCCGATCCCCGCTAAGCCGAGAATCGCCGCCGGCCTGCCGATCGCCAGAGCGACCGCGGTCGAGAAATACTGGACCGCCTTGCGCCAATCATGATCGCCTGGGTACCGCTGCATTCCCTGCGCCAGTTGACGCTGGTAGATGCCGAGCGCGGACCATTGGCCGCGGTAAAATTCCAGCGGATCGCCGTTGTAAAACTGATTGTGCGCCAGCCAGGAAAGGGGCGCCAGCGCCGCCAGGGCGCCGAACAGGATCGCCAGCCACTTGTTGTTTGCCACGAGGAGCACATAAAGCGAGGCGAACGGAATCAGGAACCAGCCTTCGTAGCGCGTCAGCGACGCCGCGTTGGACGCGGCGGCGGCCAGCAGCAGAGCCCAGATGGATTGCGAATCGCGGAACCACAGCGTCGCAAACAGCAGCCCTGCAAGGGAGGCGGCAAGCACCGGCTCCGTCATCGGCGTGGACGACAGGTACAACATGTTGGGATTCAGCAGAAACACCAGCATCGAGGCGAACGCCGCCGGCGTGGAACGAAACGCCCTCTGCGCCGCAGCGAAGAAGAACACCGCGGCGAGAATCAGGCAGGCGGTGGACGGAAGGGTTCCGCCGAATCCAGTTTGCCACCAGTTACCGTGCATGACGAACGGAATCAACAGGACGTGGGGAAGGGGCAGCCATCCCGTGCCGATCTGTTCGGGCCCGGGCGTTTGTGAATCGAGGATCCGGCGCGCGATGTTGTAGTGCGCCTCCGCGTCCCCAAAGTAAAGGACGTAGCCCCGCGCCAGAGACCAGCGCGCCGCGACAAGCGCAAAGGCCGCCGCGATCACAACTGCGGCCGCATAGGCGACCGCGTTAGAAGTACGTGAACTGCCGGAATTCGTCGAATCGGGCATTAATCTCGGCTCGTGTCAGGCTGCGGAATCGATCGACGCCAAAACGCTCGCAGCAGAAGCTTCCCATCACGGAGCCGTAGACCACGGCGCTGCTCAGCTCGCTCAAGGTGACATGCTCCGACTTGAGATCGAAACCCTGTTCGGCCAGGTAGCCCACAAAGCCGCCGGCGAAGGAGTCGCCTGCGCCGGTGGGATCGAAGACATATTCGAGAAGATAACCGGGGACCACGAAAAAGGAGTCGCGGCGGAACAACATGGCTCCGTATTCGCCGCGCTTGATGACCAGCGTATGCGGACCCATGTCGAGAATCTTTTGAGCCGCCTTGCGGAGGTTGCTTTCACCGGACAGCATCTTCGCCTCGCTGTCGTTGATCAGCATGAAATCCCAAGAGCGAATGGCAGTGAGCAGTTCGTCCCGGTAATCGTGGATCCAGTAATTCATGGTATCGCCGCCGGCGAAGCGGAGATTCGGCATTTGGACGTGCACGCCGGACTGCAGCGCCGGCTGAATGTTGCCAAGCAGCAGATAGGGAGCGGACTTATAGGCTTCCGGCAGCTTGGGGTTGAAGCCGGCAAACACGTTCAGGTCGGTCTGCAGCGTGGTCCGGTCGTTCATATCCTCGGAATATTTTCCGGCCCAGAAGAACGTCTTCCCCGGAACGCGCTCCAGACCCGTCAAATCGACGCCGTGGCGTTCCAGCAGGTCGGAATCTTCCTGCGCGAAATCGTCGCCGACAATGCCGACCAGGCTCGTTTTGGTAAAAAAGCTCGCCGCCAGAGAAATATAAGTGGCGGCTCCTCCCAGCATCCGATCCACCCGGCCGTGAGGAGTTTCCACACCGTCGTACGCGACGGATCCTACGACAACAAGAGACATTGTTCAATTGTAACTGGGTTCAATTGTAACTGGAACCCATCGCGCTAGGCCGATAAGATAGAAGGAGCAATGTTTTTCTTGTTCAACGCAGCGGCGCGTAACATCCTGGACATGGTGTTGCTGACCGTAGTGCTGCTGGCACAGGCGGGAGCGGTATTTCTGTTGTTGCGGAACCCGAGACTACGCCGGCCTTCGGCGCGCCAAGGCATCTGGATTGCGGCGGCGGCTTCCGCTTGCTTGCTGATCCTCGGATTTCTGCTCTTGTTTGTCCGCGTCAACCGGCATTTCCCGGCTCGGTCCGGCGCATGGATCCGCGGATCGGCCATGATCTGGGCGGTGTTGTCGCTGTTGTGGGTGGCCGCGTGGCTGGTTTATCGCGCACTGCGGAGCGCCCTGGCGCAGCCGCACTCTCCATCGCGGCGGGGATTTCTAAATGCGGCGGGCGCGTCTCTTTCTCTGGCGCCACCCGCGGTCCTGGGCTACGGAGTGTTCGTGCAGCGGATCAACCTGCGGTTACGCGAGCAGAAGATCGCAATCCCCGGCCTGGCGGAGGATCTCGACGGGATCCGCATCGTCCAACTCACCGATATTCACTTGAGCCCTTATCTGAGCGAGCGGGAACTGGTGCGCGCCGTGGCGATGGCGAACGAGACGCATCCTCATTTGGCCTTGGTCACGGGCGACATGATTTCCGGCAGAAGGGATCCCTTGGACGCCTGCCTGAAGCATCTTTCCAGCTTGCGCGCCGAGGCGGGGATTTTCGGCTGCCTCGGCAATCACGAAATTTACGCCAACGCCGAAGATTACGCCACCGCGCAGGGAGCCGGACTCGGAATTCACTATTTGCGCGGCGGATCCGCTCGCTTGAAATTCGGCGGCGCGATCATGAACCTTGCCGGGGTCGACTACCAGCGTTTTCATGAACCCTATTTGACCGGCGCGGGGCAACTGGTAACACCGGGCGCATTGAACGTGCTGATGTCTCACAATCCCGACGTCTTTCCCGTGGCGGCGCGGCAAGGGTATGATCTGACTGTGTCCGGACACACGCATGGCGGCCAGGTTCGCGTCGAGATTCTGCGGGAGGATCTGAACGTGGCCCGGTTCTTCACTCCTTACGTCGATGGCCTCTATCGCCGCGACGGCCGCGCGATCTTCGTGTCCCGGGGAATCGGCACGATCGGACTGCCGGCGCGCCTTGGCGCTCCACCGGAGGTCGCGCTGCTGCGCTTGTGCCGTTCCTGATCGTCAGTGACATTCATGGGAATCGCGAGGCGCTGGAGGCCGTGCTGTCCTCCGCGCAAGGGCGCTATGACCGCATCGTCTGCCTGGGCGATCTGGTAGGCTACGGCGCGGATCCGAACTTTGCCGTCGATTGGGCCCGGGAAAACGTCGTGGCCATCATCCGCGGCAATCACGACAAGGTATGCGCCGGGCTCGAATCCCTCTATTCGTACCGCCCGGCCGCGCGAGCCGCGGCGGAGTGGTCCCGCAGCGCCCTGACGCCGGAAAACCTCGAATATCTGGAGCGGCTGCCGCGTGGTCCTCTGCCCTACGAGGGTTTCGACTTGGTTCATGGTTCTCCGCTCGATGAGGATGAGTACCTGGTGACGTTGCAGGATGTCGCGGCGATCGCGGGCGAGGTCGCCACCTGGCTCTCCTTCATCGGCCATAGCCACGTTCAGGGCGGATTCCTCATCGCGCGCGCTGGTTCGCAAACCAGCGTCAAACCGATCGATCCCCGGGTCGCGTTGGAACTGGACGAAAAGTACCGCTACCTGGTGAATCCGGGCTCGGTCGGCCAGCCCCGCGACGGCGACCCTCGCGCCGCCTACGCGATTTATCATCCGGAAGGGCGCAGGGTGGAGTTTCACCGCACCGCCTACGAAGTGGCGGCGGCGGCGGAAAAAATCCGCGCTGCGGGCCTTCCCGATCCTCTCGCGTCGCGGCTGTTCGCCGGCGTATAACGTTACTCGGCCCCAAAAGCCGATACACTAGTGCGGAGAATGTCTTCATCCGACGGCCGCTCTCCGTCGTTGTCGCCCAAGGTTGTGGTTGCGACGACGGTGGCGCTTTCCTTCATCAGTTTTTGGCGCGGCGCATCCATTGTTTTGAGCGACCTCGCCTCTTCCGCCTTTTACGCCGGCGGCGCAGCCGAGCAGGCAATCGGGAAGTCCGCGCCCTGGTTCGTGCTGGGCGTCATGCTGTTCAGTTTCGCCGTCCGCAGCGTCTATTTGGAAAGCTGCAGCATGTTTGTCCGCGGCGGCGTGTACATCGTTGTGCGGGACAGCATGGGTCCGGTCCTGGCGAAATTTTCGGTTTCGTCGCTGGTTTTCGACTACATCCTCACGGGCCCCATCAGCGTGGTCAGCGCGGGCCTGTATCTGGCCGCGCTACTGAATGAGATCGCCGGGCTTCTTCATTCGAACGTGCGGGTCCCGGTCAATGCGTTTGCCGCCGCCTCCGCCGTCCTCGTCACGATTTATTTCTGGTGGCAGAACATCAAGGGCGTTCACGAATCCAGCGGCAAGGCGCTGCGCATCATGCAGATCACCACGGTCATGGTGGTGATCCTGCTCATCTGGTGCCCGCTCACGATTCTGCTCAAGGGACGCTGGCAGCTTCCTCCCGCTCCGCTTGCCTCCAATCTGACGTTTGCGCCCACGGCGGAAGGCTGGTTTAGGGGAACTTTCTGGATTCAAATTCCGATGGTGGCCATCATCGTCGCCTTCGGCCACTCCCTGCTGTCCATGAGCGGATTCGAAACGCTGGCGCAGGTGTACCGCGAAATCGCGTACCCGAAGTTGAAGAACCTGAAGATCACCGCGAACATTGTCTGCTGGTACGCGGTGATCTGCACGGGCGTGGTGACGGTCTTCGCGGGCATGATCATCCCCGACGCGGACCGCCCCAAGTATTTCGACAACCTCATCGGCGGGCTCGCCATGAGCCTCAGCGGGCCCTATCTGTTGCGCCTGGCATTCCACATCTTCGTTGTGTCCGTAGGCGGATTGATTCTGGCCGGAGCGGTGAATACGTCGATCATCGGGGCCAACGGCGTCCTGAACCGGGTGGCCGAGGACGGCGTGCTGCTGCCGTGGTTCCGCAAGCCCCACGCCAAGTTTGGAACCACTTTCCGCATCATCAATTTGATCGCCATCATGCAGATCGCCACCATCATCGGCAGCCGCGGCGATATGACGATTCTGGCCGAAGCCTATGCCTTCGGCGTCGTCTGGAGCTTCTTCATGAAGTCTCTCGGCGTGCTGGTGCTGCGTTACCACCGCTCCGACCAGGAGTACAAGTTCCCGTTTAACCTGCGGCTCCGCGGCGTGGAGTTGCCGATCGGCCTCGGCGTCACCACGCTGGTGCTGGGCCTGGTGGCCATCGCCAATCTTTTTTCCAAGCAGGTGGCCACCAAGTATGGCGTGGCGTTCACCATCGCATTTTTTGTCATCTTCGAAATATCGGAGAAAATCAATCAGCGAAATCACGAACACGAGAAGAAGGGACTGGAGCAGTTCAACCTGGATCATCAGGCACGGATTGACGCCTCCAGCCTCCGTTCGCGTCCGGGATGCGTGCTGGTAGCCGTGCGCGATTATCATCGGATGGAGCATCTGAAGCGCGTGCTCGACAAGACCAACCTCCGGCGGCACGACATCGTGGTGATGACCGTCCGCCCAGTGTCCACCGGCGCCGGCGAGTACGAATTATCCGAGGCTCAGCTCTTTAGCGACTACGAAAAAGAACTGTTCAGCCACGTGGTGGAAATGGCGGAGAAGGAAGGCAAGCCCGTGGAGCTGCTGGTCGTTCCCGCCGTGAACATCTTTGATGCGCTGGCCCAGGCCGCCAACTCATTGAAAGCGTCCCGCCTGGTCACCGGCGTCAGCGCGCGCATGGAATCGGAGGAGTTGGCGCGCAGTATTGGTCTGGCCTGGGAATCGCTGCCGGAGCCGAGGCACCCGTTTTCGCTCGAAGTGATCAGTCCGGACCGTCCCTCGATTTACGTGAACCTCGGGCCACACCCGCCGCGCCTCTGGCCGGAGGACGTGGACCTTCTCCACGATATCTGGCTGAAACTCGCGGCATCGGATGCGCTCGGTTCGAAGCTGCACCATCGCGATGTGGTCGGCGTGGCGCTGCGGCGGCTTCAAAAGGATCTGGACCAGGAAGGGCAAGACACGGTGATCGGCGAGATTCAGAAAGAGCTGCGGAAGAGCTGAGGGCTATCCCTTGCTCTTCTTTTTCTTCGCCGGAGGAGCGGCTTCTGTTTCCGCCACAGCCTCAGGCGTGCCTGTAGGATCGGCGGGCGCAACCCCTGCCAGCACGGCTTGATACAGTTCCTTCTGTTTCTGCAGCTCTTTCTTGGTGGGAGGCGCGATTTCGTTGCGGTAGTCGTGATCGCTGTAGCAGGTGCGGCATCGGACCTTGGCCGCTGCGCCGTTCATAAGGGATACGATCGCGTGATTCGTCAGCCGGCGGCATTTGACGCAAAAATCGTCGATCACATCGCCTAGTCGTGGTTCCCGCATGGCGTCTTTCGTGAGTATAACAACAACCGGGCTGCCAGACGCGTTAATCTCACAGGGATGGCCGACCTGCTCCACGATTTTCCCTCGCGCCAGAGGAAGATTCTGCGCGGCTTCACCACGCCCGCGAGAATCCAGCAGTTCTTGGACGAGGAACTTGGCTATAACCTTGAGCCCGACGGCGACACCTGCCACTCCCCGCGGACCGTGCTCGATCAGGGGGTCGCCCATTGCATGGAAGGCGCGATGCTCGCCGCGTTCGCCCTGCGGCTGTTAGGGCATCCGCCGCTGCTGGTGGATCTCGAAGCCGTTCGCGATACGGATCACGTGTTGGCTGTCTATCGCGTCCACGGCCATTGGGGTGCCGTGGCCAAGTCCGACTACTCCGGCCTCCGCTCCCGGGAGCCCGTCTATCGCACCATCCGCGAACTGGCCATGAGCTACTTCGAGCACTATTTCAACCCGGCCGGCGAGAAAACACTCCGTGCTTACTCGAGGCCGGTGAGCTTGCGCCAGTTCGACCGCCATGCCTGGATGACGTCGGCGGAAGACGTCTGGGTGGTGCCCAATCATCTCTGCGAGATCAGGCACACGCGTATTCTCACGCCGGCGATGCTGCGGAAACTGGCTCCCATGGACAAGCGCTTGTACGCCGCAGGCCGGCTCGGCGGACTCGGACATTGATGATATAGTCGCTCCATGTCTGAAACAGTCCTGCTGACCGAAGTGCGCGGCCGCATTGCCACCATGACATTGAATCGCCCGGACAAACTGAATGCGGTCACGGTGCCGCTGCTTGCCGAAGCGGCAGTGGCGATTAAGAAATGGTCGCGAGACCCCGAAATCGGCGCGATTGTTGTCACCGGCTCAGGCCGCGCCTTCTGCGCCGGCGGCGACGTCAGCATGATGGCGCGGGAGGATGGCTCCCAAACACTCGAGCAGAAAATCGACGGCCTGCGCGACATGCAGGAGGTTTCCTGGCTGCTCTACAACAGCCCGAAAGTGACCATCGCCTCGGTCAACGGATTCGCCATGGGCGCCGGCCTCGGAATTGCGCTTTCCTGCGATCTGCGCATCGCTTCCAGGTCGGCGAAATTCGGCACCGCTTACGCCAAGGTCGGCTATGGAGGCGATTTCGGGACCACCTGGCTGCTGACGCGCTACGCCGGCGCTCCCAAAGCAAAGGAGTTGTTTTTCCTGGCCGATCCCATCGACGCCACCGAGGCGCACCGCATTGGCCTGGTGAATCGCGTGGTGGAACCCGACGCTCTGGCGGCGGAGACGCTTGTCGTCGCGACGCGCATCGCCAACGGGCCGCTCACCAGCTATCGCTACATGAAAGCTAACGTGAATTTGGCGGCCTCGACGGACTTCCGCGCGATGCTGGACCGCGAGCCCGAGACGCATCTGCGCTGCGGCGAGACTGAGGATCATCGCGAAGGCGTACAGGCGTTCCTGGAAAAACGGACGCCAAAATTTATCGGCCGGTAGGCGATGCTATCATCGCTTCCAGGAGGATCGCGATGCGTCTGAACCCTCTTATGGAGCGCCTGAAACGGAGAATCAGGAGCCTATTCCATCGGCCGGAAGATCCCGAGGATCCGTACGCCTTTGCCGGCGCGCGAGTTCCTCCCAAGCTTCCCACCTTAAGAGCCCGAGCCGCCGCCGAGCCTGACAATTAGTTCGCCGGCGCCGCGCCAAGCCTTTTAATCGACATTGCGTCTTTGGCCGGTCACAGCGAGCAGAATGATTACTGCTTTCATCATCATTTCTAAATTGCTGTCCACGTTGTTCAGCCGCAGCATGTTGGTCAGCACGCCGATGGTCAGGGTGCCGACGATCGTGCCGAGGATCGATCCACTCCCCCCTGCCAGCCTCGTGCCCCCGATCACGACCGCCGCAATCGCATCCAGTTCATAAGCGACCCCTGCGTTGGGATTTCCCTGATGATTTTGAGCCGCGTACAGGACTCCACTCACGCCGGCGAGCGCTCCGGCCAGCGTATAGACCCAAATCTTGACGGCCCGAATCGGCAGGCCGGCATACCGGGCGGCCATTTCGTTGTCGCCGACCGCCTTGACGTGCCTCCCGAATACGGACCGCTCCAGGATCACCCAGAAAATCGCGCCCAGAACCGCCCATGTCCCGATCACGACGGTCTTCGTCCGCAGCATTTCCGCGAATCGCGCGGCCGTATCCTGCCCGAATCCGATATCAATATTGGCGTTTCCCGTCAACCACTTGGCGAGCCCACGAATACCGATCATGGTGGCCAGCGTCACCACGAAGGGCTGAATCTTGAGCAGCGCGACGCATGCGCCATTCACGGCTCCCACTGCTGCCGAAACGGCCACAGCAAGTACGATCGCCCAGGCGATACTTGCATCCGGGCGGCTGACACCCATCGCCACCACCGATGTTGCCAGGGCCAGTGTGCTGCCAACGCTCAAATCGATGCCGGCGGTCAGGATCACGTACGTCATCGCCAGCGCGATGATTCCTGTCACGGCCACTTGGCGCAAAATGTCGGTCAGGTTGCCAGGATCGAGAAAGATCCGAGTGGGCGTGAAGATCGCGGCCAGGATCACGATGCCGGCGAGGCTCGCCAGGCTTTTCCACTCAAATCTCATTCGTAGCGAACCGCAGCCGATCCCCCCGGCTGACACCGCAGGCTGCGCAGCCTGAAGTCTTCTCCAGCAAGGGGGACTGACCACTGTGTCCCCGGCCACAAACGCCGTACTTTCAACAAATCGTGTTCAGCGGACACAGCGGTCTGTCCCCTTTGCTCCCGGGATGCCCGTCAGGGCGGAGACAACGCGGGCATTTTGCCGCATCCTGTGCATGGCGGTCACATTTGAGCCGCCATGCGTGAGCATGCGGCTCTTATACTCCCACGACAGAATATCAATTCTCGGTCGGTTTCCGCTCCGAATGGTCGACGATTAAATGGTCCACCGGAGCTTTCGTCTTCTTCAGCTCCAGGCCGAGGCTCTTGAGCGATTGCATCATCCGGCCATTTTCGGGCGGGTCGGCAACAGTGTCCGCGGGATGTCCCGCGCCGGCCTCCGGGGGCGGTCCGCCGATCATCGACATAGGAATGTCGAGGGAGATATCGTGACTGCCCTTGAGCCCTGTCATATCCACAATCGGCCGCCCGTTGCCGAGATCGGCCACCGTCAGGAATCTGACGAGATCTCGCACGGTCATGTTCCGGCCCTCCATGCGGACCATGGAGTTAGGTGCGTCCACGTTGAAGCGGACCGCGGCCGAACCGTACATCCCTGAGATGGAATTGGTGCCGTTCGCCGGGCTCTCCGTTTCGACGCCGTCGGGTCGCCTGGCGCCTCGTCGCGGGACTCCTTCAATTTCGCGCCTTCTTTGGCAACGACCAGCGCGACCACCGGTTCCTCCCGGGGTTCCCAGTGCACTGCCAGCTTGAAGCGATCCGCCAGCAGCGATTGCAAGCATCAGCCGGGAATCTTCCTTCGTGGATCCCGGCGGCATCTTGGCAAAAACGTCGTAATAATCCTTGGTGAACCAATCCGGGCAGTTCACCTGGTACCCCTGAGTCTGATAAGCCTCGGTGACCAAGTGCTTTAGCGTCACATAGATGTATTCCGCGCGATCTCCGTGAATCTGGGGTCCGTATTTGAGTTTTCCCGCCCGCGACATCTGAGCGGCCATTGAAGGATCAACAGCAGTGGGCCTAATGGAGGCGACCTCGAATTCCAATCGCGGCGTGGCCTGGGCTGCTGCCACGCCGGACCCAATCGTCCAAGCGGCCCAGACCGCCAGCAGAGAAACAAGCACGCGCGACTTCGTCGGGCGCTCCACTACAGTGGAGCGAACCGCTAGCGCGGCGGGAACCGGCGCCTGCGGCTGCCTTCGCGGATCGCCAACAGCGGCCACGGCCGAAGGTTATCAGCGCGCTCGCGGTGCGTCAATAGTATATTCGCGATATTAAACACACAGAAATCCATGGTTTGTGCGGGCCGGGCGACTGCGACAGAATAGCATCATGCGATCTGTTCTGGTTCTTGCCGTGGCGTCGGCCTGGTTTACTCCAAATATCTTGGCCCAGCGCCCCGAGCATCCCCGCCCCGATTTTGAACGCGCCCAGTGGCTGAACCTGAACGGCAAATGGGATTTTGGATTCACCGACAAATTCGGCCAAGCCATCACCGTGCCGTTTTGTTGGGAGAGCGAATTGTCCGGCATCGCCAAGCGTGGCGAGACGACCGGCTGGTACCGCCGCACGTTCCGCATCCCCTCGGACTGGCAGGGCAAGCACGCCTGGCTGCATTTCGACGCCGTGGACGAGGAGGCGCAGGTGTGGGTGAACGGCCACGACCTCGGCACGCATCACGGCGGCTACATTCCTTTTTATTACGACCTGAACGCCTTTGCCAAGCCCGGCGACAACGTGACGCTCGTCGTCCGCGCCACGGACCTGACCGACCAGGAACTGCCCGTCGGCAAGCAGACGCCCGGCTGGTATACGTATACATCCGGCATCTGGCAGACGGTCTGGCTGGAGGCCCGGCCGGAGCATTATATAAAGACGTTCGCGCTCACCCCACGCCATGACGGCGACCGATGGTTTCTTGATGTCGACGCCACCGGCGACTTCACCACGCCTCTGCTGATCTCCGGCATCATCTCCATCCCATTTAAGTTCGAAAACGGCCGCGCGCACGGCTCCATTGAGATACGCAATCCGAGGCTCTGGACGCCGGATTCGCCGAATCTCTACGAGATCGCTTTGCAAGCCGGCGGCGACCGGGTGAAAACCTACTTCGGCCTGCGCACCATCTCGCGAGGAAAATTCGGCGATCTGCCGTATGAATCGATTTTCCTGAACGGCCAGCCCGTCTACTGGCGCGGCGCGCTGGATCAATCGTTCAATCCCAAGGGAATCTACACCGCGCCCTCGGACGAATTTCTAAAGCACGATATCGAGCTGGCCAAGGCCGCCGGCATCCAGTTCCTGCGCGTCCATATCAAGGCGGATGAACCGAGGCGCACGTATTGGGCCGACAAGCTCGGCATGCTGATCATGCAGGACATGCCCAGTGCGTCGTATCAGAACCCGGCCAAGCGATCGGCCTGGGAGGAGACGATGCGCGCCACCATCGCGCGGGACCGCAATCACCCGTCGATTTTCGCCTGGGTCGCGTTTAACGAAACCTGGGGTCTGTCCTATTACCGCAACACGCAGCCCGCCTATCCGAAAAATCCCGACACGCAGAAATGGGTGGAGGCGATGTTCAAGGAGATGAAAGCTCTCGATCCCTCGCGCCTGGTGGAGGACAATTCCGCCGATAAGCGCGATCACGTGGCCACGGACATCAACTCCTGGCACTTCTACATCGACGATTACGCGCGAGCCAAGACGGCGATTGAAGACGTGGTTGCCAAAACTTTCCCGGGGTCGAATTTCAACTTCGTTGAGGGCCGCGCGCAGGATACCGCGCCGCTGATCAACTCCGAGTACGGAGCCGTCAGCGCTGGCGGAGGCGATCGGGATATCTCCTGGGGCTTCCATTATTTGACCAACGAGCTTCGCCGCCACGAGAAAATTCAGGGCTACATTTACACGGAGCTGAGCGACATCGAATGGGAGCACAACGGCTTTTATAATTACGACCGCTCCGCAAAAGAGTTCGGCTATGACGCCTTCGTGCCCGGCATGACCACGCGCGATCTTCAGGGAGAGGATTTCGTGGGCTACGAAGGCCCTCCGCTGATCAAGGCGGAGGTATTCACGCTGCCGGTTTTCGTCAGCCACTTTTCCTCGCGCACAGGCGACGCGGTCCTGCGCTGGTGGCTCACCGGAACGGATGATTTCGGCAAGCCGGTGACCACGCCCGCGAAAACGCAGCCGGTGAGATGGGACCGGCTCCGCGTCAACAATCAGGCGCCTTTGGAAGTTCGCGTCCCCGGCCCCAGGCCGTTCACCGGAGCCCTCGCACTGGAATTGCTCGATTCGTCAGGCAAGCGCATCGCAGCGAATTTCGTGAATGTCGCCACGCGATCCGCCATGTCTCCGCGCATTGAGGTGATCAATCCCCAGGCCATCGCGCTGCGATTCTCGCCCATCGAGATGAGGGAGCAGGGTCCGGACAGCGGCATTCATCCGGGTAAATTCTGGGCCGCCGGCCAGGCCGAAGTCGCCTATCGCGTGACGATGCCGGAGTGGGTGATCGCTGCCGGCCCAATACAGATCGAGCTCATCGCCGAGATGGGCACGCATGCCGGAACGGCAAAGCTCGACTGGCCGTGGCGGCAGAAAGTGGTGGACTATCCGCAGACCGACGCCAGGAAGTATCCCGGCGAAGCGCACGTCTCGATCGCCGGCATGGACGCGGGCCGGTTCCAACTGCCCGACGATCCGGCCGATATTCGGGGGTTCCTTTCCAGCGCGGCCGCCTTTCATCACGCCAGCTACGGATACCTGGCGCATTTTCTCGCCCCCGCGCCGAAGGGAACCGGCGATCTCCTGATTCGCGTGGAAGCCACGAAGGGCCTGTCGATCTACGGCGAGGGCATGGGCCGCTACGGGTTCGATCCCATCGTGATGGTGTACACGTCGCGGGACGTGAGAGCGCCGGGAAATTGATGCTGGCAGGCATGGAAGGCCATCGCCGGTTCCGGGAAGTTGCGAAGGCTCCGTCGGGGAGTCGAACCGCCGCACCGCCGGTTTCGTTGGCGCCAAGACCCTTCAGCCTGCGACACTGGCTCTGGTAGGAGCCGGGCTTCTGGCAGGCCTGGGTGCTTTGCGACGCAGGGACGGATAACCAAACATCGGCTGAAGCGCTGGCTGTTCGGGCTGCTGGGGAAGGACCCCGAAGCAGTGGTGGTGTGCCTGCGTTCCCGCGATGCGGCGTTGTCCGACGCAATGGTGGCTGAGATCCGCAAGCTGGAACCGGGGCGGAGGATTTTTGAGGCTCGGCCGGAGGAATCCTACGCGGCCCTTCGCGAGCGGTTTCGCAAATATCGCATCGGACTGATGCCGGTAATGATGCCGGTGCCTTCCAAGGCATGGCTGCTCGCGCCAAGGAAGATCCTGGCCTACAACGCGAGGCTCGAGCGGCATCATTTGAGATTATCGACGTTCCTCGCTTCGTGGCTATTTTTGCGGGGTGTGCCCCTGGATCGCATTTTCCTGCGGCCGTTCCGCCGGGAAACCGTCAGGCCTTCCGGGCATCGCGTGCTGGAAGGGCGCGCCAGAAACACGAAGCGCAAGGCGATCGCGGTGCTGACGCCCTATTTCCCGTATCCGCTGTCACACGGCGGCGCAGTGCGGATGTTCCATCTGCTGCGCGAGACGGCGCGCGAGTTCGACATCATTCTCTACGCATTCACCGAAGCGCCCGTCACCGAGCCTGGGCCGGTGCTGGAGTTCTGTTCGCGCGTGTATCTGGTGGAGAAGCCGCGCTATCGCGAGCCGCGCTGGGCGAGCCTCGCGCCTCCGGAAGTGGGCGAGTATTTCTCGCCGGAGATGCAGGCGCTGTGGTGCGCGCGCCAAGCGGATCTGGCGCAGGTGGAGTATACCTATCTTGCGGCGTACGGTGGCGACGTCCTCGTCGAACACGATGTGACGTTCGACTTGTATGACCAGATCCGGCGGCGGAAGAGAACGCTTAGCGCGTGGTGGGACTGGTGGCGCTGGCATCGTTTCGAAATGCGCGAAATGAGGAACTTCCGGCGCGTGGTTGTCATGTCGGAGAAGGACCGCAGGCTGCTTGGCGTCGGAGACGCGATCGAAAACGGCGTGGATCTGGCGCGCTTCTCGCCGGAGCCGGAGCCGGCGGGAAGAAAAGCGCTGTTCATCGGATCGTTCCGCCATTTTCCGAACATCGTCGCGTTCCGGTTCTTGACGGAGGAGATTCTGCCGCTCGCGCCGGAGCTGGACCTGATCGTGGTGGCGGGGCCGGACGCGTGGCTGCATTGGACGCATTACACGGGCACACTACGGCCGGCCGAAAATCCGCGCGTGAAGATTCTTGAGTTCGTTGCCGACGTCCGGCCTTTGTACGTTCAAGCCAACATCGTGCTGGTGCCGACGCTCGAATCGGCAGGAACCAACGTGAAGGTGCTGGAAGCCATGGCGATGAAGCGGGCGGTTGTTTCAACATCGTCGGGCTGCGCCGGGCTGGACGTAGACCATGGCGCGAACGTGTGGATCGCGGACACGGCGGCCAGCTTCGCGCGGGGAGTCACTCAGCTTCTCGACGACTCCGCGCTGCGGGAGCGGATCGCCGCAGCCGGGCGCTTCCACGTCGAGCACAAATTCGATTGGAGGAGCATCGGGCTGCGGCAGAGGGCATTGTACCGGCAGGCGATGGGTGAACCGCTGGAAATTCGAGCGGCAACAAAGGCCGATCTGCAGGCGATCGCGGGCATTCAAAGCGCCTCGCCCGAAGCCTCGCAATGGACGCCGGAAAGCTATCTGGAGCACGAGTGCCTGATCGCTGCGGACGCGCGCGGCGCGGTGCGCGGATTCCTGGCCGCGCGGGCGACTGCGCCGGGCGAAAAGGAGATTTTGAACGTCGCCGTGGAGCCTTCGGCGCGGCGAGCCGGCCTCGGCCGGAGGCTGGTGGAAACGGCTCTTTTCAACGGCCGGGGCGAGTGGTTTTTGGAGGTGCGCGAATCGAATCTAGCGGCGATCTCGCTTTATAAATCATTGGGTTTCAGGCCAATCGGCAGACGCGACTGCTACTATCACGACCCGGCGGAAGCGGCTATTGTCATGAGGTTTGTTTCATGATATTGTCATGGTGCACAGTCGGCCGCCGGTGACCGGCTGGGGCAGAGGCAAGTGTTGACAAAAAGACTACCCACCGAGCCAAATTCACTCCGACTAAACCGACTCGGCGTGGCATTTCCCTTCTAAAGGAGAGCCGTAGATGGAGATCAATCAAGAAGAGTTGAAAGCGCACCTGATGGCGACAAGCGAGGAGTTCCGCACGCTGGTCTCCCAGCATGCCCAGTATCATCAATTGCTGGAAGCGCTGGAGGCGAAAACGCACCTGACCGATGAGGAGCAGGCCGAGGAGCATCGCTTGAAGAAGCTGAAACTGCACGCAAAGGACCAGATGAATACGCTTCTGGGGCGCCATAAGACGCAGCAGGTAGCCTGAACCCACTCGGGTGCGCTGAAAAAAGATTTAATTTTTTAAAAATAGCCGGGTCCAGAAATGGACCCGGCTTTTCATTGCCGCAATCTGCCGCGGCGAGAAAGATAAATGGCTTTCCTGCTTTCACGTGCCTTTGTTCATCTCAAGGTCCAAAGACGGGAGACCGGCTGCTGAATCGCAGCGCATGAAATCGCCTGAGGCAGCCGGCGCAACGGTACGTTCGTATGAAGAGAAGGGATCCCATCGAATCCCACAGTCCGAGGGAACGCGAGGTGCGGACCTTATTCGCGCCACAGTAAGAACATAAGGGGATCCGCCGGCCTCGGGCGCTGAGGGTGAAAAGGACGGCGGCTGCAATGAGTGCCAGCAGAACCGACCCCGGCCAGATCAGATGATAGATCCGCTCCATAGGACATGTTCGGTGGAGCAAGAATCCGGCCAAAATCTGAAGAGACTGATTTTTCATCAGTTTTCCGATTTCAGTACTAGTACCCGTCGGCACAATTTACCGGCCCCTGACTGTAGCGGGAAAAATTGCCGCGTCCAGTCGACGCTTCGCCCGAACGCCGGGTTCGTTTTGACATTACAATAGCAAGCATGCAAAAGATCGCCCTTGCTCTGCTCTCTATCCTGGCGTTGTTCGGGGCGCCTCCGTACCAGGCGGCATTTGACGCTGCTGCGCACTGGCAGGCGCAGCGAGGCGTCGCCGTGCTGGACAATCAGGTTCAGCGCGAAGGCCATGCCTCGCTTCGCGTGGAGCCAAGTGGCGTCTCGGACGCGTTTGTTCTGTCGGCCCCCGTAACACTGACCGTCGGGAAGAGCTATGAGCTGTCGGGCTGGATGCGCACCGCGCAGTTGGACGTGCGCGACACCGACCGCTCACCCATCGCAACCGGCGCATCGATCGGCATGGCTTCCATGCCCTGGGACGTACATAGCGAATCCCTCGGCGGGACGCGGGCATGGACCCGAGTTAGCCTGAGGTTCATGGCCACGCGTGCCGATGACCAAGTGGTGCTGAATGTCGCTGGCGGCGGAGCGTTCACGGGTAAAGCCTGGTTTGAAGGAGTTTCGATTGAAGAAGTGGCGCAGTCCGGCGTATTGCCCCAGAAAGCCGCGCTCCGGACATTCGGTCCCGGATACCGCTATCCTCGCGCCGGGTGGCTGTACGTCCACATCGAAGGCGCGCCGTACGACCGGGGCTATCAGCACGGTTATCTGCTGGCGCGCGAGATTGAGCAGTACATCGACCGCTGCGCGGCGCAGCTCGACGCGCGATCGAAGGCGACGGCCTGGAACAACGGCCGGACGACGGCAAACGCGCTGTTTCTGCGCGGCTTCGACAAGGAAATCCTGACCGAAATGAAAGGCATCGCCGATGGCGCGGCCGCGGCCGGCGCGAAGGTGAACGGCCGCCCCATCGATCTGATCGACGTGGTGACGCTGAACACCATCACGGAGTTGGGCGAACTGCAGTCGGCCATGCCGATGACCCCCAGCGGGCTGGAGGGGCTGAATCTGATGAAGCCCCGCTATGACGCGTCCAAGACGGATGTTCCGGTCACCGCGCGTTGCAGCGCGTTCGCCGCAACCGGAAAAGCCACGCGCGACGGCAAGATGATCATCGGGCACGTCACCATGTGGCCGCTGACGCTTGCCGAGCAAACCAACATCATGCTCGACGTGGTCCCCACCGAAGGCCATCGTGTGCTGATGCAGAGCTACCCCGGAGGCATCCAGAGCGGCACGGACTGGTATCAGAACGATGTGGGCGTAGTGCTCACCGAAACGACGATTCGCCAGAGCCCCTTTAATATGGAAGGCACTCCCGTGGCGTATCGCGCGCGCAAGGCGATCCAGTACGGAGATAGCGTCCAGAAGGTGGCCGAGCTGCTTTCGGCGCGCAACAACGGCCTGTACACCAATGAATGGATCGTCGGCGACGGGCGCACCAACGAGATCGCAATGCTGGAGTTGGGCACTTACAGAACGAAGCTCTACTCCAGCGCAAAGAACGAATGGTTTGGCGGGACGGAGGGATTCTACTGGGGCTGCAACAACGCCAAGGATCTGAATGTCCGCCTGGAGTATGTGCCCGATCCTCATGGCGAACCCGAGGATCTGCCGTTCGTGCCCGCGCCCCGCGACATCAAGTGGCAGGAGATGTACCGTCAGTACAAGGGCAAGATGGACGAAGGCTTCGCCGCGCTGGCCTTCCGTACCGCGCCCCTGGTGAGTTCCACCACGATGGACGCCAAGATCACCAACTCCGATATGGCCAGCCGCATGATGACGTGGGCTCTGTTCGGCAAGCCGAATCAGCGCGAATGGGTTCCGTCAGCGAGGCAAAAGGAGCAATATAACGGCAACGATGGCCTCTATTCGTCCGGCTACCGCTTGTTCCAGGGTCATCCGGCGGACGCGATCCGGATGCTGCTCGACGGCGCGCCCAAGGCTCCGGCGATC
>JBBIVT010000034.1:36764-41042 GCA_037439565.1 Acidobacteriota bacterium | reverse complement strand
CTGCGCGATCCGGTGGAGCAGTATCTACCCGAGTTTCGGGGCCAGCAGGTGACCTCGAACGTGGGGCCCGACGCAGGGCGGTTGCGCACTCCCGATCATCCCATCACGATTCGCGATCTGATGACACACACGGCCGGCATCCAGGACCCCGCACCACCGGAAATCAAGGATTACATGCAGGCCTTGAATGTCCCTCTGGCCGAGGTGGTGCGGCATCTGGCGAAGACGCCCCTGCTATTCCAGCCGGGCACGCAGTGGAGCTACAGCAGTCCGGGCATCGAGATTCTGGGCCGCATCATTGAAGTCTGTTCCGGCCAGAAATATGAGGATTTTATTCAGAGCCGGATTTTCGCGCCTCTGGGCATGAAGGATTCGTCTTTCTACGCCGCCGCGGACCGCATTCCGCGCATCGCGATGGTCTACGTGCAGAAGGACGGCAAGCTGGTGCGCGCGCCGGGCTCGATACTGGCAGGCGATCCGGCCAAGCATCGCCAGGGCTCGGTGTTTCCCGCGCCAGGATGGGGCATGTATTCCACGGCCGAGGATCTGCTGCGGCTGTATCGCATGATGCTGAACGGAGGCGTCGCCGACGGCCGACGCTACCTGTCCGAATTTTCCGTTCATCTGATGACGGAGGCGCATACGAACGGCATCCGTCCGGTGGGCTGGATGCGCGGCTCGGATTACGGCCTGGCCTGGGAAGTGGTGACCGATCCTCTGGGGGAACTGAACGGCCATTACAAAGGCGCGTATGGACACGGAGGCGCGTTCGGCACGCAGGGATGGATCGATCCGCACAGCGGGCTAATTTCGATATTGATGATTCAGCGGGCAGACGGAGGCACGTCGAGTTTGCAGAACGTGTTTTTGAATATGGCGGAAGCGGGCGTGGAGAAATGAGGGATTCGTCCCGCGCCGAGGAAATATTTTCGTGTAAAACGCGTTTTCACACAGACTCTGACGCCAGGAACTGCGACAGCCCCGCACGTCAGTGCGGGATGGGTTCACTTTTCGAACATCGATTTATCGGGCCGGCCCTTTAGCCAGTTTTTGTTTCGTCTGGCGCGAAATCCGTTTCTTTAGCCCGCAACGGCGAGGGGCCGGTATCGTCCAGCTTGACGTCCAACGCGCGCAGACCCTCGGAGCCGTTGCCTAGGCAGCCCTTCGTGGTCGATTCGGCTCTCCGTTGGAAGAGCACCGAACTCCTTGCCTGAATCGTAGGGCAGAAGCACCTGCGCGGTCATGAGTGGAGGCGCGAAGTTGCTGAATTCTCAGCCACTTTTTATTTTTGTACGAGCTGCGACTTTAACCTACTCACAAACTACGCTTGCTGAGGCGAGAGCGGAGCGCGCCGCTGGGCTAAAATCAGCTTCGCTTCGTCGTTGCGCTCCTCTGCGGCGAGTTCCAGCCATGCGATGGCTTGCAGGTAATCGCGCTCCTCGCAAGGGGAGTTTTGGAGCAGCAGCTTAGCCAATTGAACCTGGCAAGGCGTCTCGCCGGCGGCTGCGCACAAGCGGAAATTCTGGTTGGCGCGGCCGGCATCGCGAGGGAGCTCATCGCCGTTCAAATAGGAGACGCCGAGGAAGAATTCGGCCCGGCGGTTGCCGAGGATCGCCGCGCTGCGCACTAATTCCAGGCCTTTCTCCGGATCCTTGGGCAGTCGCCGGCCCTCCATCATCATGCGGCCGGCGTCGAACATGGCTGAGGGATAATTCGCTCGGGCGGCCTCAATCACCAGCCGGAACGCACGGCCGCGATCCTGCTCCACGCCGTCGCCCGCTTCGAGAAGCTTGCCGTACAGATACATCGCGGGCGGATATTTTTGAGCCGCCAGCTTGCGGATGGCTTCAACGGTGTCCAGATGGACCGGTTCGCCGCTCTGATGTTCGCGGTGGACCGCCTCGACGGCCAGGTTGAACTGGTTGCGGCGATCATCGGCGGAGGGATCGAAGCGGCGGCGGAAGATGCGGAACTTCACGTCGACGGTGAGCGTAGCCGGCACCGGCTTTCCTTCCCGCATCGCGGGGCGGAACGTCCACTGACGGACGGCCTCCACCGCGCGCCGGTCCAACCCAAAGCCGATGGGACTCAACACCGAAATATCAGCAGGATTCCCCTGTTCATCCACCAGGACTTCCAGCAGCGCGGTGCCCTGGACGCCCATGACACGGGCCTCCCGGGTGTAGCGAGGTTCCACGCGATGCAGGATTTTGGGCTTAGGCGCTGCATCGGGATCGGCGGCGGCGAGAACCAGGGGAAGCGCGATGGGGAACAGGCGTCGCCAGGTCATGAATTTCTTGTCCTGTTTTTCTTGTCCTATTATGCGCCGCAAAAAACGGTTATAATCCTTCCCATGAGCCGGACAACCATCGTACGTCTTTGCGGAGGGGCGCTGTTCCTCCTGGGCACCTGGGCCGCGTACACGCAGAACACGAGCCAGCCCCCGCAGTTGACCATCAGTAAAGTGAAGGACGGCCTGTACCAGATCGTGGGCGACGGCGGAAACGTGGCCGTGTACGTCACCGGCGACGGCGTCATCATGGTCGACGACAAGTTCGAGCAGGACTACGACCAGATCGTGGCGAAGGTAAAGAGCGTCACATCCGAGCCGATCAAGTACATCCTGAGCACGCATCATCACTCCGACCACAGCGGCGGGAACGTGAAGTTCGCGCCTACGGTGGAGATTATTTCTACGGCGAACGCCCGGGCCAACATCGTGGAGAAGAAGCAGGCCAACGCGCCGGCCGACATGGTGCCCGCGCAGGTCACGTTTACCGATGAAACATCCGTGTTCCTGGGCGGCAAGGAAGTGCGCGCAAAGTACTTCGGGCGCGGACACACCAACGGCGACGCGGTGATTTACTTCCCCGCGCTGAAGGTCGTCCACACAGGAGATCTGATGGCCGGCAATACGCCTCTGATCGACTACCCGGGCGGGGGCAGCGTGGTGGAATGGACCAAGACGCTGGACGGCGCGCTGAAGCTCGATTTTGACACGGTGATTCCGGGCCACGGAGCGGTGACGAACAAAGCCGGACTGCAGACTTATCGCAACAACGTGGAGAAGCTGCGGACGCGCGCGCAGGGGTTGATCCGCTCCGGCAAGAGCCAGGTAGAGGTGGGCGAGGTGATGGCCAAGGAGTTTGGCTGGGCCCCCAACAGTCTGCAGATGCAGTGGAGCCTGCCGGGCATCATGAACGAGCTTAAATAAGCATCGGCTCCGGATTGCGGCGCGCCAGCATCGCGTCCGCGTCTCCCCGCAGGATGGCGTCAAACTCAGGATGCGTCAGGATCCAGAACCGATCGCCGCGGATGGCGTCAAAGACCTGTTCCGCGATGGATTCCGGTGAAACGCCGCTTTCAATCAGGCTTCGAATCAACGCGGCAAATTCCGGCGAACCGGATTGCGCTTCTCCCGCGCCGGGGCGGTTGCGCTCGCTCTCTCCGATTTTCGTTTTGACGAACGCCGGGCACAGCACCGACGCGCTGACCCGGGCGTTGGCCATTTTGAGCTCCAGATACAGCGTCTCCGAGAGCGCGACGACGGCGTGCTTGGTGGCGCAATACGGCGCCATCATCGCGCTGGAGCGCAAACCGGCGACGGATGCGGTATTGACGATCCTCCCTACTTCGCCCCCGGCGAGCATGCGCGGCACAAAGCTGCGGACGCCGTGAAGGACGCCGTAGAAATTCACGCCGATGACCCACTTCCACGAATCGAGGGACTGCGCCCAGCAGGGCGTTCCGCCGCTGGCGACGCCGGCGTTATTGAACAGCAGGTGAACCGCGCCGAACTCCTTGTACACGGCCTCCGCCATAGCGTCGACGGCGGCGGCGTCGCTCACGTCGATCCGGTAAGGCATCACCGCCGCGGCGGAGATTTCCTTCGCGGCGGCGTCCAGCGCGGGCGCTTCGATATCGGCCAGCACGACGCGCATGCCTTCGGCGGCGCAGCGTCCGGCGATCGCTTTTCCGATGCCGCTGGCGGCTCCAGTAACCACGGCGACTTTATTCTTTAACTCGAGCATTCGCGGTTCCCCTTTTGGATTCGATGCGTGTCATCAGAAACTGTGTCGCTTCCTCAATGGATTGGTGGGCTTCGGGCATGTTGGGCACGATTTGCCAGACGTGGGGCACGACCGGCCAGATCTTGAGCTCGACGGGAACGTTGGCGGCCCGGGCGCGCTCGGCCAGACGCGTCGAATCGTCCAGCAGGACTTCATCCTGACCTACGTGAATGATCATCGGAGGAAGACCCGCGAGATCGGAATAAAG
>JBBIVT010000034.1:34403-36664 GCA_037439565.1 Acidobacteriota bacterium | reverse complement strand
GGAAACGGATTCTCCGGCGCAAGACGGTACTCCGGCGCGAAGACGCGGAATCCCCTCTGGGAGAACGCGATGGTGATCGGCCGGTGGGTTTGCGGGGTACAGGCGACGTAGCCGCCTCCGTGCAGGTACAACATCGTTGCGCCGGACGGGGCCGGGTCCTGCAGCCATTCGCCGGCGACGCCGCCCACGCGCGATGGCGTGATGGTGATCTCCTTGGGGATCGGCGCAGCCCGCGGCGCCATCAATTTTCGGACGGCGATCGCATCTTTTGCTCCCGCCAGTTTACGCTTCAACGTGAGCTTCAAAATCCAGGTCGTGACATGGGCCTGCCAGCTTGCCATAATCAACGAAGTGTACCTCAATATGAGAAACCTGATGAAATTCGCCCTTGGCGCGCTGGTTCTTTCCTGCGTCGCGCACGCCCAGAATCTGACCGCCGCGCACCAGCGCTACTTCACGCCCGTCCGCCGCAACCTGGAAGCCAGCGCCGACGCCATGCCGGCGGAGAAATATGGCTATCGCCTCACTGAGGGCCAGATGACCTTCGCTGAGTGGTTGATCCACTCCGCGCAGCGCAACTATTCCGACTGCGCCACGATCCAGGGAGAGCAGCCGCCCGAGTCCGCCAAGCAGCTCGCCGGACTGAAGACGAAAGAGGAAGTGAGCAAGGCGCTGAAGGAGTCCTTTGCGTACTGCGCGGCTGCGTTGGGGAAAGTGGACGACGCAAAGATGATCTCTTCGCCGCAAATCAGCTACGCATTCCTCCACATCGCCGTGCACAACAATGAAATTTACGGGAACCTGGTGGGCTATCTGCGGTCGAACGGCATCGTTCCCCCGTCTTCGGCCGGACGCGGGGCGCAAAAGAAGAACTAGAATATAGTCGTGCTGGTGCGATTCGATGAGCGGATCAGGAAAGGCTCCTCGGAGCTTCTCCATCTGACGGAATCGACGGTGTACGCCGCCGTTGGCGTGTTATTGGGCGCGGCGGCCGTCGCGGTTTTGTTCGAAGCATGCGCGATCCTGTGGCGAGGCATCGCGCAGCGTACATTGGCCGGTTCCGGCCTGCAGGAGCTCGATGCCCTGCTTTTGGTCCTGGTGCTGGTGGAGATCCTGCATACGGTGCGGATCTCGATTGGATCGAAGGAAATTATTCTGGAGCCCTTCCTGATCGTGGGACTGATCGCGTCTGTCCGGCGAGTACTCGTAATCGCGATGCAGGCCTCGAAGCTGACCGAGGAGGGCCACAATGTGGCGGAGGCATTTGAACGGTCGATGATCGAACTCGGCGTCGTGGGCGTCTTGGTGCTCATCTTTGTGATTTCGATTTACGTGCTGCGCCGGGCGACCCCGAAGGATCCCGCGGCGGAGGGATAGTACCCCAGCCCCGCGCAGGCCCTTCAGCCTGCTTCGAGCGTCATGCCGCAGGCGCGCAGGCGCTTGACCAAGGCGTCCCCCATGGCGGTGGAAGGGGTGAGCACACCGGCTCGCTCGGGCAGCGTATCCAGCGCCAGCGAGAGGGCCGATTCGCACAGGCATTTCACCGTCACACGGTTGCCGGGATCGCCTTGCGCTTCGATCACGCCGCGGACGGTTCGCCCGTCCTTGGCGCGGCCGAATAAATCGCAGCGGAACCATCCGGTGTCCATCGTCTTCTCTGATGGACCTTCTCCGGGCGCGGGCGCGAGCTTCTTCAAAAATGCGCGCATTGTCGCTGAAGCGATCGCTTTTTCGAATAGCCCTCCAGCATTCGCGATGAGCGACGCCGCGAAGCGGCTTCCGGCGTTCGTATACTCCTGATAAGCGAAGTCCACGCCCAAAAGCTGGCAACTTCGCCGGACGACGCGCGTATTGATGCTGCTCATGACGAACGGAGCGGTCCAGGCGCGTAAATCCGTATCGAAGGCGGCGGACCTGGGATCGCGCTCTAGATCGCGCGGCGGACGGTTGATGCCGGGGCTCAGAAGGAAAAGGTCGCGCACCGTCGCCTGCTGGCCCGACTCGAACAAATTCACGGCTGAGGCGAAGGTCCCTCCGTTCAAGCCGCCCCTCATTTTGAAAAACGCCTTCACTTCGCTGGTCTCCGGCCCCAGCGCGCGCGAAATCAGCATCGCGCCGATATCCGACGGGATGGAATCGAACCCGCAAAAGGGCACAATGCGAGTGCCGTCCGCCTCTGCTTTGGCGTGATAGCGGTCGATCAGCATGCGCGCCCACGCGGTTTCGCCGGTGATGTCGGCATAGTGAGTCTTGAAGCGGAC
>JBBIVT010000034.1:0-34303 GCA_037439565.1 Acidobacteriota bacterium | reverse complement strand
GTCTTCTTGAAGTTGTAGATAAACTCGTCGGAAGGAACCTTGGGATAACCCGGGAAGTAATAGCCGGTGGCGTCCAGCGCGTCGACGCGATGCTGGGCGCAGAAATGCACCACGTCGTCGAGCGTCATCGAACCGGCCCGGAGCGGCTTGTCAAACGAATACGCGTTCAGCGCTAGCTTTAGCTTGACGCCCGGCTCGCGGGGAACGCCTGCTGGGGCGAGCGTGGCGGCGGCAAGGCCGAGAGACTGGGTGAAAAAACGGCGGCGGGGAACCATGATGATCCTATGTTAGTCCCGCGCGGCCAGCATCGCTTTCCATGCCGCTTCATCGTGACCGATGCTGACCAGGTTAGCGGCGCGCACCAGAGGCAGGCGGAGCAGTTTCGGGTCGCGCTCAATTTTCTGGAGCAGTTCGGAATCGGAAATACGTAGATACTTCAGCCCGGCGTCGAGGAACGCTTTCCCTTCCCGATCGATGAGACCGTTCAGACTGAAGCGATCGACGAAGCGCTTGATCTCGCCCGGCGCAAGAGGTTTCTTCTGCAGGTCCACCAGTTGAAGGGTGGCGCGGCGTTCCTTAAAGAAGCGTTCGGCGGCGCGCGTGGCCTGCGAACTCCTCACGCCGAAGATCTGAACCGTAGCCATGGAAGCGTCCCCCGCGGTTCGATCAATGGACGTTCTGTTGCAGCGTCCAATTGCCCTTGAGCCGGCCGTTCGGATTGTCGTTGACGTCGTTGGACTGAAAGTGCTGGCCGGATTCATCCACCCAGGAGTAGGAATATTGGCTCGAATCCTTTGAAATTGCGCCAGTGCGCGGATCGAGGCGCTTCTGTTGATCGAGCGCGTAGTCGGCCCAGTCACCGGCCATGCGGGATCTGGCGTTCATGGAGTCCTGGGTTTGCCGCATCGACAGATCGGTGCCGCGCTGCATGGTGGAGAGGAAGTCCTCGTGTTGCCGCTGCCGCATTTCCTGGCCCTGCTGGAACGACTCGAAGCGCTGCTTCTGGGCGAGGGCGGCAGCGTTTCCCGCCTGGATGATGGCCTGTGTGCCCCGCCTGGTCTGTTCGTTGATTTTTTCCATTTCCCGCGCCTGCCAAGCTTGCGTCCATTGCGGGTCGACCGCGACGGACTTTCCGATGTTCTGGAACGTGTTCTGCATCGCCTCCAACTGACCTTGCCGCGCGCGCCCTCGGGTCAAAGTGGCGGAACAGGCGTGGAGATGCATCAGCACCTGATTCACGCCGAAACGCCGCGTATTTTCCGAGCATCTGGTGGTCACGGTGAGATATTCCTCCACGAGAATGGTATTGATGGAGTACCGGACAAGGGAACGCGCTTGATCTCCGGAGAAGACCAGAGGCTGCACGCCCCTGGGAGCGTTGGCGGCGAACTGCTGGTTGGCCTTCCTGATGTTTTCCTGGAGCTCCGCCAAACCCGGCCCAGGCGTCTCACTCACCAGCGTGACGTTCAATACACCGGCCATATACTTTAAGAACTCAGCCGCGGATAACACTCTATCCAGAGGCAGGCAATCCGCGCTTTGGGGGAGCTTGATGTTCGAGCCGGTCGACCAGGTCCAGTCGAACCGCGGCAAAACTTTCAGTTCGGTGATCCCGTCCGGGCTCATCATCCGCAGAATCGGGAAGGGCGTGTTCACACAGGAACTCCCTCCCATTAAAGCGCCTTCAAAGATCCAGTTGGAGGGGATGGCCCAGGAATAGGCCTTCATCTGAAGAACCGGGTCGACGATCTGGACCTGTTTTGTCGCCCCGCTATTTGCCGCTCCTCCCGAGGGAAGCGCGTGGCCCTGTTGGACCCCCGGCGATAACTGGCCGCACGCGGCTTCGAGGACCGCCAGCGCAATCGACGTCCAACTCAGAAGCCTCAAGGATCGTTGCATGGCCAGCGTCCTTAACCCTACTTATTCCGATTGGCCGCCTCGGCCGCCTGCTTCAGTTGATTGTTGGCTTGCTCCAGAAGCTCTTTCGCCTTCTTGGCATGGCCTTGCATATCCCACTCGTTGGCTTCCTGCGCGGCGGTGATTTTTTCAAAAGCCTGCTGGCTGAGCCGTTGGGCGGCGGCCAGATTCGGATGGCGTCCCTTGGAGATATTCTCGGCGGGCCTTTGTGCGATGGCAAGTCCTCCCAAAAGAAGCAGGGAGGCGATGATCGGGGTAGCGACTCCAATTTTGGTCATTGCAAGATTGTACACCTTTACCTCGCCGCCAACAGTTGGATCACGCGGCATGCACCGCTTTGCAGGTTGGCCGCAAGATTGGAAAACATGCGCGGGTAGTCGGGCCGCAGAATCGTTCGTAATCCAAAGCCTGGCGAAGTGGGCTTCGAGGCCAGACGCCGGATGGCCTCAAGGCCGGCCGCGGATTCATCCTGAACAAAAACAATCTCGAAACCAGAAGCCGTGAGCGTGCGCCGCAGGACGTCTTCGGAGATCAGGAAGCTGAATGCCGGAGAACTCGCCCAAGGCACCGGAAAAAGCAGTTCGCCCGATCCGGCCACGACATCATGAAGCGCCAGGCGCCCGCCATTTTTGAGCAGGCGAAAGATTCCGCGATAGAGCGTGTCTTTATCTTCGATATTCATCGCCGCGTGCTGCGTCCATACCACGTCGAACGTCTGATCAGCGAAAGGCGGAGCGAGGGCGTTGCCGCGCTGATAATCGACCAGGTGCGACAATCCGGTGGAGCGAGCCAGGGAAGCGGCGATCTGGCAATATTCATCGGTTAAATCGAGCCCGGTGACGCGGCACCCAAGCGTCGAGGCGAGATGCCGTGAAGGTCCGCCAATCCCGCAACCGAGATCGAGCACACGATCTCCCGGCTGAATGCCGGCCAGCCGAATAAGAGCATCGGTGGCGTTCAGGCCGCCGACGTGAAACTGATCCCCTCCTTCAAGATCCGATTCCTTCAGACGATCCGGGTCCAAACCGCTCTGGCGGAGCGCTTCCCGCACACGCTGCCACAATCCTGCCTCTCCGTAATGCGCTTCGACCAACTCCGCGACGCTGCTCATATTTACCAATCCTACTTGGTTTATGTCATAAAGAAATATGTCTTCGCCCGACCCGGAAGAATTGAAATTGCCTGAACCCGCACTGGAAAATTTGCACTTCATCTGCCCGAACTGCGAGGCGCGGATGATGGATCGGGGTTGCAAACTGATCTGCCAGCGCTGCGGCTACTTCATGGGCTGCTCGGACTTCGTCTAACGCGCTACATTGGTACGGTGCTCAAGGTCACTGTTCTTCTGATTCCAGCCGCGATTGCTTCCTTCGCATCTGCCCAAACCGCCGCCGGCCGGGGAGGGCCGCTGTTTATCGCCCAATGCGCGTTCTGCCACGGCCGCGATGCCAGCGGAGGCGAGGAAGGCCCCGATCTGACGCGGTCCAAGCTGGTGGCGTCGGACGTGAATGGCGACAAGATCGCACCCGTCATCCGCGAGGGGCGCCCGGAAAAGGGGATGCCGCGCTTCAACGTTTCCGATGCGGATTTGGCCGCGCTGGTGGCGTTTATTCACGACCAGAAAGCAAAGGCCGAAGCGCTGGTGGGCGGACGCCGCGGCGTGGAGGTAGCGGATCTGCAAACCGGAAACGCGGAGGCGGGACGGCAGTACTTCGCGGGAAACTGCGCGGCGTGCCATTCGGCTGCGGGCGATCTGGCCGGGGTCGCCAAGCGTTTTGAGGGGTTGAAGCTCGAAGAACGCCTGCTGTATCCGAGGGGCGCAAAGGCGAAGGTCACGGTGACGCTGCCTTCCGGCCAGAAAATGACCGGCGAACTGGCTTATCGCGACGAGTTCACCATCGCCCTGCGAGACAGCGCCAAACGCTATCGTTCCTGGCCCGCGAGTCAGGTGAAGTTCACGGTGGACGATCCGGCGCGGGCCCACGTGGATCTGCTCGCCAAGTACACCGACGACGACATCCACAATCTGATGGCGTACCTGCAGACGCTGCGATAACCGGAGACCTTCCTTCATGAAATCCTTCTTCCTCTTCACTTTGGTTGTGTGCGCGGCGGCCGCGCAGGGCGTGGATCCGGCGATGCTGAAGAATCCCCCGGCCGACAGTTGGCCGGGGTATCACGGCGATTATTCGGGCCGGCGTCATAGCGCGTTGAAGCAGATCACGCCGGAAAACGCCGGCCAGTTGAGCCTCGCCTGGGCGTTCCAAACCGGGCAGGTGCAGCAGATCAAGAGCTCGCCGGTGCTGGTGGACGGCGTGCTTTACTTCACGGTGACCGATAACGTCTGGGCGGTCGACGCGCGCTCAGGCCATCAGATCTGGCACTACGCGTATCCGCCGAACAAGGGTTTCCATATCGGCTCGCGCGGCGTGTCGATGTACAAGGACTGGCTCTACTTCATGACGCCGGATTCCCACCTGATCTGCCTGAACGCCGCCGACGGCACGATGCGCTGGAACGTGGCCGTCGCCGACGCGCAGAAGGGCTACTGGACCACGATGTCGCCTCTGATTGTAGGCAATCACGTAATTGTCGGCGTATCGGGCGACTTCGACAACCTGACCGGCTTCCTGAAATCAGTGGATCCGGAGACCGGCAAAACGCAGTGGCGTTGGGACAGCACGCCGCCTGCGGGCACGCCCAACGCCACCACCGGCGGCATGACCTGGATGACCGGAACCTACGATCCGGCGCTGAATTTGATCTATTGGGGCACGGGCAATCCCACGCCGGTGCTGAATGGAAACGCCCGGCCGGGCGACGACCTGTATACGTGCAGCATCGTGGCGCTGAATCCGGATACGGGCAAGCTCGCCTGGTCCTTCCAGCCGTCGCCTCATGACACGCACGATTGGGACGCGGTGGAGACGCCCGTGCTGGTTGACGCGCCGTTCAAGGGAAAGCCGCGCAAGATGCTGATGCAGACCTCGCGCAACGGGTATTTTTTCGTTCTGGACCGCACCAACGGAGAAAGCCTGCTGACCACTGCGTTCGGTCCGGTGAACTGGAGTCTGGGCGTGGACAAGAAGGGGCAGCCAATCCCCAATCCCGCCAAGGATCCTGCGCCGGACGGACGCTTGATCGCGCCCGATGAGGGCGGCCTGACCAATTACCGCTCGCCGAGCTTCGATGCAAAGACCGGATTGTTCATCGTCGATGCGCATCCCAGCTACGGCATCTACTTCACTAAGCCGGCCGACGGCGCTTTCGGATGGGCGGGCGCGGACTATGGCGTTTGGGGAACTGCCGTGTTAGACGCGATCGACTATCAGACCGGGCAAATCCGCTGGAGCCACGATCTGGGGCCGAACGGCGCGGGCGCGGGCGTGCTCACCACGGATTCGGGGCTGATCTTTACCGGGGACGCCCTGGGCAACCTGCTCGCGCTGCGGACCAGCGACGGAAAAACGCTTTGGCACGCGGGCCAGGGATCGCCGATGCAGAGCTCGCCGATCACGTATGAACTCGACGGCCGGCAATACGTTGTCACCAGCGCAGGCGGAGTGATGTTTTCCTGGGCTTTGCCCACGCGATAACCAGGCGGCGGGGCCGATTTAAGCGTTCTGTTGCAAGCGCTTTCTTATTTCAGTAGATACCAGCGGCGCGTCACGCCGCTATGTTATCGCTGGAGGCGTTATGAAACCGTTTAAGCTCGGGATCAACATGGCCGGAGCAGTGTCCGCCGGGGCTTACACCGCAGGCGTGCTCGATTTCCTCACCGAGGCGCTGGACGAATGGTACAAAGCCAAGGATAGCGGCGCAGCGGTCCCTCGTCACGATGTTTCCATCGAAGTACTCTCTGGCGCATCGGCCGGCGGCATGTGTGCCGCAATCCTGGCATGTCTACTCAACGTGGACTTTGATCATATTCACGACGCGACTCGCAGCGGCTCCAACAACCACCTGTACGAAGCGTGGGTGAACACGATCGATATCCGCCCATTACTGGCCACGGAAGACTTGAAAAACGGTCCTCTGGTGTCCTTGCTCGATGCGACCATGATCGAATCGATCGCGCAGCAGGCCTTGACGCCCGGAACGGGACGGAAGCGGCCCTACGTCTCGCCGAATCTGACGCTGTTTCTGACGCTGACGAATCTGCGCGGCGTTCCCTACGCGCTCTTCGAGGGACATACGCTGACGCCCGATGAATACGCGACGTACCACGCCGACCGGCTGCGCTTCGAAATGGTGGAGCCGGGGAGCGCTTCGAAATCGCCCGGCGCAAGGCCTCTCACGCGCGGCGTGGAAGGTGAGGCTTGGGCCTTGCTTCGAACGGCGGCCATGGCCACGGGAGCGTTTCCGGCTTTCCTCGCCCCGCGCGTCATCGACCGGACGAAAACCGAATACGACCGGCCATTGTGGGATCCGATCTGCAAGAGTGAATCCTCGAATCTGGCGCCGGCGTTCCCGCCCGGGCAGCAGGATCCGTGGACGACCGTGAACGTCGATGGCGGCGTGACAAACAATTCGCCGTTCGCGCTGGCGCACGATTATCTGGCCACGCTGGAGCCGCGAAAGAACGACTGCGAAATCGAGGGAAGCGCGCAGATCGCTGATCGCGCGGTGATCACCATCGCTCCCTTCCCCGGCAACGAAGATTGGAACAAGGATTACGATGCCCTTCGGCAGCGGACGCTGTTTGCGGTGTTGGGCACTTTGCTCTCCACGTTGATATCGCAGTCGCGATTTCTGGGTGAATCGCTCCCGGAGGTGACGGGCAAACCCGCCTTCAGCCGCTTTTTCATCGCTCCTTCGGATGAACAACGTAAGGGAGAGCGTCCGCTGCAAGGCGGTCTCCTCGGCGCTTTCGGAGGATTTTTCGAGCGCGACTTTCGCGCCCATGACTTTCAGCTTGGCCGCCGAAACTGCCAGCGCTTTTTGGAGCGAGGGTTTTTGCTGCCCGAGAGCAATCCTCTATTCGCGGGCATTACAGAAGAGATCCGCGCCCAATTCGGGCGCCCCGCGCCGGAAGGGGCCGATGGAATTTCAGAACACTGGCTTCCGGTGATTCCCTTGACCGGCTCGGCTCTTGAGGAAGTTCCGCATCCACGGCCAGGAACCATCGAGCGCCGGTCCGTAAACGAAATCGCCGGACTGATCGCGCGGCGCGCCAACGCGCTGCTGCCGCTAATGATCGCGCGGATGCATAGCGGGTTGCTGAAGGTGCTGATCCGCTGGGGCGCGCGCATCCTGATCGCGGTGCGCGCGAAGCGGGAACTGGAACAATATCTGGAGGAGTCGCTCGAAGGTTTCGTCGTCGACCAAAAAGATACTATGCCAGCGCGATCTTTAGAGCCACCGCATAGTCGGACGGCTTCTCCACCGGCATCGTAACTTTCAGGCCCGCCTCGCTCTGGGACCATTTGACCCGGCCGTGGTGGCCCAGCAGTTCCACGGTGCGGATCTTCGCCCCATTCAACGAGGCGATGACGGTATCGCCCGCCGGCCATCCCATCACGAACGCATAGATGTGCGGACCCTTGGACGTGAAGCGAATTTCGCTGGCGGTGAGATCGTTCCGCTTGCTTTCGTTGAACGCCCCGCCGGTTTCCGCCGCCGCCAGACTGGGACCTTCGCCGTTGACCTTCCAGGGACGCGTTCCGAAAATTCCTTCACCATTCACGCGCATCCAGGCTGTGACGGCTTCGAGAATCCGCAGTTCGTCCGTGTCGAGCTCGCCACTGCCGGGCAACGGAAAATTCAGCAGCAGATTTCCATTGCGGCTGACGATGTCCACCAGCATGTCGACGATCCTCTTCGGCGTCTTATACGTGACGCCTTTTTTGTAATGCCAGTTTCCGATGCAGGTGTCGGTCTGCCAAGGGTCGGGCCAGATCTTATTCACGAGACCCCGTTCCAGATCCAGGACACAGGTACCCTCGGCGCAGTCCTCGCGCTGTTTGCTGTTGTAGATCGCCTCGACTTTTCCTCCGTGCATCTTTGCGCTGGTGTTATAGGCGTGGGCCACCAGGCTCAGGCCGTATTCTTCGTAGGGAATCGCACCGTCTGTGTAAAGCAGATCGGGCTGGTGCTGATCGATCAAATCACGGATGCGATTGAAATACTGCTGCTTCCAGCGGTCCCCGGGAGCGCGGTCCATGGCCTTGGCTTTTTCCGCGAAGTCCGGCGAGACCAGACTGTAGTCGTGGTACAGGTCTGAATATTTCTCATCCGCGCCGTCATAGGGGACGCCCGCGAACTCGCCGGTCTTGTCGTGCAGGTGCGAGGTCGCCATCCAGGCGAAGCTGTTCGACAGATGTTCGCTGACGCCGAAGCGCAATCCCCGCTTGCGGGCCGCCTGTTTCCAGATGCCCACGATGTCCTTTTTCGGTCCGGCCGCGGCGGCGTTCCACCGCAACTGATAGCGCGAGTTCCACATGTCGAAATTGTCGTGGTGCACGCCCATGCTGACAAAATATTTCGCACCCGCCTTGACGTAGAGGTCCATCAAATGTTCGGGATCCCATTTTTCCGCTCTAAACGTCGGGATCACATCCTTGTAGCCGACCTTCGACGGATGCCCGTAGTGCGCCAGGTGATATTTATACTGCGCGTGGCCCTCAATGTACATATTGCGCGCGTACCAGTCGCCCGCTTCCGCCGCCGATTGAGGTCCCCAGTGCGCCCAGATACCGAACTTCGCGTCGCGAAACCAATCCGGCGCGCGAAACGCCTTAAGCGATTCTCGCGTGCCATGGAACGGGCCCTTCGCGATTTCCAATTCCGCCGGCTGTGCCCAGGCGAGCGCCGGCACGGAACCCGCCATCGCCGCCAGCGCGCGTCTCCGGTTCAACATGATCATCTCGTGATCCTCTCTTGGTTCAAGATGACACAATTCGGGGCGGCGTATCCCCGGGGCGGCTCAACGCCGCGCCTCCCATCAGGCATCCGAACAGGATGAGATGCATTTCGGCGCTTGCGATCAATGAGTCGAGATAGCGCGCGTTCTCGAAGGCGTCTCTTGCCAACCGCAGCAGCCAGGGGACGTTCAGCGCGAGCATGCCGCCGAAATCCCAGCCGCACAGCGTCAGCGCGAACAGGAGCGCGGCGCGCATCGGCCGGGGACGCGAGAACCGGCCGGCGCACCATCCCGCCGCCGCCATCGCCGCGCAATCGAGAAACAGGTGAAGCGTCGCCGCCCATTCCTCGCCGGCCATTGGGGCGATCCAGTTCAGCAATGGCCGCTCCAGAAACGCGAATGCGATCAACGCGGCCCATCCGAAGATCAGCGCTCGCACGAGACTCGCGGCGTATGCCATTCATCTCATTTTGCAGCAGAAGTGCGCGATATCCGAAACGAATTTTCCGCGGAGTCGTCCGTATAGTTGAGAGCACTTATGCTCCGGCCGGAACTGCGGAGCTCGAAGCGTTCCCGTTTCCCGGCCACTTCTTAAAACAGAGAGGTGCAATCCATGACTAAATCTGTGCTTGAACAAGTCCGCTTTGCGGTGTTGGCCGCTTTCAGTGTTGGATCTCTCCTTTTGGCGCCCAGTGCGCAAGCAGGACAGATGGACAGAATGACCAGGGTTAAGATCAATGCTCCGATCGAGGTTCCAGGCACGGTCCTTGGTCCCGGAACTTATGTATTCAAACTCGCCGATGCAAACATCCCCGACCTGGTGCAGATTTTCGACCAAGGCGGAAGTCATCTGGTGGCGACGGTGTTCGCCGTGCCGGCCTATCGCGTGACGCCGACCAGCAAGACCGTGATGCAGTTGGAGGAGCGTTCGGCGAATGCTCCCCGCGCCCTGCACACCTGGTTCTATCCCGGCGAAAACTACGGCTTGCAATTCGAATACCCCAGAGCGGGCACAATCGCGGATTAATGGATCAACGGAAGACGGCGGGCAAACCGCTCTTCGTGGCGCGGAGGATCTCGATGACAGCGCGGCGATCCTCCGCCGCCAAGCGCGCGTAATTTCCCCCGCTCTCCTGTCCGGACAGGATCGCCCACATGCGCCGATAGATCGCGTCCTTCAATAGGGCAGGCAACGCATCGAAGGCGGAAGAATAGATCATGTAGCTGCACGGATACTTCATCATGCGCCGCTTCAGATCGAATTGCCGCAGCGATCGGCCCAGTGGATCAAACGGCCCGCGCGCCGCGAATGTTTTGGCAAAGTCCGAGGCTGTTTGAAGAGGCGCGTCCAGCGGAGCCTCATCGATGAACAGCAGATAGTCGGCAATTTCCGCAGCCATCTGCGCGGTCTTCCCGGCGTTGAGCGTCTTTTCATACTCGGCGAAACGCGTCTCCCAGCCGATGCGCGTCAACAGATTCATCAGATGCATCTGATGATCGAAGACGAGCAGCGCGGCGATGTCACTGCCGGGAGCAAGATAACCGCCCAGCTCCGGTTGCAGCGAAGAGGTTTCCGTCTCGCTCCGGAATGCCGTGTTCGCGAGACTGTGGGGCAGCACCGCCGCGCCAGTGACGAACCAGCCGCCCCAGCGGCGCTCAAACGGCGAGCGGTGATCGATGTTGGCGCTGCCCAGTTCCCGCATGAGGTAGCCGTCGCGCGCCGGGTAGACGCTGCGCAGCAGCATTCCGGGGACGCCGAGCGTGTCGTAGGATTCGTGGCAGGTGAGGCACTCGTCATTTCTCACAAGGCGGGGCTTCGCTACGGATTGCTGGCTGAGCGTATAAAAGATCGTCCCCTGGCGGGGATCCTCGGCGGCGATCTCCAGCATCGCGCCGCCGCGGACCCACCCCACGGCTACCGAATCATTGAAATAGAGCGCCCGGGCGTTTCGCGGGCTAATGAGATGCTGCTGAAAACTTGCTTTGGCGAACGTTGCGATCTGGGATTCCACCCGAATGCCGAGCGCTGACAGCAGCGCGGGCAAGTAACCGTGAGCCGGCTCATAAGGCAGCGTCAGGCCTCCGTCGAGGCGTCTGTTCAGCCGCGCCGCGAGGTCGTCCACCGGACGCACCGCATATTCGATCGCGGGATGATCGAGCGCGCCGGAAAACACGCCCGTAAGGTCCGCGAGCGCCACCGCGCCGGTGGCGATCCAGAGTGCGGCAAGCCTCATGAACTTACTGTACAGGCACGCGGGCAGCCTGCGCCCGGGCATTCTGCTTAGGCGAGGCTCAGCAATTTCCCTTAGTGGACAATTATCCTTTTCATGGCCCCCTTTGGTGCTTTTGACTCATTGCCGCCCCAGGATGTCCCTGCCAGAATGAACCTAGCCCGGCGTTAGACACAAGAGGTTTATTCAAATGCCGCCACAATTCGGGCGTGTGCTTGCCGTTTCGGTGATGGCCATTCTGTTGGCCCTGTTCACCTGGATCTATCATCGCGACCGGCAGCAGCGCGTGCGGCTTTGGATGATGGGATGGATGGCGATCGTTGCCCATTTTGGAGCAGGTCTGGCCGACGCCTACCATCTGATCCCGCCGCGTTTGGCCGACTGGCTGGCATATACGACTCTGCTAGCGGCTGCCGCCTGTTTCTATCTTTCGATCACCCAACTCGCCACAACCGCGCGCCGGCGGGCTCTTTACCTCTGCGGATTCATTGCGCCCGCGGCCTTGTATTGGACGTGCCTTGTATTCGATGTCCACGCCGCATCCATTTACCGCGCATTGTTGATTGTGGCAGGAGCCTCCGCCTGGTTCCTGGTAATGAGGGATCCCGAGCGGAGGGTGGCGGTCCGAGCGATGGCCCTCGCCACCGGACTGGTGCCCGCCTTCTTTGCCGTGTACAAAGCAAGCGCGCATCCGGAATATGGCATGGACCTGCTGATGTATGGCGCTTATGCGTCCATTGGTTTGGGCTGGTGGAGGCATTACCAGCGCGCCAGTCCCGGAATCGTGGCGACATCAGCCGCATTTCTGGCCTGGGGACTCGTATTTCCCCTGGCGGAACTGGTGGGCACCGTCTACGGCAACATGATTCCCGGCGATCACGTCGTGTGGGACCTGCCCAAATATTTTGTCGCCTTCGGGATGATTCTCACTCTTTTTGAGAATCAGGCGGAGATCCTGAAGTGGGAAATCCAGGAGCGCCGCCGCGCCGAAGAGGAGGCCAAGGCCGCCAATCATGCCAAAAGCGTTTTTCTGGCCTCCATGAGCCACGAGATCCGCACGCCCATGAACGGGATTCTCGGGATGACGGAACTGGCGCTCGATTCGGAACTGACCGGGGAACAGCGGGAAAATCTAAACATCGTCCGGAGTTCGGCCGAATCCCTGCTGACGGTCATCAACGATATCCTCGATTTTTCCAAGATCGAAGCGGGCCGGCTAGACTTCGAAGCGATCCGTTTTCCCCTGCACGGCCAACTCGGTGAAGTAATGAGTTCCATGGGTTTCCGCGCCCAGGAACGGGGCCTCGAGTTGATTTGCGACATCCGTCCCGGCGTGCCGGAATTCACCGTCGGAGACCCGGGAAGACTCGGCCAGGTGCTAACGAATCTGATCGGCAATGCCATAAAGTTCACGGAGCGGGGAGAAGTGAGTGTGGGAGTCCGCCGGGTGCTGGAAGACCCTTCGCTGCTGCACTTCAGCGTGATTGACACCGGCATCGGCATTCCGGAGGAAAAACGCGCTCTGATCTTCGAAGCGTTCCGGCAGGCCGACGATTCGATCACGCGGCGATTTGGCGGCACCGGGTTGGGATTGGCAATTTCGGCTCGCCTGGTGGAGATGATGGGAGGCCGGATCTGGGTGGAATCGGGACCCGGATCGTTGGGCAGCGCCTTCCATTTCACGGCGCATCTCGAGGCGGTGGAAGGAGGGGGCCCCATTTCGACCGGCCACATTCTGGCGGGTGCGTCGGCCCTGATTGTCGATGATAACGCCACCCTTCGTTCTCTCCTCACGGAAGCCATCCGCAGTTGGGGCATGGAAACCGAGACTGCGCCGGATGGAGAAACTGCCCTGACCATGCTTTCGGCGCGCCACGCCATGGGGCGCCCCTTTGACGTTGTTCTGCTGGATTCGCAGATGCCCGGCGCTAGCGGCCTGGATGTCGCCGGAAGCATGCGGATCGCGCGCATGGAGACTCCGGTGGTCCTGATGTCCGTTTTGGCCGACCGGCAGGCGGCCGAGCGCGCCAAGGCACTCGGCGTGGCGGCGAGGCTGAATAAGCCTCTCCGGCAGTGTGAGTTGCTTGAGGCGATCCGCGCCGTGCTGAGTGGACAGATGCAAACACAATGCGGCCGCGCCCCTGGCAATCGTTCGTCTGCCCCACTCCGCATCCTGATTGCCGAGGACAATCCGGTGAACCAACGGCTGACGCTGCGGCTCATCGAGAAGCTCGGGCACCAGGCGACCGTCGTTTCAAGCGGACGGGAAGCTGTGGAGGCGGTGACCCGGAAAACGTTCGACGCGGTCCTGATGGACGCACAGATGCCTGACATGGACGGTTATGAGGCCACTGCGGCGATTCGTGCCCGCGAGCGAGGCATCGGCCGCCATATCCCGATCATTGCGGTGACCGCCAATGCGACGTGTGGCGATGACCGGAACTGCCTGGAGGCCGGCATGGACGGATATCTTTCCAAACCGATTGACGCAGAGCAGCTTGCCGCCCTGCTCGCATCCTTCGCGCCGGCCCCGGAAGCTCTCTCCTACCTGGGCAGCCACATCTGAACAGCAGCGCGTCCGCGGGATGCCGTTCTTCCGCGATGATAACCGTAGCCACGTGCTAAAATCACGAAACACCTCTCATGTACTGGAGTAAACTCTTCATCCCCACCTTGCGTGAGGATCCTGCGGAAGCCGAGGTCGCGAGCCATCGCCTGCTGCTGCGCGCCGGCTATATCCGCCAACTTGCAGCGGGACTTTATAACTATCTGTTCCTAGCGCAGCGGTCCATCCTGAAAATCACGAACATTGTGCGTGAGGAGATGGACGCCATCGGGGCGCAGGAAGTTTATCTTCCCGGCCTGAATCCAGCCGAGGTGTGGCAGGAATCCGGGCGCTGGGACGTGATGGGTGACAACCTCTTTCGCCTGAAGGACCGCAACGGGCGCGCCCTGTGCCTCGCCATGACGCACGAAGAGGTGATGACCTCTATCGCGCGCAGTGAGCTTCGCAGCTACAAGCAGCTTCCGCAGATCTGGTATCAGATCCAGACGAAATTCCGCGACGAGCCGAGACCCAAAAGCGGGCTGCTGCGTGTGCGCCAGTTCATCATGAAGGATTCCTACACCTTCGATCTGACTCCCGCGGGCCTGGACGAAGCGTACGCGAAGCATGACCAGGCGTACCGGCGCATTTTCAACCGCTGCGGACTGGAGTATGTCGTCGTCGAAGCTCATTCTGGAGCCATGGGCGGCAGCCAGTCCCACGAGTTCATGGTGGTCTCCGACGCCGGCGAGGATTTCGTGGTGAAGGGGCCGGACTACGCGGCCAATCTGGAGAAAGCGGTGAGCGTGGCCAAGCCTCCTGCCGCGCCGGATCCCGAAGGCGAGCTTGCGCCGGAAGAGTTTCACACGCCCGGGCAGAAGACGATCGCCGAGGTCGCGGCGTTCACCGGGCTTCCGGAAACATCGCAGATGAAGAGCCTGGTGATGGTGGCGGACGGCGCTGTGGTGCTGGTCCTGCTGCGCGGCGATCACCAGTTAAGCGAGACGAAATTCGCGAGCGTCACCGGATCATCCGGCGTCCGCACCGCCCATCCTGAAGAGATCCGGCACCACTTCGGCGCAGACGCAGGCTCGCTGGGGCCGATTGGTGTGAAGCTGCGCATTCTGGCCGACGAGGCCCTGCGAGGCCGCCGCAACATGATCGCGGGCGCGAATAAGAACGATTATCACTTGCGCCACGTCACGCCGGGCGAGGATTTCAACTGCGAATTTCACGACCTGCGGCAGGTGGTGGAAGGCGACGCATCAGTGGTCGACGGCAGCCCACTGGCGGTGCATAAAACCGTGGAGATTGGCCATATATTCAAACTCGGCTATAAATATTCCGAATCGATGGGGCTGCGCGTTCTCGATGAGTCGGGCAAGGAAGTCACGCCGATCATGGGCAGCTACGGCATCGGCATCGAGCGCATTTTGTGCGCCGCCGTTGAGCTGTTCCATGATAAGGACGGCATCGTGATGCCGCCCTCGATTGCGCCTTTCGCCGTGGTGGTCACACCCATCAACTTCGCCGACGCCGCCCAGAACAAGGTTGCGACCGGGATTTACGGGACATTGAAGGCCGGCGGCATCGACGCGATTCTCGACGATCGCGACGAGCGGCCCGGCGTCAAGTTCAAGGACGCGGACTTGATCGGCGTTCCCTATCGCATCAACATCGGCAAAAAAGTGGCGCAGGGAATGGTCGAAGTTGTCGACCGGCGCACCAAAATATCCATCGATGTAGCCGTAGCGGAGGCGGCTTCTTATGTCCAAGCCCGACTGGCCGAGCATACGAAGTGAGTTCCCCGCCCTCCGCGATCGGGCGTATTTAAATACAGCAACGTTCGGACAACTGCCTCGCCGCGCGACGGACGCCGTGAATGCGCACTGGCTCCGCCGCGACGAATTCGCCTGTACCGACTTCCTGACCTGGTACGAGGATGCGGACCGTCTCCGGGCTTCCATCGCGAAGCTGATCGGCGCGGCGGCAGGCGACATCGCGTTCACCAGCAACGCGGCCGCGGCGCTGGGCATGGTGATCGCCGCGCTTGATCTTGCGCCGGAGGACAACATTGTAACGCTGCAGGACGAGTTTCCGAATTACCTCTACATGCCGCACGTCCGCGAGGTGCCCTGGGATGATTTCTTTGGCGCCCTCGATGGGCATACGCGCATGGTAGCGATCAGCGAAGTCAATTACTCCACAGGCTTCCGCCCTCCGATAGAGGAGATTGCGCGGTTCACGCGCGAACGCGGCATCCTGTTGTTCGTCGACGGCACGCAGAGCCTTGGCGCGTTGACGGTGGACGTCGGTAAGCTCGGGCTCGATATCTACGCCGCGCACGGCTACAAATGGCTGATCAGCCCCACCGGAAGCGGTTTTATGGCCATTTCCGAAGAGGCGCGGCGTAAATTGCGGCCCATCATCGTCGGCTGGCGGAGCCACAAGACGTGGCGCGACGTGGACAACTTGCATCATGGCGCGCCGGAATTTCTCGATTCCGCGGAAAAATACGAGGGCGGAGGGCTGCCGTTTCCGCTGCTTTATGCGATGGAGCAGTCCATCGGTCTGTTCCATGAGATCGGGCCGCGAACCGTCGAGGAGCGAGTGATGCACCTGGCGCAATCGGCGCGCGAGCGGCTCTGCGAACTCGGCGCGGAAGCGGCGGACAATGGCTCGCAGATCGTCGCCGCGAAATTTCCGGGACGCGATCCGTCGCATCTGGCTCGCGAGTTGAAAAAACGGAATGTAAACGTCGCCGCCCGCCATGGATTCCTGCGGATTTCCCCGCATTTCTACAACAACGAAGAAGATCTGGAGCAGCTATGCGTAGCACTCAAACCATTAATCTAGGCTTCACGACGATTCCGGTCACCGTCATCAAGGGCGCGAAGCCCGGCCCGGTGCTGGCGTTGACGGCAGGGGTCCATGGCTATGAATATCCCCCCATTCTGGCGCTGCAGAGGTTAAACGTAACACTGCGGGCCGGGACGCTCATCCTGGTCCACGTCGCCAATATGCCTTCGTTTCTGGGGCGAACTGTCTATTTCAGTCCGCTGGACGGGAAGAACCTGAATCGCGTATTTCCGGGCCGTGAAGACGGCACGCCGTCGGAGCGGATCGCGCACGCCATTACCACGCAGATCATCGACAAATGCGATTACCTGCTCGATCTGCACTGCGGCGACGGCAACGAATCGCTGCGGCCGTATGTTTATCAGACGGTCACCGGCGACACCGCGCTCGACGAACAGATCGAGGGCTTAGTGGCCCACCTCGGCTTTGACCATATCGTGATCGACAAAAATCGCCCGAAGGATGCCGCGGCTTCGATGTACTGCTCAAACACCGCGATCACGCGCGGCAAACCAGCCGTGACGGTGGAGAGCGGGTACCTGGGCTCAACCGACGACAGGTCCGTACGGGCGATCCTGGCCGGCGTCGAGAACGTCCTGCGGTATCTGAAAATGATCGACGGTAAGCCGAAGCGCGTGGCGAAGCCTGTATATCTGGATCCGGCGGAGGTTCTAAACAGTCCGGCGACGGGAGTTCTGTACCCTCAGGTCGAGCGTGGCGCGATGGTCAAAAAAGGTCAGGCCCTGGCTCACATCACCGATTTCTTCGGCAAGAAACTCGCGACGGTGAAGGCGCCTTTCGCCGGTGTGGTTCTCTATGTGGTCGCCACGCCGCCTATTACGGAGGGTCAACCGGTGGGGTGCGTGGGCCGTATTCGACGCTGACGAGAAACAGTCCGCGCGCCGGGGCGCTGGGGCCAGGAGCAGCTTTCGCGCCTGGCGTCAGATGCGCCCGCAAGTCTGGCACATTGCCCTTGCCCGCCTCCATCAGCACGCCGACGATGTTGCGAACCATGTGCTTCAGGAACCCGCTGCCGCGCACGCGATAGATCAAGCGATCGCCTTCGCGAAACGCCTGTGACGAAAAGATGCGCCGGACTTTGGAGTGGCCGAGCGCGTCGCGGTCATCTGCGGCGGCGAAGGCTGTAAAATCGTGCTCGCCTTCCAGCGTGCGGGCCAGTTCGAAGATGCGCGCCTCATCCAGGGGATAGGGATGATGGTGTACGTAGCAGCGCTCGAACGGCAAGCAGATCGCGGCGCGCAGGATGCGATATTCGTAAGTTTTCGCCGTCGCGTCGTAGCGCGGATGAAATGTCTCCGGCGCTTCGTCCACCGTCAGCACTCGAATGTCTCGCGGAAGCAGGCGATTCATCGCCTTTTCAAGATTCGGCCCGGGAATCGGGTTCTTCATCGAAAATGCCGCCACCTGCGCCAGCGCGTGCACACCCGCGTCGGTGCGTCCGGAGGCTTCCACTTTCACCGTTGAGCCCTCGATCTCAGACACCACCGATTCCACCGCGCCCTGAATCGTCGGCAAGCCGGGCTGCACCTGCCAGCCGTAATACTCGGTGCCGTCGTAGGCTAGGGTAATGCGGATGCGCCTCATGCCTTACGCAGTGGGACGCGACCCCGGCTTCACCACCGGTACGCCCTGCTGGCACAACGGGCAAAACTCCGGCGGCCAGGAGGTGACCTCAAGCGTCGCCAGGGCGACGCGCGGCACGCCGAGGTCGGCCTTGCCGCCGCTGCGGTCGATAATCGAGCCCGCGCCCAGCACCTTCACTCCTGCCGCTTCCAGCGTCTCAATCACGTCCCGCGTGCTGCCTCCGGTGGTCACCACGTCCTCAATCACCACGGCTTTTCCGCCCGGTTTGACCGAAAAACCACGGCGGAGAATCATCTTGCCACTGGCCGCGTCGCGTTCAGTGAATAAAAATCGCGCGCCCAGCGCCCGGGCGACCTCATGGCCAATGATCAAGCCGCCGATCGCGGGCGAAACCACGATATCGCACGGGCCGAATTGCGACGCGAGCGCCTTGCCGAATTTCTCCGCGATGGCGGGATGCTGCAACACCAGCGCGCACTGCAAGTATTCGTTTGAATGAAGCCCGCTGGTGAGGCGGAAATGGCCCTTGAGATAAGCGCCGGTGTTCAAGAATTCTTCAAGAATAGAGTCGGACACGGAATCAAGATAGCACGGCGGAACGGACTCAGCGGCTCTGGCGGCAGCTCCAGCGGTCGAAATGAATCACGTTATTTAATTGCTCGCGGCTCTCCCATCCCCGCTTCTCCAGATCCGGCTGCGCGCCGAACTCCGACACGTAGCCGATGCACAGATACGCCACGGGCGTTACATCCGGTGGGATCTCCAGAGTCTCCTTCAACGCATCCATGTCGAGGATGCTCACCCAGCCGACGCCCAGCAACTCCGCGCGCGCCGCCAGCCACAAGTTCTGGACCGCGCATACGGTCGAATACAGGTCCGTCGAGGGATCGGACTGGCGGCCCAGTCCGCCGCCCCGGGCTCGCTGCCGGTCACACGTGACGCACAGGTTCAAAGGCGCGTCCGTGATTCCGGCCAGCTTCAGTGCATCGTATCGCTCCTTCTTCTCACCCTCATAGATCGCCGCTGCCCGCTGGTTGGCGCGCTGAAAATTCTCCCGCACGGTCTGGCGGACCACCGCGTCCCGGATCACGATAAAATCCCACGGTTGCATGAATCCCACCGAAGGCGCATGATGCGCGGCATCCAGGATGCGGGCGAGAACGTCCTCGGGCACCGGGTCCGGCAAAAAATGGGAGCGTACGTCGCGGCGTTCATAAATCGCGCGGTATAGACCCGCTTTTTCCTCGGCCGAAAAATGTTTCACGGAAAACGCTAGAGCGTGAGAGCGGCCTTCTTCTGGGCCTTCTTTTCCTTGCGGGGAAGGCGATGTTTGTTGGTCTTCGCCAGCTTCGGAATCTTAACCTTCGCGGATTTCGCCGCCGGAGCCACGGGCGCGGCGACCGCTTCAGTCTGTTTTTTAGCCATATAGCGAGTCTAGTCGATTCAGGCGCCCTTTGAGTACACTTGGTTCATGCGTTTTTCCGCCGCGTTGTTTTCGCTCGCAGTTATTAGCGCACAGGATGCCGTGACGATCCACGTTGACGCGGCGAAAGCGCGGGGTCCGTTCAAGCCGATTTACGGGTACTTCGGATATGACGAACCAAATTTCACCTACACCCGGGATGGCCGGAATCTTATCTCCTCGACGGCCCACTTGCTCGAAATGCCGGTTTACTTCCGTACACATTTCCTGTTGGCGACCGGCAACGGCGCGGCCGGGTTTAAATTCGGCTCGACGAATGCGTACACCGAGGACCCCACCGGCACGCCCATCTACGATTGGAGCCTCGTCGACCGGATTCTCGATACCTACGTCCGCGCCGGCGCCAGACCCTTTGTCGAGATCGGCTTCATGCCGAAGGCACTGTCTTCCTCGCCCGAACCCTATACACCACACTGGTCGCCTGGCGACAATTTCAATCAATATTACCTTGGCTGGAGCTATCCGCCGAAGGATTACGCAAAGTGGAGCGCCCTGATTGAGCAATGGGTGCGCCACGAAGTTCAGCGAAACGGAAAGACCGAGGTCGAGTCCTGGTATTGGGAAGTGTGGAATGAGCCGGATATCGCCTACTGGCATGGGACTCCGGAGGAATACGACGCACTGTACGACGCCGCGGCGGCGGCCGTGAAACGAGCTTTACCATCGGCCAGGATCGGCGGGCCGGCGTCCACGGGGCCCGCGAGCGCCAAGGCCGCGGCGTTCCTGAAGCAGTTTCTCCAGCACTGTTCAGACACAGCCCAACCGCTCGATTTTATCTCTTTTCATGCGAAGGGCCGGCCCATGCTTGTCGATGGCCATGTGCGCATGGGCATCGCGAACAATGCGCAGGACGTGGACAGAGGATTTGAGATCGTGCGCCAGTTTCCGAAGTTTCAAAACCTGCCCATTGTATTATCCGAATCCGATCCCGACGGCTGCGCAGCTTGCTCCGCGCGCGTCTATCCGCAGAACGCGTATCGTAATGGCCCCCTGTACGCCAGTTACACGGCGGCCATGCTCAAAACCATCCTGGAGCTGGCGGACCGTTCGAATACCAACATCGAGGGGATGCTGACGTGGGCGTTCGAGTTCGAGGATCAGCCTTCCTTTGACGGATTCCGCACACTGGCAACCAATGGAGTCTATAAGCCGGTCTTCAATCTCTTCCGGATGATGGCGCGGATGAGCATCGGCCGTGACGCGCAGCGCCTCGAATCCGCATCCAGCGGGCGAGTCGCGTTGCCGGAGATGCTGTCAGAGGGGGTTCGAGGGGCGCCCGATGTTGACGCTCTCGCCGTCCGGACCAGCCGCGCGGTCTCGGTGCTGGTATGGAATTATCACGACGACGATCTCGCGGCCTCCACCGTGACGGTGCGCATCGGCATCGACGGCCTGCGGAACGGGCCCGCCACGTTCGTCCACTACCGGATCGACGACACGCACAGCAATTCCTGGACCGCGTGGAGGAAAATGGGCTCGCCGCCGCATCCGTCGCCGGCTCAGCAAGGGGCATTGATCAAGGCGGGCGATCTTGAGCAATTGGAACACGGACGCACGATCATGGTCGAGCGCGGCAGGGCATCCTTTGAAATCACGTTGCCTCGCCAGGCAGTTTCGCTGCTGCAGCTCTCGATTCCCCTTTAGTCGAGCTTCTTCAAATTGTCTTCCGGCACGCGGTCAATCAGCATCTTCAGCGGATCGATTCCCGCCTCGTACGGCTTCTCTGCAATGTCGAATTGAAACGTCTGCTTCCCGCCGGTGATCTTGACCAACTGCCGATAGAGCACCTTGCCGTAGTGATGGCCCTTCTCCGCCTTCGCCAGCGCGCCGATCTCGATCCAGTCGTTCACCGGAACCTCCGTTTCATTGCCCTGATCGTCCGCTTTGAATTTCTTCGAGTCCACCTCCAACGTCACCCGGTACTTCCCATCCGCCTGCTTCTCCGCCTTAGCCGAAAGCGTACGATTGGAAAACAACGTGATGTCCTCGAAAAGATCTTTAATCAGGTACCGGTATTGCTCCGGCGTCTCTTCGCGGAACGCGTCCACCAGATCATGCGAAGTCGGGTAAGGCGGTTGGGCGTAGGCGTATTTGGCGATCATCTTCCGGAGAGCGCGATTCACGGCCTCCTCGCCGATCCGCTCCTTCAGGTAATACATCACCACGCTGCCCTTTCTGTAGTGGACGTAGCCCTGGTTGGATTCCACGGTCAGCAGAGGATGCTCCTTCAGCGTCTCCCGGCCGCGGTTTTTCAGATAGCTGTCCATTTCGTATTCCAGGAACTTGCCCATCATGTCCCGGCCATACTCGTGCTCCATCACCATCAGCGCCGAGTATTGCGCCATCGTCTCCGACAACAGCGTAGCGCCCTGCATATCCGCGCCGATCACCTGGTGTGCCCACCATTGATGCCCCATCTCATGCGCGACAACGTAATACACCATGTCGATATCGTCCGGCTTGGACAAATTCGCGATGAATCCGATCGCCTCGGAATACGGCATCGTCCCGGGGAACGCCTGCGCGAAGCGCGCCACGCGCGGAAACTCGATGATGCGGGCCTCCTTATGCCCGTAGGGGCCGAAGTTCGCCGTGTAGTATTCGAGCGACTTCCGGATCGACTTCAGCATCTTCGGCACGTTCCAGACGTGCTCCTTGTCGTAATAAACCTCGATCTTCACGCCGTTCCATTCCTCGCGCGCCACCTCGTAGCGGGCGGAAATAAACGAATAAAAGTTCAGCGAAAAATGATCGAGCTTGTAGTGGAAATAGCGGCGGCCGTTCTCCGTCCACTCCTTTTCAAGCGATCCCGGCGCGACCGCGATTTGATCGGGTGACGTACTGATGACCGTATCCACGTCCACCCAGTCCGAGTTGTTGGAGATGTAGGTGTTGCGGCAGTGCTCGTCGCAATTCCGCTCCAGCGCCGGCATCAGATCCTTTTCCTTCAGACCGTACTTTTTGCGGTCGTTCTTGTCGTCGAGTTCGCCGGCCGCCTGATACCCGATCTGCGGAGAGATGACGTTATTGAAGAATGTGCCGTTCTGCACCAGATCCAGATGGGAGGTTTCGTTCTCAATCCCATGAACGTGGCTGCGAACCGTGAATCGCATGGGACGCGACTCGCCCGGAGCCATCGGCTGCGCGAGTTTGTAGATGCGGTAATGCAGATCCTTGTCGTCGCTGGCAAGCGTCGCGCCTTCCAGCCGGACATCGGTGTCGAAATCCGGCGCGGTAACCATGTGAATCTCCGCGATCGGCTGCGTGGATTTATTCTGGATCACCTGCTCCCCGCGCATGATCATGTTGCGGGTCTCAGGGAAAATGTCAATCGCGTAGCGCACGCTTTGGATGCGCGGCTGGGGCAGATTCTCGAATTTCTTGTATTTCTTTTCGTATTCCGCACGGCGCCGGTCGCCGGCTTTGGGCGTGATGATCTCGTTTAGGATTTTCGTGTTGTAGTACAGCCAGCCGCCCATTGCCAGGAACACCGCCGCGCTCACCATCGCGGCCAACCGCCATCCGCCCTGGAAACGCTGCCCGGCAACGCTCCAGCGCTTGGCGAATGAGATCTCTTTTCCCCGCGGCCAGAACAAGCAAGTCGCGATCGCCACCAGGACGCTGAACGAAAGCCAGTAAACGGTAAACCACGTCCAACTATGGATGTACGGCGCGAAGTGGAACATATCGGAGTACGTCATGCTGGGCCTCGACCCATAGCGCACCAGCAGCGAACTCACGTCCAGGGGGATCCACACAAACGCGTTCAGGATCAGGAACAACACATACGCGAAGTACCCGATATATTTGTTCGGCGACAGAACGTGGATGAAAAACGCCAGCAGCGAGAGAAAGAAAAACAGGCTGAAATCGGCGATCAGGATCGATTTCAGATACAACCCGATCTGAAACCGCGTATAGCCGTGCGCTGCCTGCGTGATCACTCCGGCCAGTATCGCCGTGCACAAAATGAGGAGGACAATGCCCAGGAGCGCCGCGAATTTCGAGGCGAACGCCGTCCATCCGGATTGCGGCGCGGCGTCGCAGATCTCGTCCATCCGCGCGTCGCGCTCCTTCCACACCAGCACGCCGGCATAGTAGGTCACAATGCCGATCAGGAACATGTACAGGGTTCCGGCGATGATTTCGCAGACCCAATACGTCACCGGAAAGGACTGGTTGCCGTACCCCTCGCTCGCGGCAAAAATCAGCGACGGGATCAGGTTCAACAGCGACGCCAGCAGAATCACGATGAACGAAGTTGACTTCACCACGCCGAAGAATTCCGTCCCCACGGATCCCGCGAATTGCCGCACCGACGCGGAGAATCCAAACGACGGATGCGCCGCCGGCATCGCCACGGCGCTCGCTGTCGAACCCGCAGCCTCCTCCACTCGCTTCGCTTTCTTGGCCCGCTCGGTAAAACTGAACCGGTTGTACGCAAACGCGAATACCGCCCCACCGGCCGCTAACCACAGCAGGCGATTCCATAACAGCAACCCTTGCCAGCCAAGCGACAACTTGTTCCGGTCCGCCACCGTCCAGTACTTGGTCATCAGCCCGAACGCGCGCGCGCCGAATGGATCAGTGATGGCGGCAATGGTCTCATTGCGGATGTCGCTGAGGAAGGCGTCGGAGACCGCGTAACCCACCAGCAGGATCAACGCCGCGATGAACGACGTAATGGTGCTCCGCGTGAGCGCGGCCACGGCGAAGATCACCGCGGCCATCAGCAATGTGTTGGGAATCGCGAACACAAGCAGGGATTTCACGTGTGCCGCCCACATCACCGGGCCGAACCGGTCGGCGTCGGCCCACGGCATGTACGGCGCAAGCAGTATGCCCACGGAGACGCCCGTCACCGGAATCAGAGACACCAACGCCGCGCCCAGAAATCGGCCGAACAGGAAATCCGACCGCTTCAGCGGCGTCGAAAACACCATCTGCCACGTGTTCGAAGAAAACTCGCGAGCCGCGGCCGCATTGACGAACGCCGTCGTCATCAGCAGCGAGAAGAAGCACGCCATCGTGTAATAGTTCTGGATCACGAACGGAGCATTCCGGTTGGTATTCTCCAGCGCGCCGCCGATCGTCACCTTGTCCGAGCTCGTCGCGGCCAGAAACATGGCCACAATGATGGCGAAAAATACCCACACCATGATGCCGCGCAGCCAGTAGCGCGTTTCAAATTTGAAAATCTGAAACAGCATTACGCCTGCTCCTGCGCAGCGGAGGCCGGCGAGATCTTGGAGAAGAACACGTCTTCCAGATCGGGCGCAGCGGCTTCAAACCCGTCCCCGGGAGCGGCGTCGCTATAGATATGGATCTGCGGCCGCCCGGCGACCAGCTTATTGGAGATCACGCGGAAGCGCTGCTCGTAATCCGGCAGTTCCGCCTTGGCGATCGCGCGGCTCCAGATTTTCCCCGCCAGTTCCCGAATGGCGTTGTCCGGAGCGCCGGCGAACATCACGCGGCCCTTGTCGATAATCGCCGTGTTAGTGCATAATTCCATCACGTCCTGCACAATGTGCGTCGATAAAATGACGACGACGTTCTCCCCCACCTCCGAGAGCAGGTTGTAAAACCGGTTCCGCTCGCTGGGATCCAGGCCCGCCGTCGGCTCATCGACGATCAGCAGCGTGGGATCGCCGATCAGCGCCTGCGCGATGCCGAAGCGCTGGCGCATGCCGCCGGAATATCCCGCCAGAGCCTTCTTGCGAACGTCCCAGAGGTTCACCCGATGGAGCAGCGCGTCCACCAGTTCCTTGCGCTCGCGGCCGTTGACGAAACCCTTCAGCAGCGCCAGATGGTCCAGCATGTCCAGCGCGGAGATCTTCGGATACACGCCGAAATCCTGCGGCAGATAGCCGAGCAGCTTACGCACCTCGTCCTTCTGCTTCAGAACGTCGATGCCGTCCAGCGTCACCGTGCCCGAATCGGCCTCCTGCAGCGTGGCCAGGATGCGCATCAGCGTCGATTTGCCCGCTCCGTTCGGCCCGAGCAGTCCGTAAAGTCCGCGCGGAATGGTGAGTGAAACAGCGTCCAGGGCGCGGACGCCGTTGGGATAGACTTTCGTGAGGTTTTCGATGCGCAGTTCCATAGATGCAACTTTACAGTACGCGCAAACCCTGGCGCGAGTTCCTTTCGTCCCGGTAACCTGCTCCAAACAAGCTTGCAGCAGCGGCTTGAGCCGATGTCCGCACCAAAGCTACATGCCAAACGCCGGCTTGAAGACGGCGCGGCAGACGAAATGACGAGCCACGGGAGCCGGCCTATGGAATCAGCATCACCGGCGCTTGCCAGAACGCGGCCTTCTGCGTGGCGGGAGCCAGCACCGTCACCTGACAGCTATACTCGCCCGGAAGGAGCTTGCTCAGAGACAGACTGAACTTCAGCGGAACGGTTTTTAGTTTATTGTTCAATCCCTCGCTCACCGGCAGCGGGGGCGTTTCGAAGACCTTGGTCTGTCCACGGTAGAACGTCACGAAGGCGACGAGCGGCTCTACGGTGGCCGCCGCCGGTTCGTACGCTTGCAGATAAACGTACATATCGCGAGCTTTCGAAAACACCCGTGTGACGCTGGGAATCAGCTTCTGGCCATCCTGCACCAGAGGATTTGCGACCTCCGGCTTATCCTTGTCCTTCAACGCATTGTAAATCGCCGCTTTCAATTCGACACGCTGACTGCTGAGGACAACGGAGCTGATGGGTATTCTCTTGTCTTCTTTATTCAGATTGGGGATGAGGAACTTCGTTTCAAACGTTCCAATGCGGCCCGTCTCCGCGTCGCGCGCTAGAAATTTCACCCGATACTTGCCCGGCAGAAGCGTGAATCCAGTGTCGTATTGCACCGGGCGCTTCGCCAACTCCGCAGCAGTCGTATCGCTCAGCTTCACGTCGACCTTATCCTTCACGTTCTGGATCGTGGTGCCGAAATCGTCCTTCACTTCGCAGATGAAGTCGATCACGGTATGTTCCGCGCCGCCTTTTCGCGCCAGAGCCAGTTCGCTGCCTGGAATCTTCACGATGATCGGCACAAAGTACTCCGCGCGATTCAACTGAAAGTAGTCGATCTCCATCGCGATCGTCAGCTCCGTGATCGGGTCGCCCAGCATCAACGCGTCTTCCAGTTGACGTTCCTTATCGGCCGCGGTGAATTTCGCGAACACTTTGCCGGCATAGTAGCCTTGGCGATAATCCAGGCTCGCTTGCATGCCCTTGCTTAACGCGATCTTGATACGTCGGAACTTCCCGTTCAGCGCGTCGTTCGACGTGTAATAGCCGATGATGTAATAGCTCGAGACCGACTTCTGCGCCTTCACGATGCCCTGCGCCAGGTCGTTATTGTCCAGCAGCGCCTTTCCGCCCGTGTCCGACGCCATGGTCCACAGTGTGTCCTGCGACTGCTGGAAATTGGACGTCGCGTTCATCGCGGAAAGTCCCGTATACATGCCAACTCCTCCCGGCGAGCCGCGCGTCGCGTCCCCAAGGGGAGACGACGCCACCAGCCCTCGCGCATCGATCGGCCAGAAGGCAACCCCGGCGCGGATCGCGGCATTCACAGTCGCGTGCAACTGCGCCTGATTGTCGAGCCCATTCAGATTCAACCCGCTGGCGAAGTACAACAGCGCCTTCTTTTCGTTCAGATGCCCCAGCATTTTCGCCGCCGTCTGCAGCGCGGAGAGTTGGCGGTCCGTATTGAAGATATTGAACTCGCTGTCGTCCTGGCCGAACGCCGCGCCGCTATCGGATGTCGAGGCGTCGTTGGTCGTTGTATCGAAGCCCTCGCCCTCGCCCACGATCATCGTCTGCAAAATGCCGAGCAGCCGTTCGCGATTCGCCGTGAAATCCTGCGTTACGCGCACTGCCCCGCCCTCATACTGCATAATGGCCACCAGGTCCGCCGTGGTCATCTGCGTCTTGATGAATTTCTGCGCCGCCGTCAGGGCGCGAAGTTGATCCTGCGGAGGCATCGCGGTCAAATCGAAATACAGCGCCAGCAGCCGGTGATCCTTATATAACGTCTTGCCTGGAACTTCACCCGCGATCTGCGAATGCGGCAGTTTTTCGAAATAGACCGGAGGACCAAGGGGCGGCAGAGGCTCCGCCTTCGCGATCATCTCTTCTACCTTCTGATACTCGAAAAACTTGATCTCCTGCGCCGCGCCATCCTCGGTCACGGTGAAGTCCTTCGCTGTCAGACCCTCGATCGGGTTGCCGCTCTTGTCCTTAACCAGCACCGTCTCGATCACCAGTTGCTGGCTGACGCTGAACGTCGCCGTGCCGGAGGGCGCCTGCGTATTGTTCTGCCCGACCTGCTGCCCGTAGCTCAGCGCGACCGCAAAAAGTGCCGTGATCTTTTTCATTTAAAACCTCAACCGCAGCGTCGTCAGCATGCTGCGCATCGGATTGGCAAAGCTCGGCGGCGCGCCGAACTGCGGGCTGTTCACCACCGTGATCCAGCTTGGGAACGTGACGTGATTCAGCGCGTTGGTGGAATCCACGCGCAAATCCAGGCTGAGGCGGTCCGAAACGCGGAACGTCCGCGCCAGCGACGCATTCAAACCGAACTGCGCCGGACCCGTGATGGAATCCCGCCCCGCCGTGCCCCACTGCCCAATCGCCGGCGCGACGTAAGCAGCAGGATTCAAAAAGCGCCCGGCCGGAGAATCGTACAACGCCGCTCCTGTGTAGTCCGGACGGATCGGACCGGTAATGCCTGTGCCTTGCACCGCCGTGGCATACGTGGGCGTCAATGGCTGACCCGTACCAGCGGTGATATTCGTTGAGATCGTCCACTCCTTGAACAGCGCGCCCTTCCAGCCGTTCATCAGAGTCCCTCCGCCTGTTCCCATGCCGGTCGAATATTGCCCCTGGAATGTCACCTGGTGGCGCTGATCGAAGCTCGACAGCGCCCGCTCGGCGGATAGGTCAAGCCAGTTCTGCGCGATCACCGCATTACCCTGCGCCCGCCCTCCAAGCGCCGAATCGTCGATCGCTTTCGCATAGACATATTGCACGCTGGCCGTGATGCCGTTGTGCATCCTGCGCCGCAGTTGAATTTGCCCGGCCTCGCGCGTCGAATTTCCATTCGATGCTTCGTAAATGAACCCGGCGGGGCACTGCGGGCATGGATTCGCCGCCCCCAACGGATAGGTATTCGGCAGAAATTCCTGAGCCCCCCGCGTGCCCTTGATGCCCAGATACGTCGCCGTCACGATCAGCGCGCCCGGCAAATCCCTCTGCACCTCCGCCCGCCACGTTTGCGCGTAGCCGACGCGGAAATTGGGATCGATGCCGAATGTGGTGGCCGTCGCACCCGGCGCGGCGTTGAATCCATTCGCCAACGTCAGCGGATTCGCCGGCGTGTTGGCGACACTCAGGCTCTTCGACAGGGGAGCCTGCTGATCCATCTGCTGCGCGATCTGCTGATATACAGATGTGTTGTACGTCACTCCGTAGCCCGCCCGCACCACCATCGACGAGGCGGCAAAGGGCCGCCAGGAAATGCCGATCCGCGGCTCCAACGCGTGTTTGTCCGGATGAATCAGCGAATCCGGAAATTTCGTCCCGGTCAGCGGGCCCACTGGCTGATTTGCCACCACCGGCGCGACCGCGGAAAATCCCGGCGCGACGTCCAGGTTGACCAGCCGTCCGTACAGCTCCGTCAGCGGCGTCCAGTATTCCCAGCGCACCCCCGCGTTCACCGTCAGGCTCGGGCTCACCCGCATATCGTCCTGAAAATAGCCCTCATAAATTGAGCCGCGTAGATATTTATCGGCGTTTCCATAGGCGATCTGGCCTTGATCCGGAATCCCCAGCAGGAATCCCGCGAAATCGTTGCCCGTCGCCGCGCCGTTGAACTGGAACGCGCCTCGCGGATTCGTCTGGCCCAGCAGATTCGACGCCTGGCGTTTGAAATCTCCGCCGAACTGCAAATTATGCCGGCCTCGATTCCAGTAGCTGTCGTCGGAAATCGCGTTGCTCTGGCTGTGCGTCGCCAATTGGTTCCCGTCCGACAACGGATAAATCCCGCTCGAAAAATTCAGCGCCGGAGGACCCCAATTCTGCGGCTCCTGATTGTTCCCCGTGATCCCGGCAGCGCCCGAAATGTTTTCCCGGTTGGCGAAATTCGGCGTCACGCGCACGCCTTGCCGGCTATAGGTATAGCCCAGCGTTGTCCAGAATCGATTGGTGAAGGCGTGGCGCCAGTTGACGCTGGCCTGCTGCCCCAGCGTGTCGCTGGTGTCCAGAAACCCCAGCAGGCTTGGCGTCGCCGTCCGCGTGCTTTGAAATCCGTACCCTCCCCAAATCTGATTCTTCCGGTTGATCGACTTGTTGAGCCGGGACTGCATGCTGTCCTGATGCTGCGCCGTCACCAGCGGCAGTTGGTAATTGTAAAGGCTGCTTCCGGAAAAATTGGGCAGCGGATAGAGCCTCATCAGGCTCCGCGCCTGCGGGCTGATGCGCGTCTGCGGAATCGCATTGCCCGGAAACGCCACGCCCGTCGCCGGATCCAGCACTGGCGTTGGAAGGCTCGAAAAATCTCCCACCCGCTGCGCCAGCGTCGGCATCAGCCCGTCGGTGGCCAGCGCCGTTCGGTTGCGCATCCATTGATAAGCCACGAAGAAAAATGGCCCATTATTGATCAGATGCGGAATCCGGATCGGCCCTCCGAACTGGCCCAGGCCCCGGAAATTGTTTGTTCCCGGCTTCGGTGTGTCCTGCCCCGTGATTGAAAACGTGCGCGCGTCCAGCGCTGAATTGTCGAGCGAGAACCCGAGGCTTCCGTTATACAACGAACCCATCCCCGGCCGGCTGTTTCCAAACGCGGGCGATAATGCGAAGGGCGAGTTCGCCGCATTGTTCGAGGTGCCGTTGATCAGGAAGCCGTCGGCAGCCTTCTTGTTCAGGTCGTCGTTGCCGGAAAGGTCGTTCGTCGAAGCCGCCGCGTTGGCGTTGGACTGCGCCGCCGCGTCCGACTTCGACGCGTTCACATCCGCGCGCTGAAATCCTCCCGGCGTATTGGCCGCCTGCGGCGTAACCTTACCCCTCTTCCCCGGTTTCGCGCTGGGCTGAGGCGCAGCCGCTGGCGATGGCGATGGCGTGTTCGATACCGCCATGCTCACCGCCGGAGCCGCCTGAGGCCCGGCCGCCGCCTTGATCTCCTCCAGCGGCAGCAGCTTCAGCTCTACAGCAGGAATCGCCCCGTCCGCGCCCAGTGTCAATTCCTGCTTCGACGGCGCGAAGCATAACATCTCCACTTCGATCGCCCATGCCCCGTCCGGAAGGTCCGCAAACGTGTAAACGCCCTGCTGATCCGTAATCGTGGTGAACTTCTCATCGCCCTGCACCGCCGTGACCGTAGCGCCAGGCACCGGCAAGCCCCCGAACTGGACCGTTCCACGACGCTCCGAGGCGGCCAGCAGCCAGCCGGATAACAACAGCACGAGAACGCAAAGGAGCAAATTCTTGATCTTCAGTCGATATCCCTTTCCTACCGCTTTGCGACCGCTGGACCTATGGAAAATGAACAAGTTACACGTGGAGCCGGTGTCCTGGATGTCACGCCTGTGCTTATAAAAGACAGACGGCAACCAGACCGGCGATGTTCACTGCAAACTTCAGTTTTCCAGAGGAACCTTCTCCGCGCGGTCCACCACCAGGACCTCCACCGGCCGCTTTTTCCACACCAGTTTCAGCCCCAACTGCTCCTCCACCGCCGTGAAAATTGACGGCCCCAGCGGGCGTTCCTCCGTTCTGCCCTTGATGTCCTCCGGAGCCCAGTTGAGCGCGATTTCATAGAATCCCGGCAACCCTGTCTTATCGATGACCGGCATCCGCGTCATGCGCGACATCAGCATGGCCAGCTTATTTATCTGCATCCGGTTTGACGTAATCCCGTCCAGCCGCGCCGCGCCCCGCGCCTCGCCCTGGCCTGCCGTCGATTCATGCATCTTCGGCCCGTTCTTGCCCACCACCAGCTCGTAATGCTTCATTTCCCTCTGCTCCGTGTGCAGCACCAGTTGGAACCGCTCCGTCAGCAGCCCTTGCAGCATTCGCAGCAGATCTTCCTGCGGAGTCTCCGCGGGAGCCTTGCCGGTGACATCGAAAATCGCCCGCCCTTTCGCCGACGCCCACTCCGGCGCAATCAGTTGCGCGTCGGTGGTCAGCGAATAGGCGAACTTCAGGCAATCGCTCAGCGTCGCGTTCCCCAGCGTCACCACGCCGTGCACGATTTTGCCCGTGTTGATGTTGTATAAATCGCCCTGGATCGGCGCGCTGGGCTTCACCGTCGCGGCGTCAAACATCGGTGCCGGAGCCTGTTGGTAGTAGGCGGAGACGGCCATTTCTAATTCTCTGTCGGCTTCTCCAGCCGGTCCACCACCACGATGTCCACCGGCGCACGTGTCGATTCCAGTTTCAACCCCAACTGCTCCTGCAACGCCGTAAAAATCGACGCGCCCTCGCCGTCCGTTCGCGCCTCATCCGGCGTCCACTCCAGCTTGAAGTCGAATTTGCCCGTCAATCCCGTCCGATCGATCACTGCGCGCCCCAGCACCTGCTCCACCGCGTGCGCGATCGCCTTCACCGGCAGCCCCTGCCCGTTGAACGACCCTCGCGACATGCTCATGCTGCCGTCCTTATGTTTGCCTTCCGCATCGGCCTCCGGGGCCTTCAACTTCGATCCGCCCTTGGCAACCACCAGCGCATAGCAGGGCATTTCCTTCTTATCCCGATGGATCTCCAAGTGAAAGCGATCCGCCAGCAGGGACTGCATCATCGTCCGCATCTGCTCGTCGGTGGGATCGCCGTCGATCTTCGCGTTGATGTCATACTGCTGGGAGCCGATCCACGACGGCCCTCCGGTCACCTGGAAGTCCCGCACATCGTAAGCCTGCTCGATCAGGAACTTCGCGGTCATCCCGCTGGCGCGCATCAACCCCTTGTCGATGCTCAGGCCGATACTCATGTGCCCCGGCTCCTGCGGTGGGCTCGGGTGAATCGAGGCAACCTCAAATTCCTTGGGCTGCCCCCACGCCATGGCGCACACGGCAAACAGAAGATATCTCATAAAACCTCAATTTGCTCGTTTAGACGGGAAACGAGGTCAAAAGTGCCGAACTTTCTGCCGGCCGCCCGATGGGGACTGACCACCCTGTCCCAAGCCGCCTGTAAACTGTGCGAGAGCACGCAAGAGCCTGCGCCGCGTGGACAGAGCGGTCTGTCCTCTGCGCCCTTAGCAATCCACCCAAGCCCTTGTTTTCGAGCTCTCCAGCACCTTTTCGAGCAGCCCCATGCCGTGCGCTCCATCCGCGAACGTCGGATACTCCACCGGAGCCGACGCGTCCGCCACGCGCTTATAAAACCGCCGGAAATTCTGCTTGTGCGAATCGTCGTAGCCTTCGCTGTGGCCTCCCGGCAGGTCGGCGAACGCCGCCGCGCTCGGGTGCATCAGCGACCCATCCTTGATCATGTACTGGTTCGGCGAATTGCGCTGCCCGATCCACAATTCGTCCGGGCGCTCTTGATTCCAGGCCACGCCGCTCTTTGTGCCGAACACTTCAAAGTCGAAGCGGTTCTTCCGCCCCGCCGACATCTGGCTCACCGCGAAGGTCCCGCGCGCGCGGTCTCCCAGCCGCAGCAGCACCGCGCCGTAATCGTCGGTCGTGATCATCTCCTCTTCGTAATCGGTGGGATTCAGCTTTTTCCCGGTGAACGTCTCCACCGCGCCCTTCGGCCGCTTACGCGTCTTGTGAAATGTCTGCAAATCCGCGCACAGCGACGTGATTTTCAAACCCGTCACGTGCTGGATCTGATCCATCCAATGCGACCCGATATCGCCCATGGCCCGCAGCGCCCCGTTTTCATTGGCCTGTGCGCGCCAGTTCCAATCCGTGTCGTAGAGCAGCCAGTCCTGGAAATAGGTGCCGTTGACGATCAGCACGTCGCCCAGCTCGCCCGCGGCCACCATCGCCCTGGCCTGTTGCACCAATGGATAGCAGCGCAGATTATGATTCACACAATTAGCCAGCTTCTTCGAATCGGCCAGCGCCGCCAGTTCCTTCGCCTCGGCCGCCGTCATCGTCAAAGGCTTCTCGCACAGCGTGTGCTTGCCCGCCTCGATCGCGGCCTTGGCCATGGGATAGTGCAGATAATTCGGCGTGCAGATGTGCACAGCGTCGATTTCTTTATCGGCCAGCAGGTCTTTCCAATCCGCGGCCCTTGGAATGCCGAACGCGGCGGCGAATTTGTCGGCGTCGGCCTGATCGGCGCCGGCCACCGCCACCACCTCCACGTTTCCTAAACGGCGGATCGCCTCGGTATGCACCTTGCCCATGAAGCCGGTGCCAAACATCGCGGTTCTGATTTTGCGCATGAGCTATATTCTACTTCGCGCCAGCCTGCCGCGCCTTAGCCGCGTCGTAGCTCTCGCCGTAAATCGACGGCACCTTCGCGCCCATCGGCCGCAGATACACCGACAACTGCCCGCGATGATGAATCGAGTGCTGGATCACGAAATTCAGATACATCACCGCCGGCAACTGGAACATGCCCCGAAAATCGACAATCGCCGTCAACTGTTCCGGCTTCAGCGTCTTCAGCGCTTCAAACCGCTTGGCGAAATGTTCCGTGTACCAGGCCACCAGCTCGGAGGAATGCTTTATACTCTCGGGCATCGCCATGGGAGTCAGCTCGAATGCGCCCGTCTGCACGGCATCCATGAACCGCATCTCCGTAGCCGCGATGTGCCACGCCAGCTCCAACGCGGTTTTGGACACCGGATCCGGCCGATACCC
>JBBIVT010000033.1:17874-41702 GCA_037439565.1 Acidobacteriota bacterium | reverse complement strand
TATAAGCTGCTGTATAAGTCCGGCTTGAAGCTCGAGGACGCGCTTTCGCGCATTTTGGAAGAGGTTCCCACCGAGCATACTCAACATCTTGCCGCTTTCATCCGCTCCAGCAAGCGCGGAATCTGCCGAGAATAATTAAGCATGGCCGGACCGGCGATATTGACGATGAGGCAGGTGCTTGCCCAAGGGCCGTTCCGCCGCCTGTGGCTCGGCCAACTGGTGAGCATTTTCGGCGACTTCGTGGCGCTATTCGCGGTGCAGGTGGCCATAACTTTCCGCATGCACGGCACCGCCGAGAATGTCACGGGCGTGATGGTAGCTTACCTGCTTCCCTTTGCGATCGTCGGTCCGTTCGCGGGAGTGTTCGTCGACCGTTGGAATCCACGGTTGACAATGATCGCAAGCGACCTGACGCGCGGGGTATTGATCGTGTTCCTGGCCTTCACGTCGCAGCTCTGGCAGATTTATGCGATCTTTTTCATTCTCAGCACGGTGTCGAGCTTCTTTGTTCCGGCGCAGTCGGTGACCGTGCCGCTACTGGTGGGCAAGGAAGGAATCATGGCGGCGAGCGGATTAATGCAGCAGACCATGCAACTGGTGCGGATCTTCAGCCCGGCCTTCGCCAGCGCGCTGGTGGTCCACTTTGGCGAGTCGAGTTGTTACTACGCCGATAGCGCGACGTTCTTCGTCTCCGCCGGTATCCTGTTGTCGCTCGCGTATCACCGCCCGCCGATCGCGTCGCCCAAGGGCCTGCGCGCCGTGATGAATGATCTGGGCGAGGGCATGAAGTTCATCTTCACGCACCCGACGTTTTCTTTTGTGATTGTTTCCATGGCCGCGGGCATGTTCGCCATCAGTTGCTTTGGCGCGCTGGTGAGCGTGTTCGTGCGCGACATCCTCCACGGCAGCGCGATTCTTTTCGGCGCGATCGGATCGCTCATCGGCGCGGGCTCCATCGTGGGAGCGGTGCTGGTGCAAAAAGTGGCCAAAAATCGCCCGCCCGGTCCGCTGTTGAGTTTCGGGCTGGGCGGCGTCGGCTTGTCGATCCTGATTCTAACGGTGATTCGCACGCCCGCGGCGACATTGGCGGGCGCGTTCGGCATGGGCATCGCCGTCGGCTTCATCATGGTCGCCGCAACAGCTCTGCTGCAAGGCGAGACTCCTGCGGAAATGCGAGGCCGTGTCAATTCCAGCTCCATGTCGGTGATGGCTCTGTCGCAGGGCGTCGCCATGATCTTCGCCGGAGGCTGGGCAACCCGCTTCGGCATGGTGAACCTGTTCTATGCGAGTGCGGCGGCGCTGTTCGCGGTGGCGACTGGCGGCGTGTTGCGGCTGCGAAAAATGCAGTAAGGCTGCGCGGCGGGAAGGACTTCAATGCCGAGTGATTCTCCAAGAGCGCCAAACACCGCCGCGAGCTCCATCTTCGATGGATAACGGCGTTCACTGCCCTTCCTTTCACTCCGCGATTCTAACCAGCCGTTTCCCGGTGTTTTCCCCATGGAACAGGCCGATGAACGCTTTCGGCATGTTCTCGAAGCCGTCGACGATGTCTTCGCGATACTTCAGCTTGCCTTCGCGCAGCCAGCCGGCCATTTCGACCAGCGCTTCGCCGAACCTCGGAGCATAATCGCTCACCAGGAATCCTTGCATCTTGGCGCGGGCGACAATCAGCATGCCGATGAGCCGCGGGCCCATCTCCGGCTTGGCGTTGTTGTACTGCGAGATCTGCCCGCAGATTGATACGCGTGCGAAGGTATTAAGTTGCATTAATACCGCGTCTGTCAGCGCGCCGCCGACGTTGTCGAAATACACGTCGATGCCCTTGGGGCAAAGCTCTTTCAGCTTGGCGCTGTAATTGCCCTCGGTCTTATAGTTGAACGCCGCGTCGAAGCCGCAGTCCTTCAGGATCCAAGCAACCTTATCGTCGCTGCCGGCAATGCCCACCGTGTGGCATCCCTTGATCTTCGCGATCTGCCCCACAATCGAGCCCACCGCACCGGCCGCGCCGGATACCACCACGGTTTCTCCAGCCTTGGGATGGCAGACATCGAGCAGCCCGAAATACGCCGTCAGTCCGGTGATCCCAAGCACGCCCAGCGCGGTTGAGACCGGCGCGATGGACGGATCCAGCTTGCGGACACCCTTGCCGTTGGAAACGATAAATTCCTGCCAGCCCATGTAGACGTCGACAATGTCGCCGGCGGCGAAATTCGGATTTTTTGATTCCACTACGCGGGCCACGCCGCCGCCGACCATCACCCCGCCAACCTCCACCGGCTGCGCATAGCTGCGGGCCTGACTGATACGGCCGCGCATGTAGGGGTCAACGGATAAGTACATCGCTTTGGCGAGAAATTCGCCGTCTTTCAATGCGGGAATCGGTGTTTCGACCATCTTGAACGTAGACGCATCGGGAAGGCCCGTGGGGCGCGATGCCAGGACAAATTGCCGGTTGATGGATGACATGATCCCTCTTTCTCTCCAACTGGCGGAGTCAAACCGTTATATTATGCACTATGGCTGAAACACAAAACTATAAGAACCACGCGATGTTTGACCCGCCGTTCCACTTTTTCCTTGCGCCCTTGGGTCTGGTCGCGTTTATCTGGTCGGTTTACGAGCTCGTCCGGCAGCCGGGATGGATGGCGGGTGCGCACGTATTAGTGGTCCTCTGGCTGGTGGTACTCCTGTTCAAGATGCGCCTTTATGCACTTAAAGTCCAGGATCGCGTGATCCGGCTGGAGGAGCGCCTTCGCCTGCAATCTGTTCTGCCGGCCGCCATGCAGCCGCGAATCAACGATTTGAGCATCGATCAGCTCATCGGCCTGCGCTTTGCCTCCGACGCAGAGCTGCCGGAGCTGGTGGAGAAGACGCTCGCCGGAAATTGGGACCGGAAGCAAGTGAAGCAAGCCGTTCAGAACTGGAGAGGCGACCATTGGCGCGTTTGAAACGATTTTTTTCCGCATTCCTGACGATCTCGCTTGCTCTCGCGCAGGCTCCGAAGCCCGAGCCGCTGTGGCCCGGCGGCGCTCCCGGCGCGCTGGGCGAGGCGGATGAGGACAAGCCCAGCCTTACGCCGTTTCTGGCGAAATCGCCCAACGGCACCGCGGTGGTGGTCTGCCCTGGTGGCGGCTACCGTGGCCTGGCCTTCGAGAAGGAAGGCACCGACATCGCGAAATGGCTGAACAGTCTGGGCATTTCCGCGTTTGTTCTGAAATACCGGCTGGGGCCGAAGTATCATCACCCGGCGATGATCCACGACGCCCAGCGAGCCATCCGCATCGTCCGCTCCCGCGCGGCGGAGCTGCATATTCAGCCCGACCGCATCGGCATCTGGGGATTTTCAGCCGGGGGGCATTTGGCCTCCACCGCCGCGACCCATTTCGACTCCGGCGATCCCAATGCAGCCGACCCGATTGACCGCGCCGGCTCGCGTCCCGACTTCGCGATCCTGTCTTACCCCGTCATTTCCATGAATAGCGAGTACGTCCACAAGGGGTCGCGCACTAATCTTCTTGGCGAGGCGCCCGATCCGAAGCTGGCAGACGATCTTTCAAATGATGAAAGGGTCACCGCCCAGACTCCTCCCACGTTCCTGTTCCATACCACCGCGGACGCGACCGTGCCGGTGGAGAACAGCGTCCGCTTCTACATGGCGCTGCGGAAAGCCGGAGTTCCGGCCGAACTGCATATCTTTCAAAACGGGCCTCACGGCGTGGGTTTGGCGCCTACGGACGCGACGCTTTCGGCGTGGCCGGCGCTGCTAGCCAACTGGCTTCGCGAGCGCGGGTTGTTGCGATAGAGGGTCAAATTCGCGGAACATTCTGCGCAGGAGACGCGTAGGAGCTTTTATCATGCGAACTGCTTTGGCTGCCGCCGCGGCGCTCATGCTGGGCGGATGCGACGTGTACAAAGTCGCCCCCGGGCCCATCGAGCACTATCAGAAATCGATCGAGCTGGACAAATCGGAGCTGGCGCGGGTGCAATTGAAGATGGGCGCGGGAAAAATGGTGGTTGGCGGCGGCTCGCCTCGCCTGATGGACGCCGATTTCGAGTACGATATCCCATCCTGGAAGCCAACGGTTCGCTATGACGCCACCGGCTTCCGCGGCGAACTGCTCATCGAACAGCCTTCCAGCTCCAAATCCACCAATAACGTCACCAATAACTGGGATCTGCGCTTCAACGACAAATTGCCGCTGGACGTGGCTGCCAATCTGGGCGCGGGCGAGGCTCATCTGAACCTCGGAACTCTGAATCTGCGCAGTCTGGTGGTGCATATGGGCGTGGGCGAAGTGCAACTCGACCTGCGCGGCACGCCCACCCACGACTACAATGTGGAGATTCACGGAGGCGTCGGGGAAGCGGTAGTCCATCTGCCGCCAAGCGTGGGGATTGTCGCCACGGCAGCCGGAGGCATCGGGAATATCGACGTGCGCGGTCTCGAAAAACAGGACGGAAAGTGGGTGAACGCCTCGCACGAGCATTCGCCGGTCACGATCCACGTCGATGTGAAAGGCGGCATCGGCAATATCACGCTGATTGCGGAGTAGCGATTCCGCTATTCTAACGAGTGAATGAGTACTTCGGCCGCGGCGCCTGTCCGCATCTCGACTCCCCGTTGTGAAGCCGGCATCGGCAAGGTGATTCGCACCGCGAATTCGCCCGATTTGATCGAAGGCGTGCGCGTGCAGCCCTGTGATCTTTGGCCGGACGACCGCGGGTATTTTCTGGAAGTGATGCGCATGGGGCAGGGCCTCGCCGCCTCCTTCGATCCGCAAACCACGCAGGTTTCCTCGGCGCTGAGCTACCCCGGCACGATTAAGGCGTTTCATTATCATCAGTTTCAGACCGATCTTTGGGTGCCGATGTCCGGGGTTTTCCAAGTCGCGCTGGTGGACTTGAGGCCCGACTCACCTACGTTTGGCCTCAAAAACACCTTGTACGTAGGCTCGCTGAGACCGTGGCAGTTGCTGATCCCTCCGGGTGTCGGCCACGGATATAAGGTGGTGGGCGAAGGAGCCGGCGTGCTGGTCTACGTGACGAATCAGCTTTACAACCCCAGCGACGAGGGCCGCATCGGCTATAACGACGCCTCCATTCACTACGATTGGGAGACGCAGCACAAGTGAGAACCTTTTTGGTGACCGGCGGCGCGGGATTCATCGGCAGCGCCTTTGTGCGGCTGGCGGTCAGCTCAGGTTGGGCTCGCGTCGTGAATCTGGACAAGCTCACCTACGCGGGAAATCTGGAAAACCTGCTGCCGGTATCCACTGACGCGAACTACCGGTTCGTTCATGGCGACATTTGCGACGCCGCCCTGGTAAACGAACTGGTGGCGGAAGTAAGGCCTGACGCGATTGTTCATTTTGCCGCTGAGTCCCATGTGGACCGCAGCATCCTGACGCCTGCGCCCGTGTTCGAGACGAATCTGCGCGGCACGTTCACCTTGCTCGAAGCCGCGCGATTGAACAAGACGCCCCGATTTCTGCATGTCTCCACCGACGAGGTGTACGGCAGCATCGATCCGCCAGACGAGGCCGACGAACAGTATCCGCTGCGCGCCAGTAGCCCGTATTCGGCGTCAAAGGCCGGCTCCGACCTTCTGGCGCTGTCTTATTTCATTACCTACAAAGTCCCCGTCACCGTGACGCGGGCCTCCAACAATTATGGGCCGTATCAGTTTCCGGAAAAGCTGATTCCCCTGATGATCTCCAATGCGCTCGGCGATCAGCCCCTGCCGATTTATGGCGACGGTATGCAGGTGCGCGACTGGCTTTATGTGGACGATCATTGCCGCGCGATTCTCGCCGCTCTCGACCACGGGCGCCCTGGCGAGGTGTATAACATCGGCGGTAGCCGCTCCCTGGCCAACGTCGAGGTGGTCAAAATGATGCTGGCTCTGTTGGGCAAGCCGGAGAGCCTTATGGTAACCGTGAAGGATCGGCCGGGCCACGACCGCCGCTACGCCCTATCGAGTGGAAAACTGATGCGGGAAACCGGATGGCAGGCGCAGATGCCGTTCGAGGAGGGGTTGCGGGCCACCATCGATTGGTACCGGTCTAACCCGGGTTGGATCAGCCGCGTCAAATCGGGCGAGTATCAAAGCTACTACGAACGAAATTACGCAGGGCGTTGAATCGCTGGGAGTTGAACCTGGGTTTCCCGCAGTTCATCTTCTCCAAGTCCCCAGTCCTCGCCGTTGAAAATTCTAGGGGCGCCGGCGCGGCACATTTCAAATCCCCAACGAAGCATTTCGGACTGGTCCAACCACGGAATTCCCTTTTCCTTCAGGCGTTGAAACAGCTTGGCCTCGCCTTCCGGCGTCCAGCCCGATCCGGTTTCGTGCTCAATGTGATAAAGGCGCATCGGAGGGTTCAAAACAAACTCCTTTGCGCCGCCGTAATGCGCGGCCCAACAGAGCACGGAATCGAGGTTCATGGGGAACATATCCAACTCGGGATAGCCTCTGAGCGCAAACCAGCGCTCTCGTGCCATCAACATGAAATCGCCAGAGGCTGCCAGATGCAGGGGATCCGGGATCGTGCTGGTAAATTGCGGCGGCGGATAGATCATGCGCCCAAGTTTCCGCCGGCGTGTCCAATAGGCGCGCTGCATAGGCGCCCAAGGCTCGCTGGACCGCACGAGGGCCAGACGGCGGACGCACATATTCAGGGCGCGGGGCTCGCCCTCGATGCGATATCCCCCGTCTTCGACGCGCAGACGCAGGCGGATCGGCAGGCGTGGCAGCGGAACATGAATCACCTGCCGTCCGGCGATCTTGGCGGAGAAAAGCGTCTCTCCGGCTTCATCCAAAACATTCAGCGTAGTGGGTTCCTCACGAACGCCCGGACCAGGCGAGAGGTCAATGGCCAGAATCCTCTTGGGACGCGACTCAATGTGGATCTCCGCGTCGTTGTCGAACCAGCGGAACGCCGATTTGCCGCGTGCCTCGCGGGCAAACCAGCCAGCTCCAAGGCTCACGCCGCTGTTGCGGTCTGCGATATCCAGGCGCTCGAAAGTAAAGGATCCATCCGGCTTCACCGTCGAGACGCCTTTGGCCCCGTGGATGCGAAGCATGTGGGTTTCGCACCAGGCCAACTGTTCGTCCAAGGAGTTGTTGGGGATATGGGGCATGACGTCGCAGCGATCGGTGCGATACAAACGGTCCCGCTCCAGCCTGCGCCGGGCGATGAACTCCATCAGCTCATTGGAAAAGAGAAGATCGACGTTTGTCGCCAGGACAAACTCTCCATTGGCGCGCCGGATGCCGGCGTTCTTCGCGATCATCTGATAAAGAGGCAACCTGTCGGCATGGGCGTAACGGCGGTGAATGGACGCCGGGACCTCCACGATGCGCACGCGGCAATATGCTGGATCCTCAAGCCAATCCAAGACGTCCGCCAGACGGCGGCTCTCGGCCGGCGGATTCCATTCCACCAGGATCAGCTCCGCTGGCAGCGAGTACCGGCGGCACTGCTCCATCAGCGCGTTGATGAACATCTGCATCCGCTGGAGCAGATCGCCGCCATGATCGTCGTTGCGCGAAGGAGCAACTATGGAGAGGTAAGGCCGCAACTTATCAATATTAGCCGACTGGCAACGTCAATAAGGCGCGGCACCCTCGCGCGTCTGTCCGGTTGCGAAGGTCCAGCGAGCCGCCGTGCGCTTCGGCGATCTGGCGGCTGAGCAGCAGGCCAATCCCCGAGCCTCCCGGCTTGGTGGTGAAAAACGGCACGAACAGGTTCGCCGTGTTCGAGAGACCGTGACCTTCGTCGTCGATCGTTACTTCGAGTTGAGCGCCCGAGCGGGACCAACCGATGCTGACGCCTCCGTGGGTTTCAAGCGAGGCGTCTACGGCGTTGCGCAGCAGGTTGATCAACATCTGGTCCAGTTGATCCCGGTCGCCCCGCACCGTCAGCTCGGACCCGGGGCGGATCGTCACCGGAATCCTCCGGTCCAGAGAAGCGACGTTGCGGACCCACGCGCCAACGTCCACCGCGCCCATTTGCGGACGAGGTAATTTGGCGAGCCTGGCATATTCGCCCAGGAACCGGCTCAGTCCCTCGCTACGGGTCGCGATAATCGAGAGGCCGCGGCTGGTGTCCTCGCGCCAGTCGCCGGGCAGCGGATCGCGTTTCAGCAGCGATTCCAGGCTGCCGGCAATGGATTTGATGGGTGTCAACGAATTGTTCATTTCATGACCCAGCACGCGAACCAGCCTTTGCCAGGCCTGCAGTTCTTCTTCGCGCAGCGCACGGGTCAGATCCGTGACCACCAGCAGTTGATGCGGCAGCCCCCCTTCGCGGAACGTCGAGCGATGGATGCCCCAGCGGCCGGTTCCGGAAGGAAACGTTCTCTGGATGCGCTGCGTATCGTCGCCCGCCAGGTATTCCGCCAGGCCCAGGGACGTGGCGTTCGCGTTCATGATGCGTTCCGATGCCTGGCCAAGCAGCCGTTCTCCCGCGCGGTTTACCAACCGGAGGTGTTGATCGCCGTCAAAGGCGAAAATCGCCACGTCGATTTCCTCCATCACCTTGCGCAGCAACGCGGTGGCTTCCAGCGCTCCCAGCCTCTGGGCCCGCAGCGTGGCGGCCATGGCGTTCACCTGCTGCATCACATCGCCGAGCGCGTCCTCACCTGTGCCGCGGCCGCGAATGGAGTAATCGCCCTCACGCATCGCTTCGAGAAGATTGGCGAGTGTCCGCAGGGGCGATGCCACGCGATCGCGAACTGCGGCAGCGCAGGCCCACCATCCGCCTACAATCAGCACGGAAAGCGTCCACTGCACCTTGGGTGAAAAATTTCCCGCCCAAAGAAGGATCAGCGCCGTCACCACCGCGGGCAGGCCGGCTGCCATCGCTAGCAGCAGCATCCTTTGTTCGTGAACCGGCTTGAGCTTGGAGAGATCCACTTACAGACCGTAGCGTTGCAGCCGCCGGTACAACGCGCTGCGGCTTAACCCCAGCGCGTTCGCCGCGTGGCTGACGTTCCCGTTATAGCGCGCCAGGGCCTTTTTGATCAGGAAGGCCTCTACATCCTCCAGGCTCATGTCCTCCAGGCGCATCGAGCCTTGCGCCGCCGGACGCAGAGCCAGATCGGCCTGCCGCACCTGATTCTCCTGCGCCATCAGGACCGCGCGTTCAATGACGTGATTCAGCTCCCGGACGTTGCCCTGCCAGGGATGTTCGAGCATCCCCTGCATGGCAGCCGCGTCGAAGCCTTGCAGAGTTTTCCGATACCGCCGCGCGTGCGTGTCCAGAAAATACGCCGCCAGAACCGGAATATCCTCGCGGCGTTCGCGCAGCGGAGGCAAATGAATTTCGATGGTGTTCAACCGGAACAGCAGATCCTGGCGAAAGCGTCCCGCGGCCACTTCCTCCGGCAGAAGCGCATTGGTCGCCGAGATGACCCTCGCGTCCACTTTACGGGTTTTCGACGATCCAACGCGTTCCATCTCGCCGGTTTCCAGCACGCGCAGCAGCTTGGCCTGCAAATTCATCGGCACGTTGGCGATTTCGTCCAGAAACAAGGTGCCGCCGTCGGCCAGTTCGAAACGCCCCACGCGGTCTATCTTGGCGTCGGTGAATGCGCCCTTCACGTGGCCGAACAGTTCGCTCTCGAAGATGCCCTCGGCCAAGCCGCCGGCGTTGACGGTCACCATCGGCCGGCCGCTGCGCAGGGACACGGCGTGCAGCGTGCGCGCGACCACTTCCTTACCGGTGCCCGGCTCGCCCGTGATCAACACATTGGCGTCCGACGGCCCGACGCGGGAAATCAGTTGCAGAACCGGCTGCATGGAGGCCGATTCGGCGATCAGCGCGGGCCTTCCCTCGGTGCGCAGCAGCCGATTTTCCGCCTCCAGCCTTTGGCCGCGCCGCAGTGCGCCGCTCAGTTCCACCTGAGTCCTCACGATGGCCAGCAACCGCGCGTTGTCCCACGGCTTCTGGATAAAGTCGCGCGCGCCGCGACGCATCGCCTCGACGGCCAGATCCACGCTGCCCCACGCCGTCATCACCACCACGGGCACGTTGGCGTCGATGGCCTGAATGCGCATCAACGTATCGAGCCCTTCTTCGCCGGAGGTGGTGTCCCGGGTGTAATTTAGGTCCATCAGCACGACGTCGAAATCGCGCGATTCGAGCGCAGCCAGAATTCCCATCGGCGAAGCCGCCGATTCGATCTCGAACCCCTCGCCCTTAAGCAGCAGCCGCAGTGCCTCAAGAACATCCGGCTGATCGTCGGCGATGAGAATCCTGCCCTCTTTATGCATCTGGTTGAAATTGTAACCGAGTGGCAGTGCAATCCCTATTCCGTTGCTAAACTCTTGTGAGGACGGCGGACGCCGTGCGCCGCACTGTCCGGTTTTGGGACGCGTATGTCCGCTATTCTACGGCAGATTTGCGCCCATGACGATCATGGACGCTTGTGGGCGTGGTGGGGCGCCTTTACGGATTCCCCGTGGTCGCAGTCCCGGGACCAGGCATCACCGCTGAGCCCGGTGCTCCCGGAGTCGTTCCTGGGGCCCCGCTCTGCCCCGGCGTCAGCCCATTCTGGCCTGGCTGCAAAGGATTCCGGTTCTGCCCCGGCATATTCTGCTGATCGTCGAGCGAGAAAATGAATTCCCACTCCTGATACTTCTGCCGCTTCTTGTAGATTTTAATGCTGGGGCCTTTGAACGTGGATGCTACCCCGGCGATTCCGCCCGACGTCATGCCGCCTGCCGTCCCCAGCCCGTTTGCGCCCGCCACCGGATTCGGATTCGTGAGCATGTTGTTAATGGACTGTGTTGCCGCATTCTGCGCTCCGAAGCCGTTGCCGGCGGGGTTGATCCCCGGCGCGGAAATTCCACCCATCGAACCCGCCTGTGCGCCCATTGTCCCTGGATTCTGGAACCCGGCAGCTTGCGGCGTGTTCTGGACCGCCTGCGTGGGCGTAAATGGCACCAGTTGACCGTTGGCGTCCACCTTGAACTGGTTCTGATTGGGATTAAAGCCCGGCTGGCCCGGCAACGGGAAGGCTCCCGGCGCGGGTACCTGGCCCGGCATTCCCGGCTGCCCCTGGCCCGGATTCTGTCCCAACAAGCCGGCGTTGAATCCTACTGCTCCCGAGGGTGGCTGGCCGTTGGTGGTTCCGTTGGCGCCCGGTTGCGGGCCCAGCGTGATGGGCGCCCAAGTCGCCGGATCGTTCGAATCCGGATTCGCGGACTGCGAATATGCCTGCCCCACCACGTCGCTGGGACGCCGCATCACCGCCGAGTTCACCGGAGCGGGCGGCGCGTTAGGATCGACCGCCGCCGCTGTCGCCGTCGAGGAAGATCCCAATGTCCCCGGCGCCGCCGAGCCATCCGCAGGCTTCCCGTCCGGAGTCGGCGGCTTCTGCACCAGGGAATCGGTGAGCACGCCCGCAGCGTTGACGTGAATCAAGCGCCACTCATCCTTGCCGGTCATCGGATCGATGTAGCGTTTTCGTAGGTAGCGCTTATTGTTGGTGTTTTCCAGATCTTCGATCTTGTCGGGATACTTCTTCCAGGCCACCACATACAGCTGAATCGCCCGCTTGTATTGCTCGCCGCGGTCGATCAGCAATTGCTCCTTGTCGCGCTCGCTCTCAAATGCCACGCGGGGCAACTGCGAATAGAGGAACATGGCGACGACCGCCGCCATCAGGAAAACCATCAGCAGGGCGAACCCGCGTTCGGTGGAATGGAGGCCGGCCGGCGCCTGGCGCAGGTCGGGCGATGCCCGTCTCATGACGTTAACTCCGCGACCAGCGGTAGCGTCTGCTGATCGTGCGTCTGCAGATCCTCCACCACCGCCGAATTGATGCCGATGCGCAGAATCTTATACCGGCCCCGGATTACGTCGTTCTCCGCCTTGATTTGAATATCGTCTCCGTCAAGGAAAAACGCCTGGCGCGCGGGGCCGCTGAGCCGGTTCGCGTAGCCATAAAATTTCAACGGAATCGGAGGCGCCGGAGCCTTCCCCGGATTCGGTGTTGCCGCCCCTGTGGGTGCGATGCTTCCCGCAGGCACCTGCTTCCCGTTTACAACTATCATTCCGGGCTTGATGGGAGCGACTGGAGGCGGTGGAGGCACCGGGGGAGCTCCATAATCGAACACGCTGCGCGACCCTCCCTCAAGCGGAATACCCTGCAATTTGGCCAACAAATCCAGTTTGAGAACCGGCTCGATTTTCGTTACGTCCACGCCGTCGGGCAGCTTCAGCGAGGGACGGAAATCGTCGGCGCGATGGCCGCTGCGTGTTTCGAGCTTGGGGCCGGAGGAGGCCTCCTGTGCCACGGCTTGCTGCCGCGCGACCACCGCCGGTCTCGGCAACGGCGCCGTCGGGGACGGAGAGGGCGCTGCGGTCGTCACCGGTTCGTTATACATCCGGTACACGAAGACGAGTCCGATCACCAGCGCACCGAGGATGGCGTACTGCTTCGGATTTCCGCCGATTTTCTCCGGGAGCAGTTTCATTGGACGGAATCCTCGCGCACGAAGGTATCGAGCTTCATCGAAATCGATAGCAGCTTGCTGCCGGTCTGTGGGGCGGCGTTGAGCGACTCGATGATCATCAGCGAAGGCGACCGGTCGATCTCATGCACGAAGTGCAGCAGGTCTGAGTATTCGCCTTCGTAGTTGGCGGTGATCGACATCATGCTCAGGGTATCGGAGCCGTCGATGGGCTCAAACGCGATGCTCCTGTCCTTCTCTTTTATTTTAGACCCGGCCGCGGCCTGGCCCAACTGCGACAGCAACTGCTCGCTGCGCGCGCGGCTCGGCAGGAAATAGGATCCCAGGAACTTCTCTCCTTCGCTGCGTCCCAAATCCACCGCGGCCACATGTTGTCTGGTTTTCTCCAGCGCTTCGCGTTTCGCCTTGGCCTGGCCTTGGAGATCCGCCAACTGCCGCTCCAAATCGTCCGCCGAACCCCCCGGCGGATAGAGCAATAGGCCCGCCGCCACCAGGTTCAACACCAGGAGCACGCCCACCGACACGCGCAACACCAACTGCGTCCTGGAACCCGGCCCTTGGCCGCTAAAGCTTCTGAGCATAGTTCACCGTAAACCGGTATTTGTATATCGGCTCTTGTTGTGTCGGGGGCTGGGTGCTCTTCAGGTCGACTGGCCCGAAAAGGGGAGATTTTCGCAGACGGACCAGAAACTCGATCACCGGTTCCGGCGATTTCGATCCGACTTGCAGATCGAGCACTACTTCATTTTGCGAGGTGATCTGCGGCAGGCGGACCGAGATGAGGCGGACATCGTATGGCATCACGCCCTCCAGATCGGAGAAAATTCTTGTCCAGGATATGGACTTGCGCTCCAGCAGCATGTTCAGCAGGCGGCTGCGCTGCAGAACCTGCGCGTTGGCGGGCTCGCGAAGTTTCGCGTCGAGCTGGGCCTGTTGCGCCGTCAGATCCCTCACCTGCATTTCGAAGCGATTTACTGCCGCGCGCGTATCTCTCATCCGCTCCCGTTCGGTGAAGATGAGATACACCAGGACTGCAAGCATCACCGCCAGCACGGCGGCGAGGACGCTCGATCCGACGATCACCGGCCGGTCGCGGCGGAACGGTTCGGAGGAGAGATTGATCGGGATGCGCACTAATTAACCACCGATTCCAGATAGCCGAGCAATCCGGCATTATATTCTCCCGGCGTCCCCAGGCGGCTGAGCAGGGTCTCGGCTTCACGCTTCATCCCCATGGGCGCGCCGTTTTTAAATCCGCAAAGGAACACTTTTTTCACCGGCGAAGCCAGTTCGTCCTCGACGTAAGCGAACGTGGGATTAAGAACGGCGAGAATCTCGTCGTCGTCCGGACCCTCCAGCGCTACGCAGCGGAACAGCTTGACGGCTCCCCCGGAAATCACCGCGACGGTAAGCACCCGGCCGGACAATTTCGCCACCACCGAAACGCCGTCGCCATGGTAGAGATTCAACGCCGCCAACGAAGAGGTGGTTACTTCGCCAGGCTGAAATCCCGCGGCCCGAAAGAGCGCCTCGTACCGCGCGACGATCTCGAACGCCATGGTAACCGCCAGAACTTCTACCCTTTTCGATCCGGAAGGCGGCTGGACGAAGTAACTCAGCGCCGCCGATTCGATATCGAACGGGATCGTCTTCTTGATGCGAAACTTTACCAGCGATACTTGTTCCGCCGGCGCCGGCGGGAAGGAATCGAAATCGAGCACCGTCACCCTGGCCGCGTAATCGGGCAGAATCAGCGCGGCGCGGCGGCGCCTTTTCACCTGCGCCGCCGGGGCGATGCGTCCAATCATGCCCGACACCAGGTCCGGCCGCAAAATGTTGTCGGCCGACGGTGTTACCGCGATCGTCCCTGGCGCGAAGGCTTCAAAGCCGGTGCGCGAGCCCTGGGCGTAGGAGATTCCCGCCTCCGAGATTTCAAAGGCGTGGTCCGGCGGCGGATCCTTCACTAAACGTGTCAATGTCCCCAGCATGCCCATCAATCGTCTTTTCCTAACCTTCAATAAAAGTGACCTTGTTGATCTCTTTTAGCGTGGTGATGCCAGTTTTGGCCTTGGCCAGCGCGGCCTCGCGCAGGAACGTCATGCCCTCGCTTGCGGCCTGCCTCCGGATTTCCGATGCCGGACGCTTGTCGAGAATCATCTCGCGGATCCGCTCGCTCAAATCGAGCAGTTCGTGGATCGCGCTGCGGCCCCGGAATCCGGTTCCGCCACATTCGAAGCAGCCCGTGCCCTCTTGAAATTCAACATCGCGCCATTCGTCTGGATGGAGGCCGCTTTCGGTCAGATATTCGTCCGGATAGCGAACCGCCTTTTTGCAATGGCTGCAAATCACGCGCACCAGCCGCTGAGCCAGAATACAGTTCAGCGCGGAGACAAAGTTGTACGGCTCGACGCCCATATTGAGGAAGCGTCCCAGCACGTCGAGCACGTTGTTGGCGTGGACGGTAGTGAACACCAGGTGGCCCGTGAGCGCCGCGTTGATGGCGATCTGTGCCGTCTCCTGGTCGCGAATTTCGCCCACCATGATCTTGTCCGGGTCGTGGCGCAGAATCGAGCGGAGGCCTCGCGCGAAGGTCAGGCCCTTCTTCTCGTTGACGGGGATCTGCGTGATGCCCTTGATCTGATATTCCACCGGGTCTTCAATGGTGATGATTTTGTCTTCGTCGTTCTTGATCTCGCTCAAACCGGCGTACAATGTCGTGGTTTTCCCCGAGCCTGTAGGGCCGGTCACCAGCACCATGCCGTACGGCTCCTTGATGTAGCGCCGGAATTTTACTAAATCGGATTCGGCGAAGCCCACCACATCCAGCGAGAGCTTTGCAAATGTCTCGCTCATCGATTCCTTGTCGAGAACGCGGAGCACGGCGTCCTCGCCATGAATGGTTGGCATGATCGACACGCGAAAATCGATCAGCCGCGATTTGTAGCGCACGCGGAAGCGGCCGTCCTGGGGGATGCGGCGCTCGGCGATATCGAGCTCGCTCATCACCTTGATGCGCGAAATGATGGTGGAATGCCAGTCCTTGGCGATCGGCGGCATGGCATAGTGCAAAACGCCGTCGATGCGGTACTTGATCGCCACTTCCTGGTCCCTTGTTTCAATGTGGATATCGCTGGCGCGGCGCTCCAGCGCGTTGAAGATGGTGGTATCCACCAGCTTGATCACCGGCGCGATGTTGGAATCGGTGGCGGAAAGCTTGTCGATGGACAGCGTCTCGTCCTGATTTTCCTCGTCGCCGACCACATCGAGCGTGAAACCCTCGGTTACTTCGTCAAGCACGCGCTGGGACTGCTCGGTTTTCTTGAGCAGATCGGATATTTGTGAGAGGGTGGCGACCTTCACTCGCAGCTTCTTGTCCAGAAGCACGGCCAGTTCGTCGATCAGATTCAGATTTCGCGGATCCGCCAGCGCGATTTCGAGCGAGCCATTATAGGCCTGGATCGGAACGAAGTTGTAGCGGAACATCAGGTCGACGGGCACGGAGGTAAAAAGGTCGTGATCGATGCGCACCTCGCGCAGGTCAACGAACTCGTGGTAATAGCGCTCGGCCATGGCGCGGGCGCGGGCCTGCTCCTGAACCGGGTCGGTAGGGAGAGCTTTGTCGATGGTCGCCATATTATGTATGCACCGAATCCGCCAGCGAGAAAATCGGCAGGTAGAGCGAAATCAAAACGAAGGCCACGAAGATACCCATCACAATCATGATGATCGGCTCGATCAGGCTCAGTGCTGCCGTCACGCTGTTGGAAACGTCCTCTTCGTAAAACTCGGCTACGCTGGTGAGCATCTGCGGCAGCGCGCCAGTGGACTCGCCGACTTCAATCATGTCGAGAGATAAGCTGGGGAAAATCTTGGTCTTGCGCAGGGATTGCGAAAGCGCCTGCCCTTCGCGCACCAGCTTCACGGCATCTGCAAGTACCTTCATAAGAACCTGCGTACCCAGCGAGTCAGACGCCGTATCGAGCGCCTGCAGCAACGGAATGCCACCTACCAGCAACGTCCCGAGCACACGGGAAAACTGTGCGACCTGATATTTTAGCCAAACCTCGCCGGCGATGGGCAGTTTCAGCAGGAACCGGTCGATCCGCTCACGCCCGGAGGCGGTTCGCGCCCAAAACCGGAACGCGACCAGCGCGCTGACCAGGGCGGCGAATCCGATCAGGATGTAATTCCGCGCGGTGCCGCCGATCGCGATCAGGATGCGGGTGGGCGCAGGTAGCTCCGCGTCCATGCTGGCGTAGAGGACGGCGAAGTTCGGCACCACGTAGGTGACCAGGAACACGATCAGGCAGATGACCAGCAGAATCAGCAGCGCGGGATACATCAGGGATACGATCAGCTTTTTCCGTACAGAAAGGGCCAGCTTCTGGTAGGTAATGTAGCGTTCTAAGACTTCTCCGAGGGAGCCGCTGCGCTCGCCCGCAAGGACGCTGGTGACGTAAATCGCTGGAAAGACGCCCTGCTTGGCAAACGCGTCGGACAGAAGCGCCCCGTTCCGGATCTCGTCCCGGACAGAGGCGATGTATTTGGACAACTTCGGGTCAGTGAGGCGGTCGGTGAGCAGGTCAAGGGCTTTGAGGATGGGCAGTCCGGCCCGGATCAAGGTCACAAACTGTTGATTAAAAATGAGAAACTTCTCGGTGTTGATCTTCCCCCGGGACGCCTGGCCGGGTGCCGCTCTGCCTTCGGCCCGAGGTTTGATCGAATAGATCAGGAAGCCCTGCTGTTGGAAGCGGTCCCGCAGTTCGCGTTCGGAGGCGGCTTCGGCCACCTGCTGGTGAATCGCGCCTCGCGAATCGGCGTATTTGAGGGTCCATTCGGCCATGCGGCATCAGGGCGACACCTCGCCCTACCTACTATGACGCAGGCCCTGGCTCAAGCGTGCAACCGTTGGCAGAAAACAACTTATTTTGCAAACCTCGAGCCGGCACTGGAGTAATAAAGAACATGGGCCACGAACTCCTGCAGGACCTGAGATACACTCTCCGCACCCTCCGCCGCGATGCGGCGTTTGCCTGGATCGCGATTCTGATCCTGGCGGTGGGGATTGGTTCAAATACCGCAATTTTCAGTGTTCTGAACACGGTGCTGATCCGGTCGCTGCCGTTTCGCGACGCCGGGAGGCTGGTCTGGATCGCCAACACGGGCAAGGAAGGGCTCTCCGGCGCAACTTCACGCGTCTCCAATTTCAACGACTTACGTAAAATGAACCAATCCTTCGCCGATATGGGTGCCTTCTTCGCTTTTTTCGGCGAGGGCGACGACACGTTAACCCTGAACGGCGAGGCGGAGCGGTTCGGCAGCGTCGGCGTATCGCAGAATTTCTTTTCCGTGCTGGGCATTCAGCCGAAGCTTGGCCGGTATTTCAACGACGAGGAGGCCAAGTGGCACGGAACACCCGCCGTGCTGCTCAGCGAATCGCTTTGGGAGCGGAAGTTTGGCGCGGATCCGAAGATTGTAGGGCAGGCGATCACTTTGAACAACGGGCCGGTCACGGTGATTGGCGTGATGCCGCGCGAGTTCGATTTCGCCTCGGTTTTTTCTCCCAGTTCCCGCATTGACCTTTACCGCCCATTCGCGCTGACCGCGGAAACGGACCGTTGGGGGAATACCTTATCGATCATCGGCCGCATGAAGCCGGGGGTGACGGTGCAGAGTGCGCAGGCGGAGTTGGACGTTCTTGCCGAACAGATCCGTAAACAGCACCCGGAGCGCTATGACTGGGGCGTGAAGCTGACCGCGCTGGCGGATCAGGTGACGGGACGGTTGCGGAACGCTCTCGTGGTCCTGGGATTCGCGGTCGGAGCAGTGATGCTGATCGCGTGCGCGAATCTGTCCAACCTCTTGCTGGCCCGGGCAACCGGACGCCGCAAGGAAATCGCGGTGCGGGCGGCGCTGGGAGCCAGCCGCGGACGCTTGATCCGCCAGATGCTGACCGAAAGCGTCTCCCTGTCGTTGGCAGGCGCGGTTCTCGGGCTGGCGCTGGCGTTCAGCGCAACGCGCGCCTTCGTTGCGCTGCCAAATCTGAGCATTCCCATGATGCGCTACGTCACGCTGGACCGCACAGCGCTGCTGTTCACCGCCGCCACCGCGATCCTCACAGGGCTGATTTTTGGCATTGTCCCGGCTCTGCAGCAATCGCGGGGAGATTTGAACGAGTCGCTCAAGGACTCCGCGCGCGGATCGAGCGAGGGCCGCGGCATCCTGCGCAGCGCACTGGTAGTCGCCGAGGTCGCCGTGGCCTGCGTTTTGCTGGTGGGCGCGGGGCTGCTGATTCGCAGCTTCGTGCAGGTGCTGGACGTCGATATGGGCTTCAAAGCGGAGCACGCCGCGACGCTGCGCGTGGATCCGCGCCCTCGCTATAAGTCCGCCGGCGAGATTCTCGGGTACTTCACCGAGGTGCTTCGGCGGGCCGGCGACATCCCTGGAGTCGATTCGGTGGGACTGACGGACGCCCTTCCGCTCGGCAAAAATCGAAACTGGTGCGTGCCCGCCAAGGGTCAGACGTATACCAAGGACAACTTCCCTTGCGAGTTCGTCCGGATCGTCAGCGAAGGATACTTCCATGCCATGCGCGTGCCGTTGCGCGCCGGGCGCGAGTTCACAGAACGGGACAGCGCCGGGGCGCCAAAGGTGGCCATTGTCAATGAAACCATGGCCCGCAAAATATGGCCCGGGCAGGACCCGATCGGGCAGATCCTGCTGAACCGCGATCCCGTCGAAGTGGTCGGTGTCGTGGGCGACGTCCGGCATCTGACGCTCGAACAGGATGCGGGCATGGAACTGTACTTTCCCATCCGGCAAACTGGAGATTTCTCAAACGTGGATCTGGTCGTTCGGGCGAAGGGCGATCCGGAGGCGCTGGCCGGGCCGGTACGGGCCGCGCTGCTGCCGGTAAATCCGGATATCCCGGCCAACGAATTCCGGCCCTTGGAACGGCTCGTCGACCGGTCGGTGTCCCCGCGCAAGTTTGTGGTGATGCTGCTGGGAGGCTTCGCGGGCATCGCACTGATCCTGGCGTCGCTGGGAATTTATGGTGTCATATCGTACACGGTGAGCCAGCGAACCCAGGAGATCGGCATCAGGATGGCCCTGGGGGCGTCGGCGAGCCAGGTCCGGCGAAGCGTTCTCCGGCAGGCGATGACGCTGGCGCTGGTTGGAATCGCGCTCGGCACGCTGGGTTCGTGGGTTGCGGCGCGCCTCATGGGATCGCTGCTTTATGGAGTCACCTCCAGCGATCCGGCAACGTTCGGCGCGACGGCGGCGCTGCTCACAACGGTGGCGTTGGCGGCGGCTTATTTCCCGGCGCGGAGAGCGTCGCTGGTGGATCCAATGACCGCCTTGAGAAGCCAGTAGACCTATTGGAAAGACGCCATCCCCATCAAGGCGACCACCACGAACAGCCACGGAAGGGCGACGCCGGCCAGGGATTTTCCGAACGACAGCTTTTGCGACGCCACCGAGAAGCCAATGGCCAGCAGCACCACCGTCCAGATGCTGAACAGATCGAGCGAAGTCGCCAGGCTCATCAGCCACTTCGGCGTCTCCGTCCGGCTCAAATACCCGCCGATGCTGAAGGGGTTCACGCGAATATCGAAATCCTCCGGCGGCTTCAGATATAAAACCAGCAAAATCAGCACGGTGTAGAGGGTGCGGACCAGCATGGCGTAAGCGGTGATGGAAAACATCTGCCCAAACTTCAGATCCGTTCCGAGAAGCGCATTAAAGAGTCCGGTCAGGATGCCGGCGATGATCAGAACGAACACGGGCGGCCCCAGGATCGCGCCGATCCACGCCACAATGGCGGCGAACTTTGCCCCCGCTTGAATCGCCTGTTCCTTCTGCGCGACGGTCATGTCCGCCGTGCGGGGGTTATTCGTCATGGCCTGGCGGATGGTCTGATCCCAGCCGACGCGCGAGTTCAGGGCATAGACGAAGCACAAACCAAGCAAGATCGAGATCAGGATGGGGACCAGCCAGCGCGGCTTTGCCGCGAGGTCGGCAAAAACCTTTCCCGGCTCAAAAAAGACACCTGCCAGACGGCCAATTTCGCTCATGCGCTATTTTGCACGAAAAAATCCCAGGCGTCACGCACTATTTGCTTTAAATCGCTGCGGACGGGCGTCCAGCCAAGCATGGCCCGTAGTTTTTGCGAATTGGCCACCAGCGACGGGGAGTCCCCATCGCGGCGGGGCGCAATCTGGTGAGGCACGGGGCGTCCTGAAACATCTTCGACGGTCCGGAGCACTTCAAGGACGGTATGCCCCTCTCCCGTACCGACGTTGAACTGATCCGAGGCGCCTCCGGCCAGCAGATGCTCCAAGGCAGCCAGGTGCGCCGTCGCCAGGTCCCCCACATGGATGTAATCCCGGATGCAGGTGCCATCGGGCGTCGGGTAGTCGTCGCCAAAAATCTTGACCGGCTCGCCGGTGATCGCGGCGCGGAACAGCAGCGGGATGAGATGAGTCTCGGGCTCGTGCATTTCCCCCAGCCGGGCTTCTGGCTCGGCTCCGCAGGCATTGAAATAGCGCAGGACGACACTCCGCAGGCCGCGATATTTGTCCAAATCGGCCAGAACCCGCTCGACCATGGCCTTCGACTCCCCGTACGGGCTGACCGGCGCGAAAGGCGAGTTCTCGGGGATGGGCGTCTGGCGAGGCTCGCCGTAAACGGCGGCGGTGGAGGAAAATACGAGCTTTGTGACGCCCGCCCGCGCCATCGCCTCAAAAAGGGAAAGTGAACCGCCGACGTTATTGGCGTAATACAGCTCTGGTTCGCGCGTCGATTCGCCCACGGCGATGTAGGCGGCGAAGTGAACCACCGCGTCCACGCCGTCCAGCAGCCCGGCAACGGCGCCGGTATCCTGCAGCCGCACCGTGTGGAGGAGTTCCGCAGGCACAGCGTTCCGATGGCCGCGCGAGAGATCGTCGACGGCCAGAATCTCATAGCCGCGCTGCCGCAGATGCCAGGCAGTGATGGAGCCGATGTATCCGGCTCCTCCGGTGACTAGGATTTTCGGCATTGCGGGCTACTTCAGGGCCTTTTCGATGGCCGCGATGACTTCTGGAGCGTCGGGTTTGACGGGCGTCTCAAACCGGGCGATGATCTTTCCGTCGCGGCCGGCTAAAAATTTGGTGAAATTCCATTTGATTTCGCCGCCCGTCTTTGTGGCCGGATCGGTCAGGAATTGATACAACGGCGCTTGGTCGCTGCCCTTTATGGAGATCTTGGTATAGAGCGGGAATTTGACGCCATATGTCCGGGAACAGAACGTCTTGATCTCCTGGTTGGTGCCCGGCTCCTGGCCCATGAAGTTGTTGGCGGGGAACCCCAGGATCACAAAGCCCTGGTCCTTGTACTTCTCGTAAACCGCCTCCAGTTCCTTGTACTGAGGCGTGTATCCGCACTTGCTGGCGACGTTGACGATCAGGATCACCTTGCCTTTGAAATCGGCAATCGGAAGCGGTTTTCCGTCGATGGAATTCAGGGTGAACTCATAGATGCTGGAGGCGCCGAACAAAGCAGCAGACATCAGGAACAAGGCTCCCAGGAGTTTCTTCATAGCCCCCATTTTACTCCGAAGCGGATTTCTTCCATCGGGTTTACAATCGTAGACGTCATGGAACTTATCAAACTGATTGCCGAGCTTCGAGCGGAACGGGCGGCGATTGATGAGGCGCTGGCGGCTCTGGACCGGATCGCCCGGGCGTCCACGGGCAAGCGCAGAGGAAGGCCTCCAGCCTGGTTGACGGCAGCCAACGCGGCGGCGACGGCCTCGGCGCCCGCCGGGGAACCGGCGAAAAAGCGCAACCTGAGCCCCGAAGTCCGCAAAAAGATGGCCGAGGCACAAAAGAAGCGCTGGGCCGCGTACCGCAAGCAGCAATCGGAAGGCGGCAAGTAGCCAATCCGCCCATGCCGAATCTTGGAATGCAATTCGAGGGACCTCTGGCGATTGTCACCCTGGAGCGCCCGGAGAGACGCAATGCGTTGTCCCTGGATCTGATGCTCGAACTGATGCAATCCCTGGACGCGATTGCATCCCGGCCGGATGCGCAAGTTGTGATCCTGGCTGCGGCGGGAAAGGTCTTTTCCTCGGGACACGATTTGACCGAAATGACAGGTCGAACGCTGGAGGAGTACCGCCGCATTTTCGACGTGTGCACGCAACTCATGACGAAGATCCAATCGATTCCGCAGCCGGTGATCGCGCAGGTACAGGGCACGGCCACGGCGGCGGGATGCCAGTTGGTGGCTACCTGCGATCTGGCGGTGGCGAGTTCCGATGCGATGTTCGCCACGCCGGGCGTCAAAATTGGCCTTTTTTGCTCGACGCCGATGGTCGCGCTGACCCGGGCGATCGGCCGGAAACGGGCGATGGAGATGCTGCTGACCGGCCGGGCGATCGACGCGCCGACGGCGGCGGATTGGGGGCTGGTAAATCGGGTGGCGGCTCCAGACGATTTGGTGTCGGAGACGCGAAATCTCGCCCTGCAGATCGCCGACGCGAGTCCCATGACGGTGGCGACCGGCAAACAGGCCTATTACAAGCAAATCGACCTGGATCAGGCGGGCGCGTACGCGTACACGAAAGAGGTGATGTCCGGGAACGCCATGGCGGAAGATGCACAGGAGGGGATTTCGGCGTTTCTGGGGAAGAGAAAGGCGTGCTGGAAGGGGAAGTGACGCCCTTTTGCTCTGCCCTCTAGGGACTAGTAGACGCCCAGGCGATCCTGGCATTACAATCCATGCTGCCGCTCAAGTGGTAGACGCCGGTCAGAACAACGATTGTGTGAGCTTTCGCCAAAATCTCTAGGGATTGCCCAAATCTCTCCATTTCAATGCTGCGACCGTCGGGCGTGTCCCGAACGACAACGCCGGGTGAGACGACGCTGCACCCGGACTCCGGCCCCACGTGAACTGTGTTGTATTCGCCAACCCCGGTTACCACGGCCTTGATACCGGTGGCCGGATCGTTGCCTGAATCGAGTACAGCGCGCTTGAAGACCGGCGGGATGGTCAGAGCGGCTGGTTGCTCCTTCCATGTGACTGACCACTTCTCTGATGTCGGAAACATATGCGCGCCGTGTTGGCCATCGGAGCGATACCAATACGTGCCTCTCTGCTGATAGAGCGTGGTCACATAATAGCCCGGGTCGTCACGCATACTGCCTTGATAATCCTGCTCCAGGAGTTCGGGACCCGTTCCGTCAAAATCGAGAACGTCATCGATACCTCCGTGGGTCGTTATGAAGAATGGAACAGGCCGGCCGACTTGGTCGAAGGACAAAACCAGTAACCACGTGGCTGGGCCCATCCCGGCTGCCCCGGTATA
>JBBIVT010000033.1:13384-17774 GCA_037439565.1 Acidobacteriota bacterium | reverse complement strand
GCGAGAAAGGGCGCAAGTAGGAGAAAGAAGACTCGCACTCGATTTATGTTACTGAATTCCGATTGGGAGATTCGGACGCGCTATCAGGACCTCGCACCCTGGCGCTATTCTGTAGTTCATGCCCGACTTAAGCAGACGGACTCTTCTGGGAATCGCTCCCACCATCGCGACTCTCGTCGCTTCCGAAGGTGGACTCGTTGTCGAAGCGGACGCCCAACGCCGCGGTGGTCAGGACACCCCGCAGCGTATTTCCAAAGATCAGTTAAAAGCCGCACTTGAGGTAATCGGCCTCGACTTCACCGAGGCGCAGCGCGACCAGATGCTGCCTGGCATCAACCGCGCTCTGGGTTCGTTTGAGCAATTGAGAAAGATCGACGTCCCGCTCGACACCGAGCCGGCGTTTCATTTTCGTCCTTCCCTGCCGGGTAAGGAGCCGAAGCCGCGGGCCTCAAAATTCTTCCCGACGCGCGTTACGAAGCTCGCGGCGTTCAAGGATCCCGAGGAGTTGTGCTTCCTGCCCGTGACCGAGCTGGCGGCGCTGGTGCGCGCGCGCAAGGTTACGTCGACGGATCTGACCAAGATGTATTTGGCGCGGCTGAAGAAGTTCGCGCCTAAACTGCTTTGCGTCATCACGCTGACCGAGGATCTGGCTTTGGAACAAGCCGCGCATGCCGATAAAGAGATCGCGGCCGGCAAGTATCGCGGTCCTCTGCATGGCATCCCCTATGGCGCGAAAGATCTGTTCGCCACGAAGGGCATCAAGACGACCTGGGGCGCGGAGCCGTTCCAGGAACAGGTGCCGGCCTACACCTGCACGGCCATTGAACGCCTGGAAAAAGCGGGCGCGATTCTTCTCGCCAAGTTGTCCATGGGCGCGCTGGCGCAAGGCGACAAGTGGTTCGGCGGCGTGACGAAGAATCCGTGGAACCTGGAGCAGGGATCGAGCGGATCATCGGCTGGATCGGCGTCGGCAACATCGGCAGGACTGGTGGGGTTTTCGATCGGCACCGAAACGCTCGGTTCGATCGTCAGCCCGAGCACGCGTTGCGGCGTCACCGGCCTTCGCCCGACCTATGGACGAGTCAGCCGGTATGGGGCGATGGGGCTGAGCTGGACCATGGATAAAATCGGGCCGATATGCCGGTCAGTGGAAGACACGGCGCTGGTGCTGAACGCCATGTATGGTCCCGACGGCCACGACGTGACCACCATCGACGCTCCGTTTGACTGGAATCCGGGGTTGCCTCTTACGAGCCTCAAAATCGGTTATCTGAAGGCGGAGTTTGAGCGCTCGGGCGGATTCGGAGGCCAGCAGCAAAACGCAGACCAGGCCGCCGCACGAAAACAGATCTATGACGACGCGCTCGAAGCCTTGCGAAAAGCCGGCGCGAAGCTGGCGGCGGCGGAGTTACCCCAGATGAACGCACAGCCGCTGGGCATTATTTTGACCGCGGAAGCGGCCACCGCGTTCGACGACATCACCCGTGACGGCCGGGTGGCGCAGTTGAGCGGCCAGGCCAATAACGATTGGCCGAACACCTTCCGCTCGGCGCGCACTATTCCAGCGGTCGAGTACATTCGAGCCATGCGTGAGCGCACCCTGCTGCAGGAGCATTTCGACGCATTCATGAAGGATTGGGACGTCCTGATTGTCCCCACCGGAACGCAGACGCTGCAGATCACCAACCTGACCGGCCATCCTCAGGTGGCCGTGCCGTGTGGTTTTTTGAACGGCAATAACCCGCAGAGCATCCTGTTCACGGGCCGTTTGTACGAGGAAGGCGCGCCTCTGCGCGTGGCGCATGCGTTCGAGCAGGCGACGGAATGGCACAAGATGCATCCAAAGGTCGACTGGGCATGACGCGGCGCGCCTTAATCGCCGGTTCTATGGCGGGACTATGCGCGCCAAGAAGGCCGCTGGTGCTGGAGGCGATCGCGGCGGAGAAGATGCCGCATCGCTTGGTCGTGCGCGGCGTCGCTCCGTCGGTGGTTTTTGAATTGCGGGATTACGGATCGTCGTCGGCCTCGGTGGCGAAGGTGTTGCAGCGCTACGGCATCAGCGCCGCGGTGACCGATAGCGGCAAGCTGCTCATTGGGTTCTCTTCACTCGAGCAGCGGGAGAAGGCGTGGAGATTGGTCGACGGAAACCAGGATTGGGCAGCCCTCCGGGACAGAGTCGTACTCAAGGAAATTTCGGTTTACACGCCGGTGCTGTCCCGCGCGTAAATTCTCTGGCGAAGCGGCGGTCTTCCCCAAAAAGGAGGGTTTTTACACACCCTCGCCGCCAGAGGATCTACAAAGCCAGCTCGTAAAGATAATCCACGTGCGACCGGATCGCGCCAGCAATGCCCTGGATCTTCGGATTCGCCGACTCGATGACGTAATATTCGTTGGGCGCGTGTGCTCCATTACCATGGCCGAGGCCGAAGTGTCCCGCAGGCAGTCGCAACGGATCGCCAGTGAAGATATAGCCCGGCCACGATCCTGCCAGGCGAGGCCAGAGAATCGGGTCGAGGCCGGCCTTGCGATAAACCGACTGCTGCGCGCGAATCAACGCCGAGTTGGCATCGGTGGTGGTGGGATCGTAGCCGCCCGTCCTTTTTACCTCGATGTCGCCGAAGCCGCGTTTGGCCAGATGAGCCTTCAACGCGGCATACGAATCATCCGCGGTTTGGCCGGGAACCAGCCGCAGGTCGAGCTTGGCCGTCGCTTTATGCGGCAGAATCGTTTTGCCGCCGGGACCGGTGTAGCCGGAGATCATGCCTTCGATGTTGACGGTTGGGCGGCCGGCAAGAAGCTCCAGGGCCTCCAGAAAATCCACGTCGTGAACCCAGTGCTCGACGCCGAGCTGCCTCTTCACGACGTCTTCATTCATGCGCTTGGCGGCCTCGCGAATACGGGCTTTGTCCTCGGCCGGGAGCGGAAGGGCCTTCTCGGCGTAGTGATCGATGGCAGGCGTATGGCCGTCGGGGCCCACCAGCGTCGCCAGTGCTTTTACCAGGTGCCAGGTGGGGCTGTCGACGCGCGCTTCGTTGCTCGAATGCAGATCTTCCTTGGGGCCGCGATGCCAGAGCTCGGAGCTGGATGTGAGTTCAACCTCGATGTTTCCCTTCGCCCCAAGGTTGATGGTCACTGTGCCGTCGAGCGACTGCATCGGCATCGGCATGTAGACTCCGGTGCACCTCCGCATCGCGGCCAGAACATCCGGCCGGTGCACGACCTGTTTGAAATGCGGCGAGCCGATCTCTTCCTCACCCTCGGCCACGAACACCAGATTTACGGGGAGCTTGCGGCCAGCCGCCTTGAAGGCGTGCAGGGCGGCGAGCCAGGTCGCCTCCGGTCCTTTTTGATTGACCGCTCCGCGTCCGATCAGTACCTTGCCTAAGCCGGGTTTATCAACCAGCGCCGCTTCAAACGGCGGCGACGACCACTCCGAAGGGTCGGCCTGCTTCACGTCATACATGAAATAGATGCCAACCGTCTTCGGCGCCCCGGCATCGAGCGTGGCGAAAACGCCGGGATGGCCATCGGTGGGGATCTTGGTCACCTGCTGGAAGCCGGCGTCGCGCAGGAGGCGCATCATAAGATCACAGCCCTCGGTCATGCCGCGATTTTCGGCGGCAATGCTGGGCTGCCGTATCCAGTCCTGAAGGCGGTGAATCGCCTCATCGTGTCGTCGATCGATCTCGGCCTGGATGGCCTTCAGATCGGAGGGGTCGGCGGCATTGCTGTTTCGAGACAAAGCGAGAGCGGCAGCGCCCGCGAGAAAGTGGCGTCGTTCCATGGTTGTCGAGTATACAACGTCGCGTGCCGAACGATCAGTATTGATCCGCGGCTAATAAGCCTTCGCAATTACCACACGCTGCGGCACCTGCTCGCCCGTGACGATACATTTGCCGGGCCCGTCGTATTCATCCACCGAAGGTACGTTACGCACGCTTGCCTTGAAGGACTTGATGCGCGCGTCGGTCTCCGGATCGTCCTTCAGATGAGCCATGACGAACTTTCCGCCGCCGCGCTCGGCCGTAACGTCGCTGTTGAGGATCGCTTCCACTTCTTCGATGGAATTGGCGAGCACCGTATTGTCCTTCATGCGCTGCCGGGCGGCCGTGAACAGATCCTTCTGCATCGCCGCGAGCGTTGCGGCCAGCTTGCCCACCGCCTCCGTCTGCGGAATCACTTCCTTCGTGCCGGTATCGCGGCGCTTCAAGACGATGTTCCCCGCCGCGACGTCGCGCGGTCCGAGTTCGAACACCACGGGAACGCCGCGGCGCTCCCAATGGAAGAACTTCGCGCCCGGGCTGAGGCCGTCCCGCGTGTCGATGTGCGCGCCCAGATCCTTGGCCAGCTTCGCCGCGACCTCCATCACCGCCGCCTTCTCTTCATCCTT
>JBBIVT010000033.1:0-13284 GCA_037439565.1 Acidobacteriota bacterium | reverse complement strand
TTTTCGGCCCGCGTCTTGGCGCCCTTGATCACCGGCATCGCCATGACGTCTTCCGCCACTTCGGCATAAACGTCCAGAATACGCAGCACTTCCTCGACAGCTTCCTCATGCGACGAGTGCGCCGTATGGCCCTCCTGCCATAAGAACTCCGTCGTGCGCAGGAACATGCGCGTCCGCAGTTCCCAGCGGATCACGTTCGCCCACTGGTTGTAGAGCAGCGGCAGGTCCCGATAGCTCTGTACCCACTTGGCGAAGAAGTGCCCGACGATCGTCTCCGACGTGGGCCGGATGACGTAGGGCTCCTCCAGTTCCTTGCCGCCGGCGATGGTCACCACGGCCAGTTCCGGCGAAAATCCCTCCACATGCTCGGCTTCCTTCTTCAAAAAACTCTGCGGGATCAGCAAAGGAAGATAAATATTCTGGTGGCCGGTGGCCTTGAAGCGGTCGTCGAGCTCGCGCTGGAGCACCTCCCAGACGGCATAGCCGTTAGGCCGGATGACCATGCATCCCTTGACCACCTCGGCCGGTTCGGCCATGTCGCCTTGTAACACAACGTCCTGATACCACGCGGCAAAATCCTGCGCGCGGGGAGTGATGGGAGAATCTGCCATTTATTTGAGTCCGATTTTCAGAGTATCAAGCGTTCGCGCCATGGCGCGATCCAGATTCGCGGCGGCCACGGCCAAGTCGGCCTTGGCGCGGACCTCGCGGGTGCGGGCGACGATCAGGGCCGTCTGGCGGTCCAACACCAAAAAGACGGTGGACGCGCCGGCCTGGAACTGGCGCTGTTCGCTCGCATACTGCTCTTCCGCCGATTGGCGCGCCAGGATCGCCGCCGCGTAGCGGGCCTGCGCCGACGTCGCGACCTGCAGCGAATTGCGCACGTCGGATTCGATCAGCATCGCGGCCTGGTCGCGCAGGACGCGGAGGCGCTTCCCCTCGGCAACGGCGACGGCGGCATTGGCCTCGGCGGTTCGGTTGCGGAGGGGCAGCGAGAATTGAATCCCCACCTGCACGGTGGGAAATGTCCCCGCGCCGATGTTGGACCATGCCTGGCCAGGGCCGCCGATGAGGTTCCCAGGGATTGCGCCAGAAAACAGCGAGGTGTTGAGCGGGGGCAATCCGGCCAGAGCCGACAGCAAGTCCAATTGGGTGATGAGCGCGCCGAATCCGCCGTTGATCGGATTCGAGGCCTGGGACGTCGCGAAGCCGGAAAGCCCGGACAGGCTGGCGTTGGCGAACGCATCGACTCGAGGCTTGGCCATTTCGCGGCTCAGGCGCGCGTCGAGTTTGTTGATGGCGATCGAAAGATCGCTTTCCTTCAACTCCGGTCGCGCGCTGAGCGCCTGCTTAACCGCGGAGCCGAGGTCAGGCACTGCGATGGTCGCGGGCGCCTCGGTTTCCGGGATCAGCGCCGCGCCCCAAACCAGATCGCGGCGATTGGGAGCGATGATCTGCTTTAGATTATTTTCGGCCCGCTCCAGTGCCTCCTGAGCGATGAACACATTCTGCCGGAAGGTGGCGATCTGCGTCTGGGCGGCAATCACATCGATGCGCGCCAACAACCCCTGCTCGGCCTGCCGTCGATTGCTGGCGAATTGCTGCTCGGCCAGGCGCACGGCCTCCAACTGCACGTCAAAATTTCGCCGCGCGTAGTCCAGTTCCCAGTACGCCTGTAATGCCTGCGTGACGATCTCGATCACTCTCTGGCGGAATTGTTCCGCCGTGAGCGCCCGATTCTGAACCGCCACCTCCACGCGGTGCCGGTTATCGTCGTAGCGGAGCCCGCGCCACAGCGGCTGGGTCAGCTTCACGCCGATGGTGGTGGGATACTGCGGATTCAAGGATAAAAACTGGTTGTCGCTGTTGATGCGCGAAAGGGACAGGTCCAACTCATAGGTGGTGCCAAGCCACGGAGAGGATCCGCTCAGCGACGGCGTCAGGTCGAGTTCCTTCTGCGTCAGCTTGCCGTTAGGGCCGCCGCCCAGCGACGAAGCGGAGGGCGAGACGCTCTTGTAATCGTCGCCCTTTACGCCCAGGATCGGATCGAAGAACCCGCGCGCGCCGGTGATATTGAAGCCGGCTTCTTCCAGAACGACCCGGGACACGGCCAGGTCGGGGTCGTTGGCCAGCGTCCGTTCCACCACTTCCTGAAGGGCGATCTTGCGCACGCCCAATACGCCGACGCGCGACGGAACCACCAGCGGGTCCAGTTGCGGCAACTGGGGCGGCGCAGGATCCTGCGCGCGCAGCGGCAGAACCACCAACACGGCCAGGACGAACATCGCAAACCGGCCGCGCAGACTCCGGACACCCGCAAAAAGTCCGCGCACGAAGGAATGCTCCGCGATATCCTCGAAAATCGAATAAAAAACCGGCACCGCGAGCAGCGTCAGAACCAGGCAGAGAAGCTGCCCGCCCGCCACCATCACGCCGATCGTGCGGTTGGTCGACGATCCCGCGCCGGTGGAAAAGACCAGCGGAAGCATCCCGGCCACCAGCGCGATGGTGGTCATCAGGATGGGCCGCAGACGGTCCCGATTGGCCTGAATAATCGAGTCGTGGCGATTCAGCCCGGTTCTGCGCAGGCCATTCATATGGTCGATCTGAAGAATCGCGTTCTTCTTGACGATGCCGAACAACAGCAGTAGCCCGAGGCCGGAGAAAATATTCAGGCTCTGGTTGGCAATCAGCAGCGCGAGGATGCCGAACGGTACCGCCAGCGGCAGCGTCAGCAGAATCGTGACCGGGTGCAGGAAGGATTCGAACTGCGCGGCCAGAACCAGGTACATGAAGATGAACGTCAGGGAGAACGCCAGCGAAAAATAGTACCCGGTGCGCTGCAATTCCTTGGAGCTTCCCGTGGCGCCGTACGAATACTCCGGCCCCATGTTCAAGGACTTCGCCAGATCCGTCACCTGCCCCAAAATTCCCGCTTGGGAGCCGCCCGCGAGCATATTTGCCGTGAGCATCACCTGCCGCTGGCGGTTCAGCCGGTTGATCGACGACGGCCCGGTGCCGCCGCGGATCGAAACCACTTCATCCAGGCCCACCGCCCCTTTCTTTGTCGACGGGACCGTCATTTTCGCCAGGCCCTCCACCGTGCCGCGCGAGCCCTGCCCGGCGCGAACCACCACGTCGTACTGATCTTCCCCCGCGTTAAACGTCGAGGCGGTCTGCCCGGCTACCAGCGTATTGATCGCTTGTTCGATGTTTTCCACCGAGACGCCCAGGTCAGCGGCGCGGGCGCGGTCGATCTCAATGCGGACTTCCGGCATGCCGGCCCGCAGCGTCGAATCCGTATCCGTGACCTTGGGAATGGACTTCATCTTCTCCATCAACGCACCGGAGAACTGGGCCAGCTTCTGCAAATCCGGTCCTTCGATGACAAATTGAATGTCGGCGTTGCTCTGGTTGTCGCCTACCGCGCTCACCAGTTCGACGCCGGTGTGAATGTCCTTCGGATACTTGGCCAGTTGATCCCGCACGCGCTGCATGATCTGCTGCTGGGAGTACTGCCGTTTGTCGATGTCCACCAGATTGACGAAGGTAGTAGCGTTGGTAACGGACCGGTCCGCTCCGCCGCCGACGGTCGCCAGCGTATGTTTCACGCCGGGAATCGCGCGGATGTCCTGCGAGATCCTCTCCACCAGATTGGTGGTCGCCGCCAGCGACGTCCCCTCCGGCGTGCGGATCCTCACGTTGAATTGCGATTGATCGTCCACGGGGATGAAGTTCTTTCCCACCACCATGAACAACGGCACAATACTCACCACCACCAGCGCGCAGACCGCCACCACCGTCTTGCGATGCGTCATGGCCCATTCCAGCCACGCGGTGTAATTGCGGTCGATGATGCGGAACGCGAACGCGTCTTTCGATCCATGCTTCTCATCCGGCTTGCGGACGAAGCGCGAACAGAGCATCGGCGTGAGCGTGAAGGAAACCAGCAGTGAAACGCCGATCGCGAACGCCGACGTGAAGCCGAATGAGCTCATGAACCGTCCTACGATGCCCCCCATGAAGCCCACCGGCAAGAACACGGCCAGCAGTGAGAGCGTGGTGGCCATCACGGCGAAACCGATATCGCGCGTGCCCTCAATCGCCGCTTCGTAGGGAGACATGCCCTTTTCCTCCATGAAGCGGTAGATGTTTTCGAGCACGATAATCGCATCGTCGATCACGATGCCCACCATCAGCGTCAGCGCCAGCATCGTGATCTGGTTCAGCGTGAATCCTGCCGCGGCCATCAGCGCGAACGTCGAGATAATCGACGTCGGAATCGCGACGGAGGCGATCAGCGTGGTGCGGATATTGGCCAGAAACAGGAAAATAATGATCGAGGCCAGGATGCTGCCCTCGATCAGGTGATGTTGGATGTTGTTCACCGACGCCTCGATGAAGACGGACTGATCCGTCACAACTTCGGCGCGCACGTCCTTGGGCAGCAGCGGGGAAATTTCCTTCAGCCGCTGCTTCACCTCTGCCGCCGTCGCCACCGTGTTCTCTCCCGATTGCTTGGAGACCACCAGTGTCACCGAGGGCGCGCCGTCGAAGCGCGCGGCCGTGCGAGGCTCGGCGTAACTGTCCTCGGCGTAGCCAATATCCGAAATCTTTACCACATAGCCGCCCCGGTTGACGATGGCGATTTGATTGAATTGCGCCGGTTCAATCACCTTTCCGGTGGTCCGGACGGTGAACTCCTTGGCTCCGGCCTCCAGGTTCCCTCCGGGCAGTTCCAGGTTTTGCTGGCGGACGGCATTAAACACGTCATTGACGGTCAGATTGTAGGCGCGCAGTCGATCCGGGTCCACCACCACGTGAATCTCGCGCTTCGCGCCGCCGAGGATCGTGATTTCGCCCACGCCCTTGGCGTTTTCCAGTTGTTGCTTGATGCGCTTATCGGCGATCAGCGTCAGGTCGCGGATGGAACGCGGCGCGGAGACGGCGATCTGAATTACCGGCGCCGCGTCGGGATCGAATTTCTGCACCACCGGAGTCTTGGCCGTCTGCGGCAGATCGTTGGCGATGAGGTTCACTTTATTCTGTATTTCCTGCGCGGCGGTGTCTCCGTTTTTCGCCAGCAGAAAGCTGACCGTCACCACCGACAAGCCTTCCGACGATGTCGAGCGGACCTCGTCGATCAGGCTGATGGTGTTTACCGCGTCTTCCACCTTCTTGGTGATCTCCGTTTCCACTTCCTCTGGCGACGCGCCGGGATCGACCACCGCCACCGAAACGGCCGGGATGTCGACTTTTGGAAACAGATCCACACCGAGCGAAAAATACGAAAACACGCCCACCACGATCAACGCGAGAATCAGCATTGTGGTGAAGACAGGGCGGCGGACGCAAAGCTGGGCTAATCCATGCATGGCTTTCTCCTATTGCACCGTCACCGGCGCGTTGTCGTATAGTTCGCTCTGGTGACTGGTCGCCACGGTTTCCGTCCCCGTCAGGCCGGAGAGAATGCGGATCATGCTGCCGTCGGATTCGCCAACCAGCACGACGCGAAGGCGGGCGGTGTTGCTTTCCACAATGAATACCTGATTCGAATCGGTGGTGCGGTCGTGTACCACCGCCGTGCGCGGCACGAACACCGCGTTTTCCTTGCCCGGCAGCAGCACGCGAGCCGTTGCGAACATGCCGGGACGAAGCTCGGCCTTGGGATTATCGAACAGCGCTTCCAGAATGAAGGCGCGCGAATTGGGGTCGACCGACGGATTGATCGCGGAAACCTTGCCCATGAAATCGCGATCCGGGAACGCCGAGACGCGAGCTTTCACCGTCATGCCGACGCTGGCGCGGGAACTCCGCTGCTCCGGCGTCTGCAACTGCAGCTTCATCGTTCCGATCCGCACGATCGTGGCGATCTTGCTGTCGACGGAAACATGCTGCCCCACAGCCACGGGGCGGGCCGAGATATAGCCGTCGAACGGCGCGCGAATCGTGGCATCGGACAGCCCTTTCTCGGCCTGCGCCAGCTGCGCCCGAAAGCTTTCGAGCGACGCTTGCGACGTTTCCACCGCGCCATAGCTTTGCCGCGCGGCGTTCAGCGCGCCTTCATATTGCTGGCGCGCGGCATTGGCCTGCGCGTCGGCGGTTTCCTGCTGGGTATGCGCCTTTTCGTACGCGCTGCGCGACACATCGCCGGTGCGGACCAGATTCTCGTACCGCTTCGAATCGGCCGCTGCCAGCCGCGCCTGGGCCAGCGCCGAATCGTAGCTCGCCTTGGCCGCGATCACTTCCGGAACGGCGTTCGGGTCGAAGACCCGGTTGGCGTTTAACCCGATGCGGGATTGCGCCTGCCGCACGTTGGCCGTCGCTTCGTCGAGTTGTGCGCGCGCCTGCTCCAGCCGCAACTGCGCGTCGCGCCGGTCCAGCTCGCACACCGTTTGGCCCTTCTTGACGAAATCTCCCACGTTCACCGGCGTCGCCACCACCAGGCCCGGCACCGGCGGCGCGATGTCCGAGGACTCGTCGGCCACGAAGGAGCCGGTTTCCTCGAATCCGGCGGAAACTTCTCGAACCACCGCCCCGGCGGTCGCAATCGCCACGGCCTTCGGAGTTCGATCCAATCCGGTTTGCGCGGCTTGCTTGGAGCCGCAGGCTGTGAGCAGCAGTATGGCGATAAAGGAATAAATTAAGGCTGGAAGTCTCATTTCGATTTTTTCTTTCCGGAAGCGGACGGCCCGCGGACGCCGTCCATCATGATGCGCGTGAATGCCTCGACGATCTGCTCGTCATTGAAGCTGAAGCTGCCGCTCTCCACGTTCAACGCGTAATAATTCGCCATGCCGGCGATGGCCACGATCACCGCTCCGGCATCGATGGACCGCAGCGCGCCTGCGGCCTGGCGCCGCTCGATGTAGGCGCGCAAGGAAGCGAAAATCGGCAGGCCGAATTCGCGCCGGTAGATGGTGGCCAGTTCATGGCCCTCCAGCCCGGCGTGAAGCATCAGCCGCTCAAAACGCGCATCCTTGCGATGGCCCTCAATCGTTGCTTTCACGATCAACCGGAACAATCCCTCGTCGTCGTCGCGCTTCATGCAGTCCTCAATGCCGGAAATCGTTTCCTGGGCCGCGGCGGAGCGCAGATTGTGCTCGATGATGGCCGTGTAGAGGTCGCTCTTCGTGCGGAAGTGGCGAAAGATGATCGCCTCGGAGACCCCGGCGGCCAGCGCAATCTCGCGCGTGGTGGTCCCGGCGAAGCCTTTGCGGGAAAACAGGTCCATCGCCGCCTCAATCAACTGGCGCCGGCGGTCTGCTCCGGCCAGGCGATGGACGGCGGCGGTAGGCATAATGCCAGTGTAAGTAAGTACTTACTTACATGTCAACCTTGCGGTGTCTCCCCCTGATTTCAGACCATCGCGTAGCAAACGGCGCTGCGCCGCACTATCCTGAAAAGTTATGGCCAAACGATTTAAAGATTTGACCGAACGCGAGATTCTCGCCCTCGCCATTTCTTCGGAGGAAGAGGACGCGCGCATCTACGGCGACTTCGCCGACGGTCTGCGGGCCGAATACCCAGCGACCGCGAAGTTGTTCGAGGAAATGCAGCGCGAGGAATCGGTTCATCGCCAGAGCCTGTTCGATCTGTATAAAACGCGCTTCGGAGACCATATCCCGCTGATCCGCCGCGAGAACGTTTCCGGCTTCATCCGCCGCCGTCCCCTCTGGCTGACGCGCCCCCTGGGCATCAAGGCCGTGCGTAAATATGCGGAGTCGATGGAGGCCGAAACGCGCCAGTTCTACCGGAAGGCGATCGAAACGGTGACCGACGCCTCGATCCGGAAGCTGCTCGGCGACCTCGAAGAAGCCGAACGCAAGCATGAGCGGACTGCCGAGGCCATGGGGGAAAAGCAGATCGAGGAGCAGGCGTTCGAGGCGGAGGACGCCGGAGCGAGAAAGCTCTTTCTGCTTCAGGTGATCCAACCCGGTCTGGTCGGTTTGATGGACGGATCGGTGTCCACTCTCGCTCCGGTATTCGCGGCGGCGTTCGCCACCAAGAACAGTGGGGACGCGTTTCTGGTGGGACTCGCCGCGTCTTTGGGCGCGGGCATTTCCATGGGATTCGCCGAGGCTCTGTCCGACGACGGCTCACTCACCGGCCGCGGCCGCCCTTGGATTCGCGGCACCGTCTGCGGGCTCATGACCACCGGCGGCGGTATCGGCCACACCCTGCCCTATCTGATCCCGGATTTTCGCGCCGCCACGGCCGTGGCCGGTATTGTCGTCGCCATCGAACTGGCCTTGATCAGCTACATCCGCCACAGATATATGGATACGCCGTGGTATTCGGCGGCGTTTCAGGTCGGACTCGGCGGCGTGTTGGTGTTGCTCACCGGAATCCTCATCGGAAGTTCCTGACGTGGTCCGAACGGGTACGATGGTTCAGATGGAACGGATCCGGCGCCGGCTCGCTCTGATCGCGATCGCATTGATCGTGGTGCTGGCGGGCGGAACGGCCGGCTTCGTCCTCATTGAAAATTACCCGGTCTTCGATGCGTTCTACATGACGCTGACCACGGTGACCACCGTCGGGTACGGGGAGATCCGGCCGCTCAGCCACGTCGGGCGCATCTTCAACTCCTTCCTGATTCTGTTCGGTGCAAGCGTGGTGCTGTTGGCGATCGGCGCGATGACGCAGACCATCATCGAGCTGGAGCTGAATCAATACTTCGGAAAACGGCGGGTCAGAAAAATGATCGAGAAATTAGAAGGCCATTTCATTGTGTGTGGATTCGGACGCGTGGGCCGCGGCGCTGCCGACGAGTTGCATCAGCAGGGCGCGCCCTTCGTAGTGGTCGACAACAACGAGGAAAAAGTCGAACGGGCGATCCAGGAGGGCATGCTCGCGGTGCTGGCCGACGCCAGCCGCGACGAGGTTCTGCGTGAGGTCGGCATTCAGCGCGCCAAGGGGCTGATCGCCACGCTCGCCTCCGATGCCGATAATCTGTTCCTCATTCTCACCGCCCGTACGCTCAACTCGAAAATTCATTTGACCGCGCGCGTGGCCGAGCAAAGCTCCGAGGACAAGCTCCGCCGCGCCGGAGCCGATTTTGTCTTCGCGCCTTATAACAGCACCGGCCATCGCATGGCGCAGGCCCTGCTCAAGCCGCACGTGCAGCAGTTCATCGATTTCACCACCCAAAATCTCGAAATTCCAGTCACCATCGAACAGGTTCGCGTCTCCGCGCGCAGCGGCTTCATCGGATCCACCATCGCCGGCATGCAGATTCGCAGCGAACTGGGCGTCATTGTCCTGGCGATCCGCACCGCCGAGGGCAAAATGGTCTTTAATCCGCCCCCGGACTCGCGCATTTCCGTCGGCGATCACCTCATCGTGATGGGCCAGCCGGAGGGCCTGCAAACACTCGAACACAAGCTGAACGAGGCGCAGGCGTGAAAAACGTCCTCACCTCGGATCAGATGAGGGAGGCCGACCGCCGCACCATCGCCGGCGGCGTCCCCGGCGAAGTCCTCATGGAGCGCGCGGCCACCCGTTTGGTGGAGGTCATCGAGAGCGAATGCGCGCCGCTCAGCGCCCAGCGTGTGGTGATTGTTTGCGGCAAAGGCAACAATGGAGGCGACGGCCTGGTCGCCGCACGCCTGCTCGAAGGCCGCGTCGCGGCATTGCAGGTGGTACGCGTCGACGATCCGCCCGCGCCGCTCGACCGTTCGGCCACGGTGGTGGTCGATGCGCTGCTCGGCACCGGGTTTCGCGGTGAAGTCGACGGCCGCTACGCGGAATTGATCCGCGCGATGAACCAGGACTTTCCCCGCGCCAGGATCATCGCCGTGGATATTCCTTCTGCGCTTCAAGTGCGCGCCAGCGTCACCGTGACGTTCGCCGCGCCGAAAGTCGATCTGGTGACCGGCCCGGGCGCGGAGAATGCCGGCAAGGTGATCGTTGGCGACATCGGCATCCCGTCCGGGTATCTCCAATCCGATCTGCACCTGTCCGAGGCTGTCGATTTTGCGGGTCTTTTTCAACCCCGCCGGCGCGATTCGAACAAGGGCCTCTACGGCCACGTGCTCCTCATCGGCGGAGCGCCGGGCAAATCGGGCGCGGCGGCCATGGCTGGCCTTGCCGCCTTGCGCGCCGGAGCGGGACTGGTCAGCGTCGCCTGCGCCGACGCCTCAAAACTCGCGCCGGAGCTGATGACGGAATCGCTCGAGCATTTTTCGCTCGACAGGAAAACAGTGGTCGCCGTTGGACCCGGTCTTGGTCCGGCGCCGGGACTCATGAAAAGGCTCCTTAGTGAAGTCACCGTGCCCATGGTGATCGATGCCGACGGCTTGAACTCCATCGCCGGAACGAATTTCAAGGGGCGCGGCGTCGAAACCATTCTGACGCCTCACCCTGGCGAGATGGCGAGGCTCACGGGTGGCAAGTTTACCGATCGCCTGGCCACAGCGCGCGCCTTCGCGCAGGAACGCAATGTCCTGCTTGTGCTCAAAGGCAATCGCACCTTGGTCGCGCTGCCCGATGGCCATGTTTTCGTGAATCCCACCGGTTCGCCTGCCCTCTCCAAGGGCGGCACCGGCGATATTCTCACCGGCTTAATCGCCGGTCTCGTCGCCCAGCATCCGGATGACATTTCTACCGCGGTTCGAGCCGCCGTCTGGCTACATGGCCGCGCAGGCGAGCTCGGCGCAGTGGATTGGACCGAGTTCTGCCTCCTTGCCACCGGCCTGCTGACTTATTTGCCCCGAGCGATCCGTGAGTGTTTATAAAACATTTTCCGATGAGGAAACCGTGGCTCTCGGCCGCCGCCTCGCCGCCTCGTTGCCGAAAAAGGCCTGCCTGCTGCTCATCGGGAACCTCGGCGCAGGGAAAACCACGCTCGCCAAGGGAATCCTCAGCGGCCTCGGCCTCGCCGAGCCGGAGGAGGTCTCCAGCCCCACCTTCACCCTGATTCACGAATACGGCAACGGCCGCGCGTATCACATCGATCTGTACCGTCTGGACACCGCCGCCCAACTCGCCACGCTAGGCCTCGACGAGATCTTCGATCGCGAAGCCGTCGTGCTCGTCGAATGGGGAGAGCGCTTCCCCGCGCTGATGCCTCCCGGCCGAATGGAGATCCACCTCCGGACAATCGCCGAGGACGAACGCGAGATTGAGGTCTCGTGGTGACCGCCTGAGAGTGTCAGAGATAGCGAAACACACTCCGCTATCTTGCGTGCGTAACACTCATATTTCCCTGGTTGATTTCCGCTAGTCAACAACTTTAATTTTACTAAAATCAATGGCTTACATCGATTTTTTGTCACTCGATCAAACAGTGTGCTAATAATAGTGCTTGGGGCCCGGACAGGAACGAAGAGGCCGTGCCCGTATTTTTCGAAGGCAAGTATCTTTTACCAAACAAGTTGAGGAGGTTCAATCCATGAATATTCGACCGCTGCATGACCGCATTGTGGTGAAACGGCTCGAAGAGGACGAAGCGAAAGTCGGTGCGTTGTTCATTCCCGATTCCGCCAAGGAGAAGCCGCAGAAGGGTGAAGTCGTTGCCGTTGGCAAGGGCAAGCACTCCGACGATGGGAAGCTGATTCCGCTCGATGTGCAGGCTGGCGACCAGATTCTGTTCGGCAAGTATTCCGGCTCGGACATCAAGCTGGATGGCGTTGAGTACCTGATCATGCGCGAGGACGAAGTCCTGGCCGTGCTTGAGGGTGGCGCGAAGAAAGCAAAGGCATAAGGAGAGATTCAAACCATGTCTGCAAAACAAATTGTTTATAGCGAAAATTCCCGCCAGGCGATTCTCCGCGGAGTCAATCAACTGGCCGACGCCGTGAAGGTCACCCTCGGTCCGAAGGGCCGCAATGTGGTGCTCGAGAAGAAGTTCGGCGGCCCCACCATCACCAAGGACGGCGTCACCGTCGCCAAGGAAGTGGAACTCAAGGATCCGCTCGAGAACATGGGCGCGCAACTGGTGCGCGAAGTGGCCTCGAAGACGTCCGACATGGCCGGCGACGGTACCACCACCGCCACCATTCTGGCCCAGTGCATTTACCGCGAAGGCGTGAAGAGCGTCGCCGCGGGCGCGAATCCGATGGCCCTGAAGCGCGGCATCGAAAAGGCCGTTGAGCTGGTTGTCGCCGAAGTGAAGAAGCATTCCAAGAGCATCTCCGGCGACATGATCGCGCAGGTCGGCACCATTTCGGCCAACGGCGATGCCACCATCGGCAACACCATTGCCGAGGCGATGAAGAAAGTCGGCAAGGACGGCGTCATCACGGTGGAAGAGTCCAAGACCATGTCGACCGAACTGTCGACCGTCGAGGGCATGCAGTTCGACCGCGGCTATCTGTCGCCCTACTTCATCTCCGATCCGGAGCGCATGGAGTGCGTTCTCGAGGATCCCTACATCCTGATCCACGAGAAAAAGATCAGCAACATGAAGGACCTGCTGCCGGTACTGGAGCAGATCGCGCGTTCGGGCAAGCCGCTTCTCGTCATCGCCGAGGAAGTGGAAGGCGAAGCGCTGGCCACTCTCGTGGTCAACAAGCTGCGCGGCACGTTGAACGCCTGCGCCGTGAAGGCTCCGGGCTTTGGCGATCGCCGCAAGGCGATGCTCGAAGACATCGGCATCCTCACCGGCGGCCAGGCGATCTTCGAAGAAACCGGCATTAAGCTGGAAGGCGTCCAGTTGAAGGACCTCGGCCGGGCCAAGCGCATCACGGTGGACAAGGACAACACGACCATCATCGACGGCGCGGGCGAGCACAAGACGATCGAAGGCCGCATTAAGCAGTTGCGCGCCCAGATCGAGGAGACCACCTCGGATTACGATCGCGAGAAACTGCAGGAGCGGCTGGCGAAGCTGGCCGGCGGAGTCGCGGTGATCAAGGTCGGCGCGGCCACCGAGACCGAAATGAAGGAAAAGAAGGCTCGCGTCGAGGATGCATTGCATGCGACACGCGCGGCCGTCGAGGAAGGCATCGTTCCCGGAGGCGGCGTGGCTCTGCTGCGTGCGGCTTCGGCGCTCGACAACCTCAAGGTGGAAGGCGATGAGAAGATCGGCTACGACATCATCCGCCGCGCCTGCGAAGAGCCCGTTCGCCAGATTTCCGGCAACGCGGGTTTCGAGGGCGCCATCGTGATCGAAAAGATCCGCGCCAACAAGGACCCGCACTTCGGCTTCAACGCTGCTTCGGCAGTGTATGAGGACCTGGTGAAGTCCGGCGTCATCGATCCCACGAAGGTGACCCGCTCCGCTCTGCAGAACGCGTCTTCGATCAGCGCCCTGATGCTGACCACCGAAGCGATGATCTG
>JBBIVT010000032.1:16185-42179 GCA_037439565.1 Acidobacteriota bacterium | reverse complement strand
GGCGCGCCTCCGCGCGAGACCGTGGGTGGTTCCCAGCCACAGATTGCCGCTCGGATCCGCCGCCAGCGCGGTGACCGCCAGTTTGGTGCCGTCCGTGACCGGGACAAACCCCAATCGCGAGGTAGGGTTGCCGGGATGGTCCAACCGGAAAATGCCGTTGTAACCCGCTCCCCAGACCACCCCCGCTGGATCCTGAATCACATCAAAAATTCCCGTGGGCAACCCCGCATCGGCGGGAATCGTTCTAAATTTTGCTGAGCCGGGAGCTGCCGCCGGATCCAGGCGGCTGAGCCCTCCATCAGTCGCGGCCAGCAGCGATCCATCGGCCGCCTGGAGCACGGCATTGACGCTGCGATGGGCCAGGCCTTGCGCTACGCCGTAGTTATTGAAGCGATATCCGTCGAACCAAGAAAGTCCCTCCGCGGTGCAGAGCCACAGAAATCCGCGCGTATCCGGGACAACGCAGAACACGGCGTCCCGAGGCATGCCGTCGGCGGCAGTGAACGTATGCGCGGGCAAATGTGCGGCGGACAGAACCCCGATCAAAACACTCGCAGCAAGGATTACAGGTTTGCGCCAGACAATCACGAAGAACAATAGTATAGACGCTTTCTACCGGGGCGCTCCGCAATGAGCTTAATCAGTTACCGGACGAGGTTTCTCTGTGGGCCGGGCCGGCTGGGTCCTTCAAAGGTATGGCTACCCTTTGATGCTCTTCGACCCTTCGTCGAACCTCACCGGGCCTTTGCGAAAATACGACTCGTTCGCCATATGGCACGCGATGGCGGCGTGGTTGCCGAACACCGCGTCCTCCACCACGGGCTGGCGCGATTTCACCGCGTGGAAAAAGTTCATCATATGAGGCGACAGATCGTCGTAGTCGTTGCTTCGATAGACGGTGTCCTCCATGATGGCCTCCCTCGGCTCCTTGTTCTGGGCGCGCCAGTCGGCGACGTATTGGGCCCGCATCTTGCTGGGGAAGCCGCCGGAGTAGTAGCTCGGGCTGGTATCGATACCGCGCTGCGGGGAATACCGCACCTCGCGGCCGGTGACGTCGAGAATGCCCTTGGGACCCATGAACCGCGCCAGTTCCGGAGTATCGGTGCCCAGGCCGAGGCGCACATAGACAGGGATGCCATGATAATCGAACAGCACCGTGTGCAGATCCGGCATGTTGCGGCCGTCTTTCCAGGTGAAAATTCCGCCCAGAGCGGACGCCGAGCGAGGCGGCTCATTCCAGCCGAGCGTGAACAGCATGCCACTGAGCAGGTGGACCATTAGATCACCGCCGACGCCCGTTCCGTACTCCTTCCAGCAGCGCCAGCGCGCGAAACGCTCCGGATTGAAGGGGATCTTCGGAGCAGTATAGAGCCAGGTATCCCAATCGAGATTCTTCGGCGACAGATCGAGCGGCGGAGGATACTCCCATGCGCCGGTCGGACTGTTGCGGCCAAGCGTCAGCTCGATCATCGTCACTTCGCCGATGGCCCCACTGCGATACAACTCACGAGCCTTGGCGTAAATCACGCTGCTGACGCGCTGGGAGCCGATCTGCACGATGCGGTTGTTTTTCCGCGCGGCGTCCACCATGTCGAAGCCTTCTTCGGCGGTGTGCGACATAGGTTTCTCGCAGTAAATATCCTTGCCGGCGTTGCAGGCGTCCACCACCACTTTGCGGTGCCAGAAATCGGGCACGGCCGCGACAATGCAATCGATATCCTCGCGGTCCAAAAGTTCCTGATAACGGCGGGTCACGGGCAGGCTGGCATTGCCGGTGATCTCACGCGCCAAAGTGTGGCGGCCGTCATAGAGGTCGGCCGCCGCCACGCATTCGACGCCCGGCAGGGAGACGGCGGTCTCCAGCAGCCCGGAGCCTTGCATGCCGATGCCGATGATGCCAAATCGGACGCGGTCACTGGGCGCGGTCTGCTCGGGAAAGGGCGAGGCTTCGAGCGCGACGGCGTTGGCGGCCAGCGCGGTAGTTTGCAAAAATTCACGGCGGGTTTTCATGATTTACTTCCTGAGGGGTTGAATCGAAACTTCCTTGAAAAACACAATATCGTTGTCGGAATGATTTTGCAGTCCGATGTAGCCGGATATGGGGCGGCGGCCGCGCTGCGGCTCAAAGGAGAACTGCCGCGGCGGAACGGGTTGGCCTTCGGTATAGTCCGTCACCTTGACGCCGTTCAGGGTCACCACTGTTCGCGGACCATCGAGAGTGATCTCCATGGTGTTCCACTCGGGGCCCGGCTTCCAGGCCTTGGCAAGCGGCTTGGTCAGCGAATAGAGCATGCCGGTGGAGTGCGTATCGTCCTCCGGTGGATTGGAGCGCTCTGGATGATTGTCAATCTGCACCTCGTAGCCGTAGTTCACCGGCATCCATTCCTCGCGCGGCTCGACTGGGATCCGGACGAACACGCCGGAGTTGTCGTTTTCATCACGCATGCGAAAGACAACCCGGAGGCGGCAATCGGCGATCGGGCCGGCGGTCCAATAGAGCAGTCCCATGCCGCCGTGAGTATGAATCAAGCCGTCCTCGACGGTCATATTCCCTGGGCCGACATGCTGCCAGCCATCCAGGCTCTTGCCGTTGAAGATCGGCGTCCAACGGGAGGGATCGCCCTTGCAGGCATTGGGGGCATCCGCGGCAAACGAGACGGCGGAGACCGCCAGCGAGAGAAGGAAGACATTGGTTCGCATGAATAGGGGCACCGGAGGGTATCGTATCACCCCGGGTGGTTAACCGTGGGTGGACCGCGTTGCAGGAAGAAGTTCGGCCGCCTCGTGAACGTGGCCGCGCTGGCGGTTCTCGACGATCGTCTTGACGGCTTCCAGGGCTTCGAGCGATAGGACGCCGGCCTTGCCCGGTTCCGTGTGAAGCAGAAAGTCGTCGATCGAGAGAATCCCGGCCAGGGTTCCTTCGGCGGTGACCACCGGCAGTCGCCGGACGTTTTGCGCGACCATAATGGAAAGCGCGTGAGACAGCTCGTCGTGGTCCAGACAAGTGAAGACCCGCGGCGGAACAACATCCTGAACAAGAACGTCGGAGGCGAGGATGTTTCGGGTGCCCAGAGCAATGCAAACATCGCGGTCGGTAATCACGCTCACGACGCGGCCGCCGTCATCGACAACCGGCAGCGCCCCGCAGCGCTCATTCCACATGATGGCGGCCACTTCGGCAAGGTTGTTGCCCGGCCGGCACGTGGCGACATTTCCGACCATACGTTCCCTGACTCTCACGGCGACCTCCTTTAGTTCGAGCCGTGCAAGCCGCGGTCCAGTCGCTAGGTGCTTGAGTCTGTTGGGGGAAACCCTTTTACTGCGAGGCCGCGTGGGGGGCTTCGCGCAAACGGTGCGCCAGATGACCCAGACGCCTCGCCGGAGGGATGGGCCGCGAAGAGATAACTATCGTCGTATCATCAATCGAGCAATGGCCGGAGGATTGCAGCTATGGGCTGCGATGAGCAAGAAGGATGACGCTCCGCTGGTCGTGATCCGGGAAACGCGCGAGGCTTGTGACCTGGCCTGCGCCCCCTGCCGAGCCTCGGCAGCCCAACGACAGCACGCATCTAAACTCAGCAAACAGGAAGAGATCCAGCTTCCCGAGCAGATCAGTCGCGTCCAAGTTCCGCGATAAAGAAGCCGGATCTCTTCCTGAACAAAAATAGAAGGTGGAATCGCGGCGGTAGTGTAAGCAGCGGATGGAGGGAAGGGTTCGTGAAGCATTTATTATCGAAATACGTGAAAATATCGGCCTTAATCGCGATCATCGCTCTTGGGTTATCCAGCGCGACGCGAAGGCCCTTTTCGGTGCATGAAAAGGCGTTTTACGCCGATGATGCGGCCATTGCGTTCGTGAACCCTGGCTTGAACATCGCCGTGAACTCGGCGACGATTGGCACAGGCGGTACGATTAGCGTGACCTATACGCTGACCAGCGCCAGCGGCCGGCCTCTGGACGCCGCGGGCATTCAAACGCCAGGCACGGTCAGCGTCAGTTTCATCGCAGCCGCGCTACCCAACGGATCGGGCGATTACACGACCTACACCACGCGAGCCGCCAGCGGAACGCTGCTGACATCAATCCTGCAGCCGGGCGCGGATTCAGGCGGCTCAACCAAAAGCCTGGGCTCCGGACAGTATCAATATACCTTTGGGACCACTGCGCCGAGCGGCTACGACGCAAGCGCGACGCACACCATCGGCATTTACGGCTCTCGAAACCTGACGGCATTCAATCTGGGCACGGATTACGCCAGCGCGACGTATAATTTCGTGCCGAACGGCGGCGCAGTGACCCACGTGAACGATGTCATCAGGACCACGAGTTGCAATAATTGCCACGATCAACTATCGGCGCACGGCGGCTCGCGCCGGGGCCTGGATCTGTGCGTGCTCTGCCACAATCCGCAAAATCTGGACCCGAACGACGGCAAGACCTTCGACGCCAAGGTATTCTTTCATAAATTGCACATGGGCGCCAGCCTGCCGAGCGTCGTTGCGGGCGGAAGCTATTCGGTAACCAACCGCTTCGGAACCTCCGATTATTCCAACGTGGTCTTCCCGGCGGATCCGGGCGATCCCAGGCGCTGCGAGACCTGCCATTCCCAATCGACGGGAGCGGCGCAGGCCACGGCATTCCTGACTAACCCTTCGCGGGCGGCTTGCGGCTCCTGCCATGACGACTTGAATTTCTCGACGGGCGCGAATCACCCCGGAGGCCCGCAGGCCGACGACACGCAATGCGCGACCTGCCACGTTCCACAGGGCGAGGTCGACTTCGACGCTTCGATCCTGGGCGCGCATGTTGCGCCCACGGCGTCCAGCCTGTTGAGCGGGCTGGCGGTGGCCATCACGAATGTGACAAATGGAACCGCCGGATCGGCTCCGGTGGTTTCCTTCACGGTAAAGGACGGGCAAGGAAATCCGGTTCTTCTTTCGCAACTGGGCTCGATCTCCTTCACGATGGCCGGTCCGACGACAGATTACGGCCACACCAGCTTCGGCAGCGGCGTGACGACTCCCGGGTATGTAACGGAGAGCGCGACGAAGGCGGGATGCGATACAAACGGAAACTGCCAGTACACCTTCACCCACATGGTTCCCGCCAACGCGACGGGCACTTACGCAATCGGCGTGGAAGCACGGCGGAGCGAAACAGTCTTGCAGGGCACCAGCAAGCAGCAGACGATTCAGTACGGCGCCAAGAACCAGGTGGTGTACTTCTCGGTGGACGGCTCGCCGGTGGCCAACCGCCGCGCGGTGGTTCAGACCAGCAACTGCAACAACTGCCACGTGGCGCTATCGGTACACGGCACGCTGCGTAATCAGACCGAATATTGCGTGTTGTGCCATAATCCGTCCAATACGGACGCAAGCGTGCGGTCCGTCGCGAAGGTGGCCGCCGACAAAGCGGCGCCGCCGCAGGGGATCAACTTCAACCTGCTGGTCCACCGGATCCATTACGGGAACAACATGCAGGCATCGAACCGAACCTACATCGTGGTCGGATATGGCGGCAGCCACAACGATTTCAGCGGGACGCTCTTCCCTGCCATGAGCCCGACGGGCTCGGCGACGGATACCAGGGATTGCTCGCTGTGCCACCTGAATTCCAGCCAGTTGAACCTCCCGGTCGGGCTAAACCCGGTGGTGGATCCGCAGGGACCGATCAATCCGGTCCAGGCGACCGCATCGGCCTGTTCCGGCTGCCACGTCGATACCGCGGCTGCGATTCACTTCGCCGCGAACACAACCACTCTTGGCGAATCGTGCACGGTTTGCCATGCAACAGGGGCCGCTTACGCGGTCGATCAAGTGCATGCCCAATACTAAATTCGTTCTGCTATTCGCGCTGCTTGCCTCAGCGGCGCGAGGGCAAGATGCCAAGGCGCCGGATCCCCCCCCGGCGCCCGCATCCCCTTACGTCGGCTCGGAGACCTGCGGAACCTGCCACGAAGATATCGCCAAGGCTTTCGCGAAGACTCCGCACCATCTGGCGGACGGCAAGGATACCAAAAGGGGATTTAACGGACAAGCCTGCGAATCCTGCCATGGGCCGGGCGCCAAGCACGCGGAATCGGCCGCGGCGGCGGACATCCGGAATCCGGCCAAGCTGACGCCGGCGCAGACCGACCGCGTCTGCCTGACTTGCCATCTGAATCAGCCGACGCACATCGGCCGCCTCCAGTCGAGTCACGCCAAGGATCAGGTGGCTTGCACGACTTGCCACAAGATTCACGCCGATGGCGCCGAAGCACTGGTGGCAAGGAAAAGGGATACCATCAACACGCAGTGTGAAAGTTGCCACCTCGCCGTGGCGGCGCAGTTCCAGCAGCCCTTCCATCACCGGGTGCCGGAAGGCGCCATGAGCTGCATCGATTGCCACAACCCGCATGGCAGCATTCAGCCGGCGATGCAACAGTCGTTCGGCGCCAATGAGCCAGGATGCCTGAATTGCCACGGCGACAAGCGTGGGCCGTTTACCTTTGAACACGGGCCGGTGCGATTCGAGGGCTGCTCGACGTGCCACAGCGCGCATGGCTCGGCGAACCCGCGCCTGCTCGACCGGCCGCAGGTAAAGCAGGTTTGTCTGGAATGCCACGCGAATCTGCCGCAGGTGAGGACAGCCACCACCATCGGAGTGGTCCCGCCTGCGTTTCACAATCTGAACTTGCCGCGCTATCAGAACTGCACGGTTTGCCATCAGAAGATCCACGGAAGTTACATTGACAGGAACCTACTCAAATGAGACTCCTGCTGGCAGTCATACTGACTTTCCCGCTGGCTGGACAGGCGCCGGCGGATCCCCAGAAACCCGATCCGCCGCCGGCCCAGGCAGCCGCCCCACCGGAGACTCCCCAGGCGGCTTCCGCTGCGGCGCCCGCGACGGCGGCGGCATCCGAACAAGCCGCTGCGCCCGCGCCCCAGGCGGCATCGCCGGTGCCCTCCGGAGAACCGGATATCAGCGGATGGATTGACTTCGGCTACCGGTTCCGCAGCAACGTGAACGGCAGCTTCGAAACATACCGCAGCATCGTCAACCTCGGCGAGGGGCCCAAGCTGTTCGGCGCGGACCTGACGCTGCTCGATCCGCGGAAAACGTTGTTCGACACCATGCACGTGGTGGCGTCGGGCTGGGGCGGAGATCCCTACGGCAGCCTCCATGTGGACATGGAAAAGGCGAAATTGTACCGCTTCGACGCGGATTATCGCGATTTTTCCTATTTCAACAATCTGCCATCCTACGCCGATCCTCTGCTGACGCGCGGCATCATGCTGAACGAGCAGGCGTTCGATACGCGCAGGCACGTGGGCTCCTATAACCTCGAATTTCTTCCGGGAAGCTGGCTGATCCCCTACTTTGCCTACGATCGGGACGCCAGTTCGGGCATGGGCTCGCTCGCGTTTGTGCAAAGCAACAACGAATATCCGGTTCCGACCACCATGGCCGACCGGACAGCGCTCTACCGGGGAGGCATCCGCATTGAACTGCGGCGCTTCCACGCCACCATCGAGGAGGGTGGGACTACTTTTTCTAGTTCCCAGAGCCTGTACCAGAACCCGCAAGGGACGAATTACGGCAATTCGAGCGCGCCGGCGTTCGGCCAGACGCTCGATCTGACGACCTTGCAGGCAAACTACGGCATTACCGGATCGAGCACCTATTCCAAGGCCCTGTTCACCAGCAATCCTCTGAGCTGGCTGGATCTGTACGGGCAGTTCCTGTTCAGCAAGCCCACCTCCAACGTGAACTATCAGGAGAATGCGGCGGGAAATCTCTACCTGCCGTCGCAGATCCTGTTCTATCAAAGCGAGGAGTACCTGGCTTTGGCCGCGGCCAGCATGCCGCACACCACGGCAAACATCGGCGGAGAGATCCGGCCCATGAAGCACGTGCGGTTGACCGAATCGTGGCTGACCGACCGGATGAACAATTCCGGGAATCTCTCGGCGCAACAGAGCATTGTTCCGTTGAGCGGCGCACTGCAGACCGCGGCGGTGCTCTCAGCGTCGCTGGTGAGCCACTACAGCCAGACCGAAACGAATCTTTACGTGGACCTGACCCCGAAACTCACGCTGCGCGGCGGTTACCGCTATGTGTGGGGCGAGGCGAACGACGCGATTTTCCCGCAAGGGAACCAATTAAGCGGCGTGGACCTCACCAAGCTCCGGCGCAATGTCGGCCTGGGTGGCGTTATTTTCCGGCCGACGCAAAAACTCCTGCTGACCGCCGAAACCGAAGTCGCTTCGAGCGGAGGCGTATATTTCGACACCAGCCTGTACAACTATCAGAAAGTGCGTGCCCAGGCGCGGTATAAGCTGACCACGACGCTGCAGGTCGCGCTCGATTTTCTGATGCTGAATAATCAGAACCCCACGCCGGGTATCAACTACGATTTCAAGTCGAATCAGGAAGCGATGTCGATTTTCTGGACGCCGAATAACGGAAAGTACCTGACGTTCCAGGGGTCATACAGCTTCTCCTCGCTGCGCTCGGACATCTTCTATCTGGTGCCCCAGAGCCTGGCGCAGGCGACCTCGAATTATCTGGACGACGCGCACACGGCGACGGCGCTGTTCACTTTGAATCTGGGCCATGTGGGGGTGTTTGCGCCGAAGCTGACGGCGGGTGGATCCTTATTCATTTCCCACGGGACGCTTCCGAGCAGTTACTATCAACCGATGGCGAAGCTGTGGCTGCCGGTGTCAAAGCACGCGCAGGCGTTCGCCGAATGGTGGTATTACGGATACGGAGAAGCGTTTTATCCGTACGAGGGATTCGGGACTCATATAGCATCCATAGGATTGAGGTACACGCGATGAAACAGCCGATGGGATTGCTGATTTTGCTGCCGCTCCTCACCGCCGCCAGCGGGCGCGCCGCGGACTTTGTGGCGGATTCAGCGCGGGGGCGGCAGTTGTTCGATACGCTGTCCTGCGTCAATTGCCATAGCGTCAACGGCAGGGGAGGGTCGCTGGGACCGGATCTTGGCCGCATGGTCGACCGCGGCTTCACGCCGGCGACGCTTGCGGCGACGATGTGGAATCACGCTCCGGCGATGTGGGCCGCCATGAAGCAGAAGGGCATCCAGGCCGGCGATCTCAGCGATCAGGCGGCTGCGGATCTGTTCGCCTATTTCTACTCAGCCCGTTTCTTTGAGACTCCTGGCGACGCGGCGCGGGGCAAGAAGGCCTTCACCGCGCGCGGATGCTCGGGTTGCCACGGGCTGAAGGAATCGATTCTGCCGCAGGTGAAACCCGTCAGCCAGTGGGAGTCGCTGGGCGATCCGGTGGCGCTGACGGAAGCAATGTGGAATCACGCCCCGACCATGAATGCCGAGACGCAGCGCAAGAGCGTTCCTTGGCCCAACCTGTCGGCCCAGGAACTGACGGACATCCTGGTTTACCTTCGCAACCAGCCCTTCCCGCCAAGCCGGCCGCCGGTCTTTCAAATCGGCGCAGGCTCGGACGGCGAAGCGGTGTTCAAGGCCAGGGGCTGCGCCAGCTGCCATCCGTCGGTTCCGCAGCTTTCGGCCAGCACGCGCGGCAAGACACTGACCGAGGTCGCAGCGGCCATGTGGAACCATGAACCGCTGATGGCCAAGGCTGGCGCCGCCCCCGCGCAGTTCGCGCCGAATGAGATGAAGGATTTGCTCGGCTACATTTGGGCGCAGCAATTCTTCCAGGACTCCGGTCTGGCGGCCAGCGGCAGGCGGGTATTTGTTTCCAAGCGCTGCGCGTCCTGTCACGAATCAGCATCGGGCACAGCGCCTAAGTTGGCCGGGGCGGGCAATTTCAATGGAGCGACCATGGTTTCCGCGCTCTGGCGCCACGGTCCATCGATGCTCGGTCAGATGAAGCAGAAAGGTGTAACGTGGCCGCGTTTCGAGGGCATGCAGATGGCGGATTTAATCGCCTACCTCAATTCGAAAAAATAGAAGGCAGGGAGAGAGAATGAGCGAAACACCGAACGAATCACCGCAGCCCGAGCCACCGGGACGGGCGTCCCAGCCAGCGGACGCCCGGGCGGCGCAAAGCCGCTTTTACCAGTGGCTTTCACCGGTCGTTTTCCTTGCCAGCAACCCCATCAGTCTTGTAGGCGTGGTGCTGGTCACCACCGCAACCGTGTTGTGGGTGTTTCTGCTCCCCACGCTCCTGAAGAACGACACCAGTAATCCCTATGTGGGAATTCCGGAATTCCTATTGCTGCCAGCGGTATTCCTCGTGGGATTGATTCTGATCCCCATCGGCATCTTCGTGCGGCGGAGAAGCCGGCGGCTGCAGGGCCTGCCGGTGACAAGCATTCCGGAATTGCGCCTGGACAGCCCGCAGTTGCGGCGGCTGATTGGATTTGTCGCGGCGGCCAGCATCGCCAACGTGATCATTTTCAGCCAGTGGGGCTACAGCGCGGTGAATTACATGGATACCGGCGCATTTTGCGGGTTGGCCTGCCACACGGTGATGCAACCGGAATACACCGCCTACGTCAATTCGCCCCATGCGCACGTCGCCTGCGTGGAATGCCACATCGGCCCGGGCGCTTCCTGGTTCGTGAAATCCAAACTTGACGGCGTGGGGCAGGTGTTCGCCGTGGCGTTCAACAGCTACCCGAGGCCCATCCCTACCCCGGTGGCGAGCCTTCGCCCGGCGCGGGAAACCTGCGAGCATTGCCACTGGCCGGCGCGTTTTTCGGGCGACCAGTTCAACGTGCACACTTCGTATGCCTCAGACGAACACAACGAGGCGGCGACCACGGTGTTGCTGATGAAGGTGGGCGGATACAACTGGCGCGGAAGCATGGGCATCCACGGCGTGCACGTGGATGGCAAGGCCAAAATGGTCTACGTCTCGACCGATGCGCACCGCCAGAATATTCCGCGCGTTACCTACACCGCGCCGGACGGAACAGTGACGGTGTTCAACTCGGCGAGCACGAAGGTTTCCGAGGCGGACCTGGCGAAGGGCGAGGAGCGCACCATGGACTGCGTCGACTGTCACAGCCGCCCGACGCACTCCTTCCAGTTGCCGGAGCGCGCCGTGGATCAAGCCATGGAAAAGGGCCAGATCAGCCCGAAGCTACCCTTCATCAAACGCGAAGCGGTGGCAACGCTGCGCAAGGATTACAAGGACCGCGATACGGCCACGCGCGAGATCGGGGCTTCGCTCGATCAGTTCTACCGCACCAATTACCCTCAGGTTTACGCGAGCAGCGCGGACCAAGTGAAGCGCGCGGTCGAGGGAGTGCAAGCGATTTATTTGAGGAATATTTTCCCGGACATGAAGATTACCTGGGGTACGTACATCAACAACCTCGGGCACACCGACTTTCCGGGATGTTTCCGTTGTCACGACGGAGATCACACCAGCGCGGACGGGAAAACGATTCCCAACGATTGCGCTACGTGCCACGATCTTCTCGCCGTCGAGGAAAAGGATCCCAAGGTGCTGTCTGGCCTCGGCTATCACACAGGGGGGTCCGGGAGTGGGCAATGAAACGGTGGGCAGTATTCACCTTGATTTTGGGCAGCGCGTGCGTGGCGTGGGCCGCGCCTCCGGACTGCTTGTCCTGCCACGAAGATAAAGCGACCGTAAAAGATAGCATCCACGGAGAGCTTGGATGCGCCGCCTGCCACGCAGCGATTCAGGCGTTTCCACATCCGGAAAAACAGACCCCGGTCAATTGCGGCACCTGCCACTCGGACATGGCCGCGGAACTGACCAAAAGCGTCCATGCCGTGTCGGGCGGGCCGACCTGTGTGAGCTGTCATGGAGACGCGCATTCCATTCTTCCCGCCAAAAATTCCAAGTCGGCCACGAATCCAGCGAATCTGCCGCGCACCTGCGGCACCTGCCACGGAAACGCCGAGGCGGCCAAGAAGCTGCGGGCTCCCCAGGTCTATGCCCTCTATATGGACTCGATTCATGGATTCGCGCTGACCAAAGAGGGCCTTCTGGTGGCCGCCAGTTGCTCAAGCTGCCACGGCTCGCACGGCATCCTAAGCCGCAAGGATCCGAAGAGTAAAACGAATCACGCGAACATCCCCGCCACGTGCGGCGCCTGCCATGCAGGACCGCTGGAGGCGTTCAGCGCCGGCATTCACGGCAAGAAACTGCAGGCCGGCGCCGCCAATGCCCCGGTGTGCACGAACTGCCACACGGCGCATCAGATCACGCGCGTGGGCAGCACGGAGTGGCTCATGAAAACCACCGCGACCTGCGGGGGGTGCCACAAGGAACAGTTCGCCACTTACCGCGATACCTTCCACGCGCAGGTCTCCTCGCTCGGCTATCAGCAGGTGGCGCGCTGCTGGGATTGCCACGCCTATCACGATATTCTGCCTGCCGCGGATCCAAAATCGACGGTGGCAAAAGCCAACCTGACCCAGACCTGCTCCAAGTGCCACCCCGGCGCGAACGCAAGCTTCGTCAAGTACGACCCGCACGCGAATGCCAAGGACGGCACGCATTACCCGGCGCTGCATTACGCCTCGATTTTTATGAACCTGCTGTTATCGGGCGTGCTGGGATTTTTCGCGCTTCATACCATCCTATGGTTCTTCCGAACGCGGAACGGCGTGAAGCCCGGGGCGCCATCGCTCCAGAAGTAGGAGATTTATATGGAAGACGCCAATACACGTTATTACCGAAGGTTCTCGCTGCCTCAGAGGCTGTTGCACGGAGTGGTGATCGTCACGTTTCTAGGACTCTCTTTGACGGGCCTGCCTCTTCGCTTCAGCAGTTCCCCGTGGACGCAGGCAATCGCCCGCTCCGTCGGGGGATTCGGCACGGTGTTGTTTTTTCATAAGTTCTGCGCGGTCCTGCTGACGATTTTTTTCCTGATCCACGTGGCCCACATCGCCTACCGCGTAGTGATGAAGCGCGAGTACGGTCTGGTCTGGGGACCCCGATCGATGGTGCCACGCCTCAAGGATGTTCAGGACTTTTTCGGCAATCTGAAGTGGTTCCTGCATCTCGGACCGAGGCCCAAATACGATCGCTTTACATACTGGGACAAGTTTGACTATTGGGCGGTGTTCTGGGGAATGGCGATCATCGGATTCTCGGGCTACGCGATGTGGTTTGGATCGTTCTTCGCACGCATTATTCCAGGCTCGTGGCTGAATATCGCGCTGCTGATTCACGGCGAAGAGGCGATCCTGGCGGTCGGCTTCATTTTCGCCATCCACTTTTTCAATACGCACCTCCGGCCGGAAAACTTCCCTATGGATCTGACGATCTTCACCGGACGCCTGACCGAGGAAGAGTTCAAGCACATGCACCCGGAGGAATACGAACGGCTGGCGGCCAACGGCGGACTCAAGGCGCGGGAAGTCGAGGCCCCGCCGCTCTGGATGAAGAATTTTTCCCGGATCCTGGGGGTCGCGGCGGTTACCGCCGGCCTGATCATGCTAGTGATCCTGGTGGTGGCATTTGTCGGGCAGTGATCCCGCAATATTCAAAGACGGAACGGAAGAATAAAATTCAAGGATAAGGAGATTGATAAAAATGCGAAAAGTTCTAATAACAGCAGCACTGGCTGCTCTCTCATGCACCGCCGTGATCGGCGCGGATGTCAAGGCTGGAAAGGACGCCTACGACAAGGCGTGTAAATCCTGCCACGGCGTCGATGGCGCTCCCAACGCCGGCATCGCCAAGATGATGAAAGTGGAGATGAAGGATCTGAAGTCCGCCGAGGCTCAAGCGGTCAGCGACGCGGATCTGAAAAAGATCATCACAGAGGGCAAGGGCAAGATGAAACCGTGCCCGACGGTTACCGGCGCGAACGTGGATAACGTCGTCGCCTTTGTCCGCAGTCTGAAGAAGTAGGCCTCAAGCGCTTCGCGCGCCGGCTACTCCCGCGCGCGAAGCGTAATCTCCGCCTGTACTACTCCCTCCGCTCCGTACTTCAAATTGAAACCCAGTTGGCGGCAGATTTCGATCATCTGCCGGTTCTCCCCGAGAATATCCGCCGTCACGCGCTCCAGTCCTTCGGCGCGCGCGATGCCGACCAGACGCCGCACCAGTTCCGTTCCCAATCCCCTGCCCTGGAACCGGTCGCTGATGAGCACGGCAAACTCGGCCTCGTTGGCCTGATGGGCGCGCGTCAAACGGCCGACGGCGAGGATCTCCTCCCCTCCCGTGGCAGGATCGCGGCGCTCGGCCACCAGCGCCATCTCGCGGTCGTAATCGATGAAACAGATTCGCGTCAGCCGCTCGTGTGCGATGCGCGAATCGAGCGGGATCATGTGGAAGTAGCGCAGATACACGCTGCGCTCCGACAGCGTGGCGTGGAAGCGGACCATCAGCGGTTCATCCTCGGGCCGGATCGGGCGGATGAGGATTTCGATCGTTTCGCCCGCCGCGCTCTCCAGCGTCCAGGACTGGACGAACTGCTCCGGATAAGGCCGGATAGCGAGCTTCGGCAAATCTTTTTCCCGCATATCCGGCGGATGGAGCACGACGCGCGCGTCGAGCGAGATCAGCCGCTCATGCGAGGCGAGCAGCGGATTGATATCGATCTCCTTAATCCAGGGCTGTTCGGCCACCAGGCGGCTGAAGCGCACCAGAATTCTCTCCAGTTCGGCGAGGTCCACCGGAGGCCTCCCGCGCACGCCTTCGAGCGCCTTGAAGATGAGCGTCTGCTCCATTAAGCGCCGGGCGAGCGTCGTGTTCAGAGGCGGAAGCGCCAGGGCACGGTCCTTGTACACTTCCACCAACTGGCCTCCGCCTCCGAACAGCAGAACCGGCCCGAACTGCGAGTCGACGCTGCTGCCGAGAATCAATTCATAGCCGTCGAGCCTGATCATCGGCTGCACCGCGACGCCGAGAAAGTCCGCGGCCGGAACGCCGCCGCGGATGGCCGCGAACGCGTCGCGCACGGCCTGCTCACTGGCGAGATTCAGACGCACGCCGCCGACATCGGTTTTGTGAGTGATCGTCTCGGAATGGAGTTTCAACACGACCGGATATCCCATGCGCGCCGCCGCCGCGACCGCCTCATCCGGGCCGGCGGCCACCACGGTTTGTACCACCGGGATCCCGTAAGCGGCCAGCAGACGTTTCGATTCGTCCTCGGTAAGGATCTGGCGCCCCCGCTTCCGCGCGTTCGCGATGATCCGGTCAACTTCCTCCAGTTCATGAGGCGTGCCCGCCTCTTCCACGAACTTGGGAGTCTCGTAGAGAGACTCAAGGTTCTCGCTGTAACCCCACATCGACTGAAAAACACCAGCCGCGGAGTCGGGGAACGAGAAGGTCGGAATGCCGGCGCGATTGAGAATTTTTTCGCCCGGCTCCACAATCGGCCCGCCCATCCAACTGGCGATCACCGGCTTGCCGCGCAGATGAGCGAACTGCTCCATCTTCTGCGCCACGGCGACGGGATCGGTCATGCCCTGGGGAGTCAGCACGACGAGAAGGCCGTCTGTGTTGGGATCGGCGGCAGCGATCCGCACTGCGTTCTCCCATCGATCCGGCGGTGCGTCGCCCAGAATGTCGATCGGATTGCCATGGCTCCAGGGAGCGGGCAGAATGGCATTGAGGTCGTGCATCGTTTTTTCCGAGAGTTTCGCCAGTTTCCCCCCGCGCGACAGTAGCGCATCGGTGGCCAGCACCCCTGGTCCACCTGCGTTGGTGACGATGCTCAGGCGAGGCCCGCGCGGCCGGGGCTGCTTTCCCAGGGCCTCCGACGCGTAGAACAACTCGGCGATCGTGTTCACCCGCAGTACGCCGCATCGGTGGAAAGCGGCGTCCAGCACCTCGTCGCTGCCGGTGAGCGAGCCGGTGTGCGACGCGGCGGCGTGCGCGGCCGCCTCCGTGCGGCCTGGCTTGATCACAATGATCGGCTTGGCCAGCGCGACTTCGCGCGCCGCCGACAGGAACGAACGCACCGCCTTGGCGTCCGAGCCGACCGATTCCATATAGATAATAATGCTCTGCGTGTTGTGGTCGTCGCCCAGGTACTGAATGAGATCTCCCCAGCCGACGTCGAGCATCGAGCCGACCGACACGAACGCGCTGAAGCCCACCATTTCGCGTTGGCTCCAGTCCAGGATGGCGGTGCAGAGAGCGCCGCTCTGGCTGATGAAGCCGACGCTGCCCGGCCGTGCGATGTTCGCCGCGAAGGTGGCATTCAATCCGTTATGAGGATTCATCAGGCCCAGGCAATTCGGCCCGATGACGCGCATCTTGTGCTTGCGCGCCTCGGCAAGCGTCGCCTGTTCAAGCGCCAGGCCCTCCACACCCACTTCCTTGAACCCGGCGGAAATGACGATCGCCGCGGAAATTCCCTTCGCTCCGCATTCCGCGACCACGCCGGGAACCGTCGGCGCGGGCGTCGCGATTACCGCCAGGTCCACCGCCTCGGGAATTTTCGAGATCGAGGGGAAGCAGGGAACGCCCAGAACATCCGATCGCTTCGGATTCACCGGAAAGAGCCGGCCGGCGAACGAGGCCTTGGCCAGGTTTTCAATCAACGCCCGGCCCACCGTGCCGGCACTCTCCGTTGCGCCAACAACCGCCACGCTACGGGGATGGAAAAATGCGTCTAAAGGAGCTCGCCGGCCCAAACCCGTCTCGAGTTCCTCGTCTGCGGAAAAGTTCATCTGTTTAATAGTCCTTATGAAGAGCGCGAGCCGAATGGAAGTGGCTGCGTCATTTGACCCAATTCTAACGTGGCACTGGGCTACGAGGCGCAGTGAACTCGCGTTCGCTTGATCTCGCGGCGCCCTGCGATAGACGGAGCAATTTCATTACCGGGGATTTGCACGAGGGCGACCTGCCCAACTCGTTGGAATTCCACTTGCTAGTTGAAAGATACGAAGCGAAGAGGCCTCAGCCCCCGGAATAAGCAAGATCGCCCGAGCGGGCTTGCCCCAGCCTCCGGCAAGGTCCCTCGCGCCCTTGACGGGAACGGCTTCGAGCGAACTCCGAAAGTCCGAGGGACCGGCGGAAGAGAGACGAGCACCGAGGAAACCACGGACCGCCGCTTCCGCGAACTGCTGGAAGCAGCGCCGGACGCCATTCTTGAGGTGGATCGCGAGGGCCGGATGGTCCTGCTGAATCCGGTGACAGAGAAGATGTTCGGCTACCGGCGAGAGGAATTGATTGGCGAGCCAATTGAGTTGCTGATTGCGGGAACCGCGCGCAGAGGGCACGTCCGCCACCGGGAAAACTACTGGAAGAATCCTTCGGCGCGCCCCATGGGTAGCGGATTCACCATGGAAGGCCGGCGTAAGGACGGCTCGACTTTTCCGGTGGACATCAGCCTGAGTCCGGTGCATTCCGAGGAAGGTTTGCGCGTAACCGCGGTGATTCGCGATATCAGCGAGCGGAAACTGGCGGAGGATCGGCTGCGGGCGCTCCAGGAAGACTATACCCGGGAGTTGGAGCTTCGCAACCGCGACGTAGAACGGGCCAACCGCATGAAGAGCGAGTTCCTGGCGAGCATGAGCCACGAACTCCGCACTCCGCTTCATACCGTTATCGGATTCGCCGAGCTTCTCGCCGAGGAGCTCGAAGGGCCCCTGAACGACAAGCAAAAGCGCTTCGTGTATCACATCCAAAAGGATTCCATACACCTTTTGGAGCTGATTAACGACATTCTGGATCTGAGCAAGATCGAAGCCGGAAGGCTGCGTATCGAGCGCGAGGTCTTCGATATCACGGCCTGCATCGAGGAGGCCATGGAGTCGATCCGGCCGGGCGCACAGGCGAAATCGATTGCGCTCGAGGCCGACATCGCGCCCTCCCAGGCGATTCTCGCCGATCGCGTTCGCGTGAAGCAGATTCTCTACAACCTGATGAGCAACGCGCTCAAATTCACCCGCAAGGGAGGACGCATCCGCCTGGACATGCACAACGTCGAGACCAGCACAGGAGAGACATTTGTCCAGGTTTCGGTTTCAGACACGGGGATCGGCATTCCCCGGGAAAAGCACGAAGCGATCTTCGACAAGTTCTATCAGTTGAGCGCGACAACGAAAGGGGTGCGCGAGGGAACCGGCTTGGGACTGGCCATCACCAAGGCGTTGATTGAGATGCACGGAGGCCGGATCTGGGTGAACAGCGAGCCCGGCAAGGGAAGCCGCTTCACGTTCACGTTGGCAACAGGCGCGGTTGGGGCGGGAAAAGCCGGATGAAGACGGTCCTGATCGCCTGCGATCACGCTACCGGCCGGGAGTTGGTGCGAGTGGCGCTGGAACACTCCGGATACGCCGTGCGCGAAGCCGCCGGCGCCAGAAAGGCGATCATCAGCGCGCATCAGGCACGGCCCGATTTGATTATTCTCGACTGGCACATCAAGGGGCAAGAAGCACAAAATGCGATCAGCGAGATCCGCCGCGACCCGCAACTGGCGGGGGTTCCCGCCATGGCTTTGATTTCCAGCACGATTCAGGCGGATCACGACCGCGCCATCGCCGCGGGCTTCAACGGTTGCCTCCCCAAGCCGATCCACCTGAGCAGCCTCCGTAAGGAAGTGGAACGTCTGCTAAGATGAGCCTTCGGAATGTCTGACTCCCGCAACGCCGCGCTCTCCCTGCTGATTATCGACGATAATGCCGGCAGCCTGGAACTTCTGTCCACCGCGCTGGCCCAGCCCGCCCTGGAAATCCTCACTGCTTCGGACCCTGAGGAAGGCCTGGAACTGGTTCATCGCCACCGTCCGGAAGTCGTGCTGACGGATCTGGTGATGCCAAACCTTTCCGGGCTTGAGGTGCTGGAGCGGATCGTCGAGTTCGACCCGTCGATCGATGTGATCCTGATGACGGCCCACTATTCCACCGAATCGGCCGTCGAAGCCATCAAGAAAGGCGCCACGGACTATCTCAATAAGCCGATTTCGATCGCCGCCCTTCGTGAGAAGGTCGGCAAGCTGCTCGAGGAGGCGCGGCGGCGCCAGCACGCCTCAAGGCTGGAGGGCGAGCTACTCGCGACGTCCGAATTCGAGGGGATCATCGGCCGCAGCGCCCTCATGTGGAATCTGTTTTCCCAGATCAGCAGGGTCGCGCCACACTACCGGTCGCTGCTGGTAACCGGCGCCACCGGAACGGGAAAGGACCTGATCGCCCGAGCTATCCACCGCCGCAGTCCGGCGCATCTGGGCCGCTACGCGGTGCTGAACTGCTCGGCGGTGGTGGAGACGCTATTTGAAAGCGAGCTCTTCGGACACGTCAAGGGCTCCTTCACGGGCGCGACCGCCGACAAACCGGGGATGTTCGAGTACGCACACGGCGGTACGCTGTTTCTGGACGAGATCGGAGACATGCCTCTGGCGACCCAAGCGAAACTGCTGCGCGTTCTGCAGAATCAGGAAGTGCAGCGTGTGGGCGCCCTCTCCGCCCATAAAGTGGACGTGCGGATCGTCGCCGCCACCAATCATGATTTGCGGGCCGCGATCCGCGAAAAGCGCTTCCGCGAGGATCTGTATTACCGCCTCTCCATGGTGGAGCTTCAGGTTCCCTCTCTGGCGGAACGCAGGGAGGATCTTCCGCTTTTGGAGCGCCATTTCATCTCCCTGTTCGCCAACCAGTATCAGAAGCAGATCCGCGGGCTGACCCATCGCGCCCAGATCCTGCTCGCGCTGCACGATTGGCCGGGAAACGTCCGCGAGCTGGAAAACGTGATCGGACACGCCTGCATGATGACGGCGACCGACATGATCGACGTGCACGATCTTCCCGGTTATCTGAACACCGGAAGCAGCCACGAGGGGCTGCACGAACCCCTTTCCGCGCCGGAACAATCGGGCACGCTGGAGGAGCAGGAGCGCGTGCTGATCGTCCGCGCGCTGGAAGCCGCGGGCGGGAATCAATCGAAGGCCGCGCGGATTCTCCGCATCGGACGCGACGCGCTCCGCTACAAGCTCAAGAAACACAACCTGGAGGCTACACACTCAGAACGGGGCAAAGCGACTGGCGAATGATGGCGTGTGAGTGAGTCCGCAAGCGCCCCATTTTCTCCTGTAGCGCGCCGCGCCCGATCACCAGCAGATCGGCCCCGTGCCTCCGAGCTTCCTCCTGAACTCCGTCGGCGACATTACCGGCGACGATGCACAGCGGAACGGCGGCGATGTTGGCTTCCTTTTGTAGTTCATGAATCTCCTGCCGCGCGGCTTCCCGGAGATCCTCGTCGTGCCCCGGATCGAACTCATGCAGATTGGACCGGTCGGCTTCCGTGATCACATGGACCAGACGCAGACTGGCGCCCAGATCGCCCGCCAGGCCAGCCGCCCAGCGCATCAACACCACGCTCTTCGGCGACCCATCCACCGCGCAGAGGATGTTGCGGCAAGCCAGGTGCTCCTTGCACGGCTGCTCCTCCACGTGGGCCGCGGTCCACACCGGGCAGGCGGCGTCATGCAGCACCTTCGCTGTCACGGAACCCAGCAGAAGCCGGCGGAACGGACCGTAGCCGTGCGTCGGCATCATGATCAGATCGACGCCGCGGGTCTCGGCAAATTCGGTGATGACGCGAGCGGTTTCGCCAATTTCGGCGACGCGCTCCACTTCCAAGTGCGCAAACTCCGTGGTCAGGGCGTGATCCAGGCGGTCCACTAGGTCGGACAGAATCGTATCCGTGCCGATCAGCAGGGGCCCCCCGGGATCGCCCATCCCCGCGTAATACATCGGCTGAGCAACGCTAATCAAGGTGACCTTGGCGTTGTAACGGCTGGCCATCGCCTCCACGAACGGTGCGGCTGCGCAGCAACGCTCGGAAAAATCGATGGGAAACAGGATGTGCTTAATCGCTGTCATCGAATGGAATCCTCCTCCCTGCTAGAAACAGTCGCAATTGAATGTCCAATGAGGCAAAGTTCCTCAATCAGCCGTATCCCATTGATTTTGCATCGCATCCACAGTCATGGCGCAGTGCGGAGGAAATGGAACCCGCGCCGGAGCGTCAAATCGCGCACGCTCGCCTAGCGCAGTGCCTCGCCAATCCAGGGCTCCAGGACGGCCAGCCGCCCGCGCATCGCGTCAAGACGCTCACTCACCAGCTCGACCAAACGTTTCATCAGGACATATCCCAAAGCCGGGTCGCGGTCGCACGCCTCGCGCAGTTGAGCGGCGGGAAACGCCACCGTGGCGACCGGAGAAAGCGCCCGCGCCTGAAAATGCGCTCGCGAATCGGCCGTCAGCGCCGACCAGCCCATTGCATCGCCATGATGAAGGGTTTGTACCCGCAGGGGCTCGCCGCCGGACAATTGCTCAAGGGCGACGTCGCCGGAAACAATCAGATGAAAGTACGCGGACTGGTCGCCGAGGTGAAAAATCACCTGCCCGGTCGAGTACTGCTTCTGTTCGGCCAGGCGCGCCAGCTTCCGCAACTGCTGCGGGTCGAGCCCCATCAGCATGCGGTAGGTTTGCGCCATTTCCGAAAACTCGTCCGGAATCACGTACGCCTCAATCGGCCAGTGATGCCAAGGCCACCGGAACCGCCCACGCCTCCAGTTGCCGGATCACCTGATCCACCACCAACGGGAGGGATTGTTGAACGGTCTCCGTCAGGCGGCTGTCCCAATCGGTCGACGATGGCTGAACGCCGAACACAACAACCTCCGGCGGCGTCTCCCCGATCAGTTCCAGCGCCACCATCATGTCGGCGAATCCCAACTGATGGACGCTCGATTTGCCGGGCAGGCCATGGAGCGCCCCTCCCTCGAACCGCATCACCGTGCCCGGCGGCTCGCCCGCATCGACGGCATCCACCACCACCAGCCGGCCGAAGCCGCTGATATGGGGAAGCAAGCCGAGACCCAGCGTCCCCCCATCGAGGAGTACTACACCCGGGGGGACGCGAGGGTCAAGCTGGAGTTGGTGGATGGCGTGTACGCCAACTCCGTCGTCGGTGTGGAGCAGGTTGCCCAGGCCCAGCACCGCGGTCGCCACCGCGCCGGACGGCCCGGTCATCGGCGCACAGTCCGATTCGCCGCCGTCGCTTCCACTTCCTTGCGGAGCTCGCCGGCCGGAACGACCTTCCAGCCGATGAAAATGCTGTCCATCAGACCGCGTTTTTCGGCGCGCGAGATCAGGATCGCCAGGTGGACATGGAGCACCGCGAAGGCGAGGAACACGAACATCAGGAAATAGTGAATCAATCTGAGGTTCTGTATATTCACCAGGCCCGGCACCCAACCAAGAAAAAACCTCAGCAAACCGCTGTGCCGCAGATTGTTGTAAAGCACCAGGCCCGTGACCAGCTGCAGCAGCATCAGGACGTATATGCCGAGATAAGAGAGCGCCGCCAGAGCGTTGTCGCCGACCTTCGAAACCGGCCGGGGAGTGATGAACAGATAGAACTTCGCAACGTTCACCATCTCCTTCCATTGGGCAGACTTCAACGGCACATACCGCCTCCAGGCCACCCAGTCGTTGCCGATGAAAAACAACGCCATGCGCATCAGAAACAGCGCCAGCAGGATCATCCCGAACACTTCGTGGACGAAACGGAAAGATCCCATCAGGAACGGATACTTCACCTGGCCAATGATGAACGGATCGTGGATGTAGTATCCGGTGATCGACAGGGCGGCCACGGAGAGCACCATCCCCCAGTGGAACAGGCGCAGCGGATACTGCCATACATAGACGGCCACTGCGGAGCCCATCGGTTGAGGCGCGTGCCGCGAATCGGCCAGCCTCAAATCCTCCATCTTCGCTTCAATCGATGAGGGCTGCATGAGGGACTCCCATCTGGGTGCGGCTGGGAACGGTGTATTCGCGGCCTTGCGCGTCAATGAAGTGGACCGCGCAGGCCAGACAAGGATCGAACGAGTGGATGGTCCGCAGAATTTCCAGCGGACGGGCCGGATCGGCAATCGGAGTATTCAGCAAGGAAGCTTCGTACGCCCCACGTTGCCCCGCAGCATCCCTCGGCCCGGCGTTCCAGGTCGTCGGCACGACGGCCTGATAGTTCTTAATCGAGCGGCCGCTGATTTCCACCCAGTGGCCCAGAGCTCCGCGCGGAGCCTCATGCCAGCCGTGGCCGGAGGCCGAAGCGGGCCAGGTCGCCGGGTCCCATTTGATGGGATTGAAAATCGCCACCTTGCCGTGAACCATGTTCGAGGACAGTTCATCGATCCAGGTTTCCAGATGCGGCGCCATGACGTAGGATTCCAGCGCGCGCGCCGCAATGCGGCCCAGCGTCGAAAACAGGACCGCCGGCGACGCATTGAGTTTCTTCAGCGCCATGTCGACAGCCGCCTTGATCTCCGGCTGCCCGGCGGCATAACCCACCACCATGCGCGCCAGAGGACCGACCTCCATCGGCTTGCCGTCGTAACGGGGCGTCTTCAGCCAGGAGTACTTCTTTTCCACGTCGAGAAGGTCATAGGGCGGCTTGGGTCCGCTGTACTTCGGATTGGTCTCGCCCTTGGACGGATGCTTCGGATTGTCGCCGTCGCTATAGTCGTACCAGGAGTGGCTGACGGACTCCGTGATCTTCGATTCGTCGATCGGAAGGACCTTGCTGATGTCGCGGCCCATCACGATTCCGCGCGGGAACAGGAAGGTATTCGGGTCGTTTTGATTGCCCGAGGAGTAGTCGCCGTAGGAGAGGAAATTCCCCAGGCCTTCGCCGCGGGAGAACCAGTCCTTATAAAGAGGCGCAATCGCCAGAACATCCGGGATGTAGACCTGCTCGACGAATTTCCTGGCTTGCTTCGCCAGATCCCGGATAAAGACGATCGTGTCTGGGTTAATGACCGCCGCCGGCTCGTTGGCGTCCATTGCCGTGCTCATGCCGCCGACCAGGAACGACTGCGGGTGCGGATTCTTCCCGCCCAGTGCCGCGTGGATGCGGATAAAATCCTTCTGCCAGGAGAGCGCTTCCAGATAATGAGCCACCGCCAGCAGGTTCACTTCGGGCGGCAGCGCGTAGGCCGGGTGGCCCCAGTAGCCGCTGGCGAACAGCGTCAACTGTCCGCTGTCCACCACGCCTTTTACCCGCTGCTGGATTCCCTTGAAGTACGTCGCGCTCGATTTCTCGTAATCTGAAATCGACTGCGCGATCTGTGAGGTCTTCGCCGGATCCGCCTTCAACGCGCTGGTCACGTCCACCCAATCCAGGGCATGCAGGTGATAGAAGTGAATCACATGGTCCTGGATCAGTTGCGCTCCGGCGATGATATTCCGCACGAGACGCGCGTTGTCCGGGATGTCGATTCCCAGCGCGTCCTCAACCGCGCGGACACTGGCTAAGGCATGGACCATGGTGCAGACGCCGCAAATGCGCTGCGTCCAGATCCATGCCTCCCGGGGATCACGGTCTCGGAGGATAAGCTCGATACCCCGGAACATCGTCCCGGCGCTCCAGGCGTCGGAAATTTTACCGCCATCCATTTGCGCTTCAATGCGAAGATGGCCCTCGATCCGATTCATTGGGTCAACAACAAGGCGCGCCATGATTATGCCCCCTTCCTTTCGTCAGTCCCGTCGACCGGAGCTGGCGGAGCCGGCTTGATCAACGACAGTAAGCCATGCGCCGTAACGCCGGCGACGGTCGCGCCCACCAGCCCCAGGCCGATCTCCCCAGCGGTGACTTCCACGCCGAAACCCGGCACCGAAGGCAGCCGGTCGTAAAATGGCGACATGTGATCCCAGAAGCGGGGTGACGCGCAGGCGATGCAGCCGTGGCCGGCCCGGATCGGCCAACTGGTGTGATCGTTCCATTGCGCCACCGGGCAGTTAAAGGTGGCCTGCGGGCCTTTGCAGCCCATTTTATAGAGGCACCAGCCCTTGCGGTGGCCATCGTCGCCCCATTCGGTGACGAAGCGGCCGGCGTCGAAATGCGCTCGCCGCTCGCACTGATCGTGAATGATGCGCCCGTAGGCGAACAGCGGCCGGTCGTACTGATCGAGCGCCGGCAGATCGTTGAACGTCAGGTAATGAACCAGAACGGCGGCGGTGTTCACGGGGTTGTGAGGGCATCCCGCCATATTGATGACCTTGATCCCCGGCACCGCCTCATGAACGCCCAGCGCGCCGGTGGGATTGGGATGCGCCCGCACAAGACCCCCGTCGAATGCGCACGCGCCCACCGCGATCGTCGCCGCGGCGTTCCGGCACACCTCACCGGCGATCTCCATCGCCGTGCGGCCATTGATCGTGCAGTACGTGCCGCCTTCCGCCGCCGGAATCGCGCCCTCCACGACGACCAGATACTTGCCCTTCTCCTCTTTCACCACCCGGTCGAGGACCGCGTTGGCCTTGGCGCCTGCGCCCGCCATAATTACTTCGTGGTATTCCCAGGACAGCAAGTCCAGGACCACGTCCGCTACATCCGGATGGCTCGATCGCAGCATCGATTCCGAGCATCCGGTGCAGTCCTGGAACTGCAGCCAGACAAGGACTGGCTTTTTGGCCTTTCCCACGGCGGCCACGGTCTGTGCCAGATAACGCTGCGGCAGGGCCAGCGTGGCCAGAGCGGCGCTACAGAACTTTACCAACTGCCGGCGCGTGATCCCTCTTGCGGCGAGCGCGGTATTTAAGTCAGAATTTGGTTTCAGCATTCCCAACCTCCTGGTTGGCGGTCCCTTGTCGTTTAGTGCGGTGACTCGGTTGCCACGGCTAACAGGGCCGCGGCTTTCTTCTCACAACGGGCTTCAGGCCAATTGCGTCCAAAGGATTTCGGCCCCGCCATCGGAACGGGGCCCTTCTAGAATGCTGATTGGGGACCGCGGCTCATGGCGGTCCCGGCGCTCGTCTACTTCTTCGAGCTCCAAATAGGCAATATCCAACTCGTCTCCCCGGGATCCGCTCCCCGCGCGGCACCGGTCGATCTCCAGCGCAAGAGGCGCAAGATTCAAATGGCTGACGAGTTCCTCAAAGCATGAACGCACTGCGTCCGGATCGATTCCCACCAATTCGCCGATTCTCAGACGGACTCGCGCGGCCCGCTCACTCGGGTAGAAGCACAGCTCTCTCCGCACGGCCTCGATCACCGAATTCGCGACGCTCCGCTCACGCATGGTTGTGCTGATTTCGGGGTCACAT
>JBBIVT010000032.1:9113-16085 GCA_037439565.1 Acidobacteriota bacterium | reverse complement strand
GACCAGCCACCAGCCGGCGATCACCACTCCGTAGACGATCAGAACGATGGTCAGGGTCTTGCCCCAGCGGTCGATCGTCGCCAACCGGCTCGCAAGCGTGGATTGCTCGGAGACCACCGTGGTCTCGCTGTCGCGAAGGTGAATCACGTCCACTTCTTCGCGCGAAATATACTTGCGGTACAGCGCCAGAGCGCCAATCGCAATCGCGATAACCACCCAGATCACCGCCAGCATTGTAAGAGGGTTTTGCATTGTTGGAATCTCCTCCCAAAGGAACTAGAAGCAACTACGCGATCCCTTGATGCACGGCGATTGCCACACTGGGGCCTCGATGCAGACGTCTGAAAATCAATTGGTTGCCGGAATGTTGTGCGCAGGCACCCAAAACACTGGGCCATTTCACGCAGAGCGAGGGGACGGATTACCGTTGGCCGGGAGCGCGCAGCTTCTGGGACTCTTCGAGCATCTTGCGCCCCTCCTCGGTCTTGCCCTCCTCCATGAGGACTTGGCCGAGCATATAGTGCGCCTGGTAGTTCACCGGATCCATCCGGATCGCCCGCCGCAGCATGCCTTCAGCCGATCCCAGGTCTTTCTTCTTGGAATAGGCCTTTCCTAACAGAATGTAAGGGCCGCTGTAATCGGGATTCAGCCAGATCGCCCGCTGCAGAGGGGCAATGGCGTTGTCCCAGTCCTCCCGGCGCGTATAGGCGTCGCCGAGCCGGTAATGCGCCATGGCGAAAGCGGGGTTAATCGCGATCTCCTGCCGCATTTCCTCAATGCCGCGATCCAGCTCGTTGCGGAAGATCGCCATCATCCCAACCAGATAATGCGCCTCGGGGATCTTCGGGTCCAGTTCCAGCGCTTGCGCCAGCTCTTTGCCGGCAAGTTCCTCGAGCTCCTGGTGGATCAGGAACTGCGCCGTCAACAGGTGCGCGGTAGCCGACTCCGCTGGTACTCCAAACATCACGGCAAAGGCGCCGCGCGACTTGGCCGGCTCCCTCTGCTGGATGTAGCAGTTTCCGAGCATGTAATACACCTCGTTGATCCGGACGCCATCGTTCACGGCCTTCTCGAGCCATGCCGTGGCCTCGGGAATGTGCGAAGTCAGGTAGTAGCTCTGGCCCAGCAGCACCGCCGACTCGCGATACTCGGGCGTGCCCGGCTTTTCCACGGCCGCGGCGCGCCCCAGCAGCTCGATCGTCTTGGCGAACTGGCGTTGTTTGTAGGCGGCGACGCCGTCGGCGTGATCGTCGGCGAGCAGTGCCACCAGAAGAAAAATGCCACTGATCATAATCCTCAGTATAATGACGGCAGCGTGATGGTTCGCCGATTTTTCTTTCTTGCCGCCCTCTTTTCCCTGGGGATGAAGGCGCAAACGGCCCCCGAATGGAGGCAGCAAGCCAACGCGCTGAAGGCCAAGGGCGACGCTGCGGGCGCGCTCGCCGTGATTGAAAAGGCGGCGGAAGCCGACCCAAAGTCGGCCGAGCTTCAGGATGAGGCGGGTTTCCTGCTCGCCGTGATGAAGCAGCCCACCGAAGCCAAAGGGCGCTTTGAGAAAGCCATCGGCCTCGACCCCGGTCTCGCTGCGGCGCATTTCCACCTCGGCGTGGTTTTCTGGCTGGAAAAAGACGTGAATCGCGCGATTCCCCAGTTGCAGGAAGCCGCCAGGCTGGCTCCCGCGGTCTTCGACTACCGGCTGAAGCTCGGCGTCTCCTTTTATGAGGTCTCGCACTACGAGGAAGCCATCGCGGAACTGAAGGCCGCAACGCAGTTGAACCCGTCCAGCGCTTCGGCCTGGGGATCCCTCGGCGCGGCGCTGCAGCAGGGCGGCACTGCCTCTGAAGCTCGCGAAGCCTACGCCAAAGCCGTGGATTTCAACCCCAACGATCTGGCAGCCCGCAACGCCTACGGTTTCACGCTGATCCAGACGCGGGAGCCCGAAAAAGCCATGGAGCAGTTCCACAAGGTCCTGGAACTGGACCCGGCCAACGTCGACGCCATGGTGAACATCGGGTTCGCCTACTTGCAAACCGGCGAATACAGCAAGGCGGAGGAGCAGTTCCGCGCGGCGCTGAAAATCAAGCCGGACTCCGCCGTCGCGCGCTACAACCTTGGCCTGTCGCTCAAACAACAGGACAACCTGGAAGGCGCGCAAAAGGAGTTGCTCGAGGCCATCCGGCTCGATGCGAACCTGCCGGAGGCGCATTACACTCTGGCGATGACCCTGTGGCAGTTGGGCGATTTCGAAGGCGCCATGACCGAAACGCGTGCCGCGGTAGCGGAGCGTCCGCAGTACGGGCAGGCCCATTACCTTCTTGGTACGGTACTCAAGCAGACTGGCAAGCTCGACGAAGCCCTCAAGGAACTGCGCCAGTCTGCCCGCCTGCTTCCGGATGACCCCGGCCCGTTTAACATGATCGGCCAGATTCTCCGGACGCAGGGCGACCTAGTGGGAAGTAAGCAGGCCTTCGATGAAGGCGCGCGCATTAAGCGGGCCAAGGAAGCCGAGCAATCGGAGACCCTGCGGCGAAAAAAGTGACCTCCGCGCGTCCGCCGCAACCCTTCTTGACAATTACTTACAGTCTTTAGATTCAATGATTTATACCTACTAATGGCAAGGAATACCGATCCTCCGTCACAATCTGGTGCATGCCTCATCAATTTGTATTGACACCTGACCGTAACTAGTTATATAGTCAGCAAGACAGCTAATTGATTTCGGTTAGAGATAATCTCGCTCATCTCAACCGGATGGAATGAAGTCAGCTTCAAGGGGAAAAGGGAGATATAGTCATGATTAGGCAACGTTGCCGCATGCTCCTGGTCGTTAGCGCACTCGCACTGTTTGCACTCGCGTCCGTCAGTTATGCGCAGCAGGTCTTCGGTAGTATTTTTGGCACTGTGACGGATCCGGCCGGAGCCGTCGTCGCCAACGCGAAAGTAACCATCACCGACCTCAACAAGGGCACCAAGTTCGAAGTCACCACCGACTCGGCGGGCAATTTCCGTCAAGGCCAGTTGATTCCGGATACTTACCAGGTGACGATTACCGCCGCGGGCTTCTCAAAGGTTGTATCCAGCAACTTGGACGTTCGCGTGGATGAGGCCGCCCGTTTTGACGCGGCGCTGAAGGTTGGCGACGTGAGCACGCAGGTGGAAGTCACCGCGGCGGCGCCGCTGCTGCAGTCCGACCGCGCCGACGTCGCGCAGACGTTCACGGCGAAGGAAGTCAACGAACTGCCGAACATCGGCCGCAACCTGCAGTCGATGGAGTTGCTCGAGCCGGGCACGGCGAAGATCGGCTGGCAGCATGCCTCCGACGAAAACCCGCAAGGCAGCGTGCAGATGGTGGTCAACGGCCAGTTGTTCTCGGCCATGGGCTACGAACTGGACGGAACCACCAATCAGGACCCGATTCTCGGCATCATCGTCGTGAATCCGACCATCGACTCCGTCTCCGAAGTGAAGCAGTCTCTCCAGAACTTCGATGCTGAGTTCTCCTACGTCGGCGGCGGCGTCGCTTCCTACTCCACCAAGTCCGGCACCAACCAGTTGCATGGCGACGCGTTCGAGTACCTGCAGTTGAACACTCCCGGATTCACCACCTTCGCGGCCAATCCCTTCACCGGGCTGCCTGCCGCGACCTATCGCCAGAATCAGTTCGGTGGAGCGGTGGGCGGCAAGCTGATTAAGGACAAGTTGTTCTTCTTTGGCGATATGCAGTTGAACCGGCAGTCGCAGGGCGCCTCGGTCGTGACCAGCGTTCCCGATGCGCTCAACCGCACCGGTAACTTCAGCGATTGGCTGAAGTATTCCAACGTTTACCAGATCTACGATCCCACCACCGGCAATGCCGCCACGGGCGTGGGCCGCACTCCGTATCCGAACAATACGATTCCCACCAGCCAGCTCTCTCCTCAGGCGAACGCGCTGCTGCAGTACTTCCCCCTTCCCAACATCCAGCAGATCGCGAATGCTCCGTTTGTCAATAATTACGCGGTGAACGGCGCGGTGGCGATTCACGGAAACGATTTCGACACGCGCGAGGACTACTATTTCAACCAGAAGAACGCGTTCTTCGGCCGCTACAGCTCGCAGGCTTACACCGAGCAGGCGCCGGGCGCATTCGGCAGCACGGCCGGCGGACCGGCCTTCGGCAATTACGCGGGAAATTCCCAATCCCACCAGCAGAGCGTCTCCATCGGCTGGACCAGCACTCTCAGCCCGACGACGGTGAACGAATTCCGTTTCGGCTGGATGCGCTACCACGTGTTCGATGTGCCGAACGGGTACGGCACCCAGCCCGCTCTGGCCGCCGGAATTCCCGGCCTGAACCTGGACAAGACCTACACCTCCGGTCTGCCGTACTTCAATATCACCACTCCGAACGACTCCATGCAGTTGGGTTACGCGCTCGGCGTCAACCAGTGCAACTGCCCTTTGACGCAGACGGAAACCCAGTATCAATTCGTCGATAACTGGAGCAAGACCATCGGCAAGCACACCTTCAAACTCGGCGCGGACATGCGTTACGCGTCGAATCTGCGCGTGCCTTCCGACAGCCACCGCGCGGGCGAATTGACCTTCAACGGCGGGTTGACCGGTTCGGTCCCCCAGGCAGGGCAGAACCCCACCCAGGGCATCGGCTTCGCGACGTTCCTGTTAGGCGATGTCACGAACTTCCAGCGTTACGTCAGCACCAGCACGAACGCCATGGAACACCAGCCCCGCTTCTTCTTTTACGGGCAGGATGAATGGCGTCCCACCGCGAAGCTCACCCTCAACCTGGGCTTGCGCTGGGAATTCGTGACGCCGGAGAGCGTCAATGCGGCCGGCAATGGCGCGACACTGAACCTCAACAACGGTTTGATGTACGTCTTTGGCGTGGGCGGCGTTCCCATGAACGGCATTCAGCAGAATAACTATAAGGATTTTGCTCCGCGCCTCGGCTTTGCTTATCAGTTGGATCCCAAGACGGTCGTCCGCGGCGGCTTCGGCGTCGGCTACGATATGGGTACGTTCGGTTCGAATTTCGGCCACAACGTGACACAGAACCCGCCGGTCCTGACCAACCAGAGCCTGCAGCCCGCCAACAACTTCAGCGACGTGTTTACCCTGTCCCAGGGCCCCACGTCTCCGCTGCCGATTACGGTGGGCTCCAACGGCACCTTCCCCCTGCCGTCCGGAATCAATCCGAAGTTCCGCCCGCAGGTCTTCACGCCGCTGGCCACCTATCAGTACAACCTTACGGCGCAGCGCCAGCTCACGAGCAAGATCGCCGTGACGGCCGGCTACGTAGGCAATCTGAACCGCCACGGTTTCATCGGGACGGGCCAGAGCATCAACCCGAACGAAGCGATGTTCGTGCCCGGCGTCAGCAACACCAACCTCGACCGCCCGTACTATAACAAGTTCGGTTGGACGAACGATCTGTCGTATTATTGCAACTGCTCCAACGAGAACTACAACTCGTTCCAGAGCACCTTCAAGATCAACGCCATGCAGGGTTGGACGCTGCAGGGCAGCTACACCTACCAGCGCCAGTACGGCGACGGCTGGGGTTACGACTCCAACTACTATTTCATGTACCAGCGCGCGGCCGGGCAGGGCTACACGGCCATGCTGCCTCGCCAGCAATGGACCATCTCCCAGGTTTACGATATTCCGTTTGGACGCGGCATGAAGTATGGATCCGGCATCAGCAAGATGGCCGATTACGCTCTGGGCGGCTGGGAGATCGCCGGCATCATGACGTACTACAGCGGCTTCCCATTCAATCCCTCACTGGAAAACTACGGTTCCGGGATTCAGCCGAACCAGGGACCGAACAACCGTCCGAACATCGGCAGCGGCAATCCCTATGCCGGCGCCCAGGGCAACCGCAACCAGTGGTTCGTGGGCGGAGTCGGCGGCGCTTTCCTGTTCCCGACGTCCAACACATTCGGCAACTTCCCGATCAACACCCTGTTTGGACCGCAGTTCATCCAGCAGGATCTGTCGCTCTCCAAGTCCTTCAGGGTCACGGAGAAGGCCTCCTTCATTCTCCGCACCGACGCCCGGAACGCCTTCAACCACACCAACCTCGGAACCCCGAACGGCGACGTTCAGAGTCCGAGCGCGGGTCAGATCACCGGACTCGGCGGCGGCGCTTATATGCGCTCGCTGCAGTTCTCTGGCACCATCCGATTCTGAGGTTCGCCTCGAAGTAGTATCCAACAAGCCGGCGGAGCGAAGGTTCCGCCGGCTTTTTTATTTGCGCGGGTTTATAAATTAAGATCGAATGAGACGATGGCGATCCGTACCGGACTGAGCTTGGCGCTGCTCTGCGCGCCCCTGGGGGCGCAGACGGTCACCTATGCCAAAAATATCGCGCCGATCGTCTATCGCCGCTGCGCGCCCTGCCATCGCCCCGGGGAGGCCGCGCCATTCCCCCTGCTGTCCTACGGCGATGCCCGCAAGCACGCGCGCCAGATTGTGGATTTGACCTCCAAACGCTACATGCCTCCCTGGATGCCCGAGGCAGGCTACGGAGACTTCTCGGGATCCTGGCGCCTGAGCGACGAGCAGATTGCCCTGTTCGCCAAATGGGTGCAGCAAGGCATGGCCGAAGGCGATCCCGCTGATCTCCCGCCCGCGCCCCACTTTACCCAGGGATGGTTCCTCGGTCAGCCGGACTTGATCGTGCGGATGCGCAGGAGTTACACCCTCCAGCCTTCAGGCACCGACGTGTGGCGGAATTTCGTGATGCAAGTCGACCTGAAGGAAACCAAATACGTCCGGGCCTTCGAACTGCGCCCGAATAATAAGAAAGTGGTGCATCACGCCAACGTCATCGTGGACCGGTCCCGTCTGCTGCGCCGCCGCGACGGACAGGACGGCGAGGTGGGCTTTGCCGGAATGGACGTGGAAACCGAGGTTACTGGCGAATTCGATCCGGATTCGCACTTTCTCTTCTGGAAGCCAGGCTCGCCG
>JBBIVT010000032.1:0-9013 GCA_037439565.1 Acidobacteriota bacterium | reverse complement strand
GTTCCGCTGCTGCGGATTCCCCGCTGGGATATCAACTGGCAGGCCAGCTACAACTACCTCAAGCCCGTATTCCTGCCCGCCGGCAGCGTGATTACCGCGCGGTTGGTTTTTGACAACTCCAGCGACAATCCGCTGAATCCGAATCATCCGCCGAAACTGGTGCGGGCCGGCAACCGCACCGAGGACGAGATGGGCCACGTCTGGTTTCAACTCCTGCCGCAAGTTCCCGCCGGCGGCGACGATCCCCGCCTGATTCTGCAGCAGGCGGTGATGCGGCGCAGGATCGAAAAATATCCGGCGGATTTCGTGGCGCACTTTAATCTCGGCGCTGCGCTGCAGGCCACCGGGCATCTGGACGAAGCGCTCCCGTATCTCACCAAGGCCACGCAGATCCGGCCCTCCGATGCGATGGCCAGGAATAATCTCGCCGTCGTGCTGTTCGGCCTCGAGCGCTACGACGAAGCGGCCAAACAGTTCCGCGTCGCGCTCGAACACGACCCCGGCTATCCCAGCGCGCGCTACAATCTGGCGCGGACTCTGCTGGCCGCAGGCGATCAGGAAGGCGCGCTCGCCGAGTTGGGGACGTATCTCTCCTCCAACCGCGACGACGCCGATGCGCATGAGCTCGCCGGCCGCGTACTCGCATCCCTGGGCCGGTTCGCCGGCGCCGTGCCCCATTTTCGCCGCGCCGCGGAACTTCAGCCGGATAATGCCGACTTTTTCACCAATTTGGGCGCGGCTCTCGCATCGGCGGGCGATTTGCCCTCCGCCGTCACGGCGTTCGAACAGGCGCTGAGCGTGAGTCCTTTGAACGAAGCCGCCCGCGACAATCTGGCGCGCGCGCGCAAGGCTCTGGAAGGAAAGCATTGAGACTCAGCCGCCGGGGGTTCATCCGCTCCATCAGCGCATCCGCTTCCGTGTTTACCCTGGAACAATTGCTTTCGGGCGCGGCCGGCGACACACAGTTTGTCAACATCGCGCAGCAGGCGGGGCTACACGTCAAAACGATTTTCGGCGCTGAGGCCAACAACCGGTTTCTGCTCGAAACCACCGGCTGCGGCGTGGCCTTTTACGATTACGATCACGACGGCTGGCTGGACATTTTCTTCGTCAATGGCACGCGCTTTGAAACCACTTGGAGCGCGAAGGACGCGCCGGTAAGCCGCCTCTATAAAAACAATCGCGACGGCACGTTCACCGATGTGACCCTGAAGTCCGGCCTCGCTCGAACCGGCTGGGGACAGGGCTGCTGCGTCGGCGATTACGACAACGACGGCCTGGACGATCTTCTCGTCACCTATTGGGGCGATTGCGTGCTCTATCGCAACAACGGCGATGGCACGTTCACCGACGTGTCGGAGAAGACGGGCCTGGCCAAGTCCACCCGCAAGACGCCCGCCGGACTGAATCGCTGGAACACCGGTTGCGCGTTTCTCGACTACGACCGCGACGGATGGCTGGATATTTTCATCGGCAACTACATCGACTTCGACCCGAAGACCGTTTCGAAACCCGAGGACGGGCACTGCCTGTATAAGAATCTGAAGGTCGCCTGCGGACCTCCCGGGCTCGACGGCGGCAAAAATATCCTCCTGCACAACGACGGCAAGGGGAATTTCATCGACGTCAGTGAACAGTCGGGTATCTGGAAAACGCCCGGGACGTACGCGCTGGGGGTTCTGATCGCGGACTTCAACAACGACGGCTGGCCCGATATCTACGTCGCCAACGATTCCACTTCCTCCGCGCTCTATCGCAATAATAAGGACGGCACCTTCACCGACATCGCCATCGAGGCGGGCGTGGCCTATTCGGCCGACGGGAAATCGCAAGCGGGTATGGGCGTCTCCGCCGCGGATTACGATGGAGACGGCCTGCTCGACATCGTGAAAACAAATTTCGCCGGAGATACCTCAAGCCTCTATCACAACCAGGGGAATCTCTTTTTTGAGGACACCACATTCGCCGCCGGACTCGGCCGCAACACGCGGTTTCTCGGCTGGGGCGCGCTGTTTCTCGATTACGACAACGACAGTTGGCCGGACATTCTGCTCACCAACGGCCACGTGTATCCCGAAGTGGCCGAAACGGCCATCGAATACGGCTACTCGCAGCGCAAGGTGCTCTATCGCAACCTCGGGAATGGACGCTTTCTCGACGTATCGCTGAACGCCGGACCCGGAATCCTGGAAAAAGTCGCCGGGCGCGGCTGCGCCAGCGGCGATTTCGATAACGACGGCGACCTGGACGTGGTGGTGAACTGCGTCAACCAGGTTCCGCAACTGCTGCGCTGCGATTCGACGAACGGCAATACGTGGATCAAGATCAAGTGCATCGGCACGAAGTCGAACCGCTCGGCGATCGGGACGCGCCTCTACTGTGTCACTGGCAAGCGCCGGCAGATGGACGAGGTGCGCAGCGGCGGCAGCTATATTTCGCAGAACGATCTGCGCGTGCATTTCGGCTTGGGAAAAGCGGAAACCGCGGACATCGAGATCCATTGGCCCAGTGGCCAAGTGGAAAAACTGCCCGGTTTGGCGGCCAATCGCATCTATACGGTTGTGGAAGGAAAGGGACTCCGTTGAAACGCCGCGATTTTCTTGCCGGCCTGGCAGGGGCCGGCCTCCTGGCCCGCCCTCTCAGAGCCGCGGAGGAGGGGCCGTTTCTGTTCACCGATGTCGCCGCAAAGGCCGGCATCACCGCGCCCATTGTCTATGGGAATCCCAGCCGCAAGACGCACATCATTGAAACCAACGGCTGCGGGATCGCGTTTTTCGATTACGACAACGACGGCTGGATCGACCTGTTCGTGCCCGGCGGATCGCGACTGGACGGCAACACCGCCGGCCTGACGAATCGCCTGTATAAAAATAATCGCGACGGCACGTTCACCGACGTCACGAAAAAGGCCGGGCTCGAACGCGTTGTCTGGGCCTCCGGCGTCTGTATCGGCGACTATAACAACGACGGCTATGACGACCTGTTCATCAGTTGCTGGGGCCAGAACATCCTTTATCGCAACAACGGCAACGGAACGTTCACCGACGTGACGAAGCAGGCCGGGTTGCTGCATCCCACCACGGTGTGGGGCGCGGGATGCACCTTCGCCGACTTCAATCGCGACGGTTTCCTGGATTTGTTCGTCAGCACTTATCTCGACTTCGATTTGAAAAAGGTTCCGCTGCCCGGCGCGGGCGAATTCTGCAACTGGAAGGGGATTCCGGTGAACTGCGGCCCTCGCGGCCTGCCCACCGGGCGCAATTTTCTCTACCGTAACAACGGCGACGGCACGTTCACCGACATTTCCGAGAGTTCGGGCATCGCCAAGGTGGACCATCGCTACGCCATGACCGCCGTGGCCGCCGACTTCGACGACGACGGCTGGCCGGATATTTACGTCGCCTGCGATTCCACGCCCAGTATTTTCTATAAAAACAATCACGACCTGACGTTCACCGACATCGCCCTCGAATCCGGCGTCGCCTATAACGAAGACGGACGCGAGCAGGCCGGCATGGGCCTGGCCATCGGCGATTTCCGCAACTCCGGACGCCTGGACATCTTTAAGACCCATTTCATGGACGACACGCCGATCCTCTACAGCAACGAAGGCAAGGGCCGCTTCGCCGACAAGACCGCCCGTGGAGGATTCGGAGGTTTTACCCACTATGTCGGCTGGGGCGCGGGGTTTGCCGACTTCGATAACGACGGATTCCTCGACCTGCTGTTTGTCAACGGCAGCGTGTATCCCGAGGTGGAGCAGTACTTCAAGGAGTACACCTATAAAAATCCGCGAATTCTGCTGCGGAACCTCGGCAACGGCGAGTTCGCCGACGTGAGCAAGGTCTGCGGCGCGGGCATCACCGATCCGCACTCCAGCCGCGGCTGCGCATTCGGCGATTTCGATAACGACGGCATGGTCGACGTCGCGATCATGAATATGGGCGAACCGCCCTCCCTGCTCCGCAACCAGACGCCGAACCGCAACCACTGGTTGAAACTGAAGCTCGTCGGCACCAAATCGAACCGCACGGCCATCGGCGCAAAGGTTTACGTCTCGGCCGGCGGGAGGCGGCAGCGCCAGGACGTCATCAGCCAGTCTAGCTTCTACTCCCAGAATGACTTGCGCCTTCACTTCGGCCTTGGAGCGGCGGAAACGGCCGACGTCGAGATCCTCTGGCCCAGCGGGCTTCAGGAGTCCTATCGCGCGGTAAAGGCGAATCAGATCCTCACCCTCCGGGAAGGCCGAGGCGAATAGGCTTTCTTAACCAAAACTTGTCTTGTCAGGTTGTAGCTCTTATGGCACACTAATCAGAAGTGATTACTCCCGAGCCTATGCCCGACACGCGCGCGAACGGCGATCTCCCGAAATATCAACAGATTGTCGTCGAACTGCGGCGCTGCATCGCCGTTGGGCGCGTAAAGGTTGGGGACCGTCTGCCGAGCGAAACTGAGCTGGCCGACCGCTTTGGCGTATCCCGTTTGACAGTGCAGCGGGCGTTGAAGGAGTTGCAGCTGGAAGGTCTGGTGGAACGGCGCGCCGGCTCCGGAACTTACGTTCAGGCTCCCAAAGAACTCAACGGCCATCTCTTCGGCCTCCTGATCCCGGGGCTGGGGGAAACCGAGATTTTTGAACCGATGTGCCAGGGCATGGCGAAAGCCGGACGGACCGGCGGCCACGCGCTCCTGTGGGGCCATTCCACCCACGCGAGCGACGAGGATAAACAGTTTCTCGCCCACCAGCTTTGCGACGACTATATTGCGCGCCGCGTCTCCGGTGTGTTTTTCGCCCCGCTCGAAGGCTTTAAGAACAAGGATGCGGTGAATCATTCCATCGCCGAACGCCTCAGCGCGGCTGGAATCGCCGTCGTGCTCTTGGACCGCTGCATCGACGTTTGGCCCAAGCGATCGCGATTCGATGTCGTATGCATCGACAACCGGCGCGGAGGTTATCAGGTGACCGGGCATCTGCTGAGCCGTGGCGCTTCCCGCTTGCTCTTTCTCGCCCGTCCAAACTCAGCCCCCACCGTGAATCTGCGTTATGTCGGCTTCGCCGAAGCCATGCGGGCGGTCGGCTTAAATCCCCCGGAAATGATCGAAGGGGAGCCATCGGACCGGGTTTTCGTCCGGCAGTTGATGGAGCGGCGGCAGCCCGATGGGTTTGTGTGCGCCAACGATGCCACAGCCGCGAGCCTGATGCAATCGCTGGAAGCTCTTGGCTTCGACGTGCCTGCACACGTGAAAATAACCGGTTTTGACGATGTACGCTACTCCAGTCTGCTCCGCGTCCCTCTGACGTCGCTTCGGCAGCCCTGCCAGGAACTCGGGGAAATGGCCATACTCGCCATGCTCAGCCGCCTGAAGCATCCGGACTTGCCGGCGCGCGACATTCAGCTCCAATGCACGTTAGTCGTCCGAAAGTCGTGCGGCTCCAACGGCTGATATAATTCATGGGCGACCGCCCATGACCCTTTCTAACCTCCTTGTGAGGAGCACCATCGTCGCCGCGCTCGGCGGGCTGCTCTTCGGTTTCGATACCGCCGTCATCTCCGGCATAACCGGCGCGCTCACGAAGACCTACGCGCTCTCCGCCAGCGGACTGGGCTTGACGGTCGCCAGCGCGCTCTGGGGGACGATCCTTGGCGCGATGCTCGCCAGCATCCCCGGCGAGAAACTCGGGCGGCGCGATAGCTTGCGCGCCATGGCGGTGTTGTATTTCGTCTCCGCCGCCGGATGCGCGCTCGCCTGGGACTGGAATGCCCTGGTGTTTTTCCGCTTCGTTGGCGGCTTGGGAATCGGCGGATCCTCCGTGCTCGGCCCGATGTATATTGCCGAGATCGCGCCCGCCAAATGGCGCGGCCGCCTGGTGTCGTTTTTCCAATTCAACATCGTCGCGGGTATCCTGCTCGCGTATCTCTCCAACTACCTGATCGGCCTGGCCGGACTCGAGGAGACGGAGTGGCGATGGAAGCTCGGCGTGTCGGCCTTCCCCGCCCTGCTGTTCCTGGGAATGCTGTTCGTCATCCCGCGCAGCCCGCGCTGGCTGGCTTCGCAGGACCGCCCCGAGGAGGCCAGAAAAGTGCTGGTCGAGATCGGCGAGGAAAACATCGACGCCGAACTGAAGCAGATGATCGCGTCCGTGCATCTGGACCGCCATCACGGCGCGGAGCCTCTGTTCCGCATGAAATACCGCCTGCCGATTTTCCTGGCGATCTCCATCGGCATGTTCAATCAGCTCTCCGGCATCAACGCAATTCTGTATTACCTGAACGACATCTTCGCCAAGGCCGGATTCACCAAGGTATCGGGCGACCTGCAGGCCGTCACCATCGGCGCAACCAACCTGCTGTTCACCGTGATCGCGATGTCCATCATCGACAAGCTGGGCCGCAAGAAGCTGCTTCTGGTGGGTGCGCTCGGCACGGGCGCGTGTCTGGGTGGCGTGGCCGCCGTCTTCGCCTCCGGATCGCATGAAAACCTGTTGGTCTGGCTGCTGGTGGGATTCATCGCCTTTTTCGCGTTCTCCCAGGGCGCGGTGATCTGGGTGTATCTGAGCGAGGTTTTCCCGACCCGCGTGCGCGCCCGGGGCCAAAGCCTGGGCAGCTTCACGCACTGGGCCATGAACGCCATGATCTCCTATGCGTTTCCCATCCTGGCGGCGCGATCGAAGTCGATTCCGTTCGCCTTTTTCGCGGCCATGATGGTGGTTCAGTTTTTCGTGGTGCTGCTGGTGTATCCGGAAACCAGCGGCGTCACCCTGGAGGACATGGAAGGAAGGATGGCCGCGCATTGAAAGCCCTGGCCGCATTGACGCTGTGCGCGTGCGCGCTCGCGCAGGAGCCGTACCGCCCGCTGCTCCACTTTTCGCCGCAGAAGAATTGGACCAACGATCCCAACGGCCTGGTCTACTTCGAGGGCGAGTACCATCTGTTCTTCCAGTACAACCCTTTCGGAGACCAATGGGGCCACATGAGTTGGGGGCACGCCGTCAGCACCGACCTGCTGCACTGGACGGAGCTTCCCGTCGCGCTGCCGGAAGAAAACGGCATCATGATTTTCACCGGAAGCGTCGTCGTGGACCGCGCTAATTCGAGCGGCTTCTGCGCCGGAGGAAAACCCTGCATGGTGGCGATCTACACCGGGCATCAGGAGAAACTCCAGACGCAGAACATCGCCTATAGCAACGACCGCGGACGCACCTGGACCAAGTACGCGGGCAATCCCGTCCTCAATTTGAACATGGCCGACTTTCGCGATCCCAACGTCCTCTGGTCGGAGGCGTCGAAGCGCTGGATCATGGCCGTTTCACTGCCCAACGATCATAAGATCGCGTTCTACGCCTCCGCCGATCTGAAACACTGGACGCGCGTGAGCGAGTTCGGGCCAGCCGGCGCGACCGGAGGCCAGTGGGAATGCCCCGACCTGATCCAACTTCCCGTGGACGGCGACCCAAACAACACCCGCTGGGTGCTGAAAGTGGGCCTCAACCCGGGCGGCCTGCAGGGAGGCTCCGGGGAACAGTATTTCGTCGGCCGCTTCGACGGCACGCGCTTCATGAACGACAACCCTGCCGGCCTTACGCTATGGGACGACTATGGCAAAGATTGCTATTGCGGGTTGACCTTCAACAATGCGCCAAAGCCCACCCTGCTCGCCTGGATGAACAACTGGCAGTACGCGGGCAAACTGCCCACGCAACCCTGGCGAGGCCAAATGACCATCCCTCGCGAGTTGAGCCTCAAGACGTTCCCGGAGGGCATCCGTCTGGCGCAGAAGCCCGTTTCCCTCGACTCCGTGCGCGGAGTGCGTCTGCCCGAGGGCGCTCCTCTGAAGGGCCGGAGCTTTTGGATCGAGGCATCGTTCGACCCTGGCGGCGCGAACCGGTCCGGGTGGAAGATCTATGGCGCGAACGGGGCTTACACGATGGTCGGTTATGACCGGCTCCACAAGGAGCTGTTTGTCGACCGGACGCATTCGGGCGAGACCGGTTTCAGCAAGGATTTCCCGGGGCGTACCTCCGCGCCTTTCGCGATCAATGGGCCGGTCGCCCTTCAGATCCTCATCGACGGCGATTCCCTGGAGGTGTTCACTCCCGATGGGCATATCGTCCTCACCAACCTGATCTTTGCCGGCGATCCGGCGCGCCTCAGCTTTTTTTCCGAGGGCGAAAGCCGGGCAAAACTCCTCAGCGCCGATGTCTGGCCCCTGAAAGCGATCCGGTAGTTGTCAAGACAACCTGCACAATGTAGTATGTTCAAGGCAGCCAAATCTTGGGCGATCCCATACGAGCACTCCGAAGCATGAAACGCCTTCCGCTTTTGATCGCTTTTTGCGCGGTTTCCCAGGCGCAGGATTGCGAGCCTCTGGCCGGGATTCGCGCCTACATTCACGATAGCTGGCAGACGCTGACGCGCTCGAACAAATCGCTGGCCGATTCCGCCGTGGATTCCAAAGTCGCGCAGAAAGGCCCGGTCACTGTGTGGGTGGCCGCGGACGAAGACGCGGATAAAATCGCGCGCGAATTGAACGTGACTGTGCGCAAACTGGGCAGCGCCGCAACCCAGGAATCCGGTCTGCTGTATCTGCCCGAGCCCTACGTCGTCCCCGGTGGCCGCTTCAATGAAATGTACGGCTGGGATAGCTACTTCATCCTGCTCGGCCTGCTGCGCGACGGCCAGCCCGCGCTGGCCAAGTCGATGACCGACAACTTCCTCTATGAAGTCCGGCATTATGGCAAGGTGCTGAACGCGAACCGGACGTACTATCTGACGCGGTCGCAGCCGCCATTCCTCACCCGCATGGTGCTGGATGTCTATCGCACCACCGGCGACGTTCCATGGCTGCGCGCGAGCCTTCCGGAGCTGGAGAAATATTACCGCTACTGGACCACCGAGCCTCATCTCACCCCGGAAACAGGCCTTTCGCGCTATGACGGAGGCTCGGATCAACCCGCGCCCGAAGTGGTGTTCGGCGAGCGCGACGAATCGGGCAAAAGCCACTACGACCGCGTCCG
>JBBIVT010000031.1:37192-42649 GCA_037439565.1 Acidobacteriota bacterium | reverse complement strand
GCGGAGATGGTGGAATCGATGGCCTGCGCCACGGTGCCGAAAATCATTCTGACGCTGAATCATGCCAGCGGCGCGGGCTATTACGCCATGGCCGGACAGGGCTTCGATCCGCACTTCACCTTCGCCTGGCCCACGGCGCGCATCGGCGTGATGGAGGGCGACGCGGCGGTGCAGGCGGTGCACGGGCCGGAACTGGCGAAGCTGAAGGAGTCGGGCGAGCCGGTTCCGGCGGACCTGGAAGCTCGCATCGCGCAGACGCGGGCCGATTATGAGCAGTGGCTGGACGCGAAGTTCGCGGCGGCGAGGGGGCATGTGGACGCGATCATCGATCCGCTGGAAACGCGCCGCGTGCTGCAGTTCGCCTTTGAAGCAGCGGCCGGATCGCGCGAGCATCTGGCGCTGGAAACACTGTGATGAAGCTGCGCGTGGAGCAGGAGGGGCGGCTCGCTCGCATCGCGCTGTCGTCGCCGGAGACGCGCAACGTGCTCGATCGGGAGGGCTGTCTGGCGCTGTTGCGCGCGTTGCGCGAAGCCGCGTCCGATGCGGGCGCAGGCGCGATTTTGCTGGAAGCGGACGGCCCGGTATTCTGCGCCGGATGCGAGCCGGATGAGGAACTGCTGTCCATCGGCCGCAGGATCGCCAAGCCGCTGATCGCCGCGGTGCAGGGCGTCGCGCTGGGCGGCGGGTTGGCGCTGGCGGCGAACGCCCACGTAGTGGTGGCCGCCCAGGGAACCAGCTTCGGGCTCACCGGGATTCGCGAGGGCGCGTGGCATCGCGCCATTCATGAAGCGGTCGCGCGCGCCATCGGCGAGCGGCGGGCTCTGGAGTTGGCGCTGAGCGGGCGTGTGTTTTCCACCCCGGACGCGCTGGCTTGGGGGCTGGTGCATCACGCCGCTCCGGCGTTTGAGTTCGACGAGCGTGCGGAGCAGGTGGCGGCCGGAATTGCCAATGCCAATGCGGAAGCGGTCCGCGAAATGCTGAAGAGCTGATATGCGCTGGATTTTTGCCCTGTCGATCTGCCTTCTGGCCGGCTGCCATCACCGGGTATACACACTCGCGAAGCAGGGCAGGACGCAGATTCTGACGCCTCCGCCAGCGAAGCCGGAGATCAAGAACGCGCGCAAGCATCCGGCGGAGGCCTCGGGGTGCGATGTGGCGAGCGGGCCGTTTTCGCTCACCTGGCGTGGGAATACCGCAGTGGTGGCTGCCAAGGCGGAGGAATATTTCGCGCCTGCTGCGGAGCAACCGCCCCAGCCGAATGCAACGGCTGCGATTCAGGAAACCGGCCCTCGGATGTACGCCGATTCGCTGGCCGATATTGAGAAATTTCGCAACGCCATCGCCGCCCGCCAGGACGCGGGATGCCTGCGGGTGGAGGAAAGCGCGCGCTTGCGGCTGCGAATGACGGAGATGTTCGTGTTTCCGCCGCAGATCGCCACGTACCTTCGTTTCGGCACCTATACGCAGACTGGATTCATTGATCTGATCGACGGATCGGTGCTGAGCGTGACGAGTCCGGCGGAGGGCGGCTTCGACATTTCCCTCTACGCGGCGTCGAAGGTGGCGAGCGGCGATCTTGTGCGGATCGCGCAAGTATCCGGAGCAGGGAAGGCCTTCGAAGCTCCCGTATCGCCCGGCTATTATCGATATCTCTACTGGACTGGCGCGTCGGCGCACAACTTTCGCGCGACGATTCTGGGCGCGGATCAGCATCCAGCGCTGGCCGCCGCGACGGCGAAATTTCTGGACGACCCGGAAGGCTACTGCGCCAAACCGGAAGCCGGAATTTTCTGCGAAATGATCGGGCCGAGCGTGGGGATGAACGCGGGGTTCTACGTGAAGGTCAACAGCGTCGCCACGTTTTCGCGTGTGGGCGGAAGCGTCGGCGAGGTTCTGACCGATCCAAAGAGCCGCACCCGTACGCTACCCAAAATCGCTTCGGTGCGGCGGCTGTACCGTGGGAAGTATATCCCGGTGAAGTTTGAAGGGAACGATATTCTGGGACTGGTGTTGATGCCCGGGGATGAGATCAGGTTCTAGTCCCAGTTCTTCAGCAGAGGCCAGACGTCCTTCAGCGGCTGCATTAATCCGCGGCAGTAGTAAATGTCGAAGTGACGGTACGGCATGGAATACGGGTGCTCGACATGGCCGGCTTTCTCGCAGCTGGCGAACTGGCGCGCCAGGTCCTTGGGATCGCCGTCCATCACGATGACGCTGGAGCCGGTGTAGTTTCGCGGCCCCCAGAAAAAGTAGCTTTGGTGCCCGCTGACAGCGGGCGGCAAGCCGTATTTCGGGCCGAAGAAATCGATGGCGCCGGCCTCGCCGTAATTCTGGCCGAAAATTGCGGTCTCCGGTCGGACGTCCGCCGGCAGACTGAGATACACGCGGGCGACTTCGGCCGCCATTTCTTCCCAGCCGAACTGGTCGGCGAAGATCTGCGGCAGAGACCCGAGTCGGTGCGTCTCAATCGGCGCCGGAGCAAGGTGCAGCGCCTGGGTATAACGGATGTAGGTTTCGGGCGGAAGCAAGGGGAGGGCCAACGGAGCGAGGATCGCGCCGCTCACCGCGATCAACACCGGACCGGCGAGCCTCCAGGGCCGGGCGAAGCGGCCGAGCCAGAGTTCCCATACGACTCCTCCGCCAGCGCACAGGGCCGGAAACGCGGGGAACAGGTAGTACACCCGCGGGCTTAGCGCGAGGATGACGGCCGCCGTGAAGACCCAGGCGACGCCGAGCGCGCGGAACCGCTTTCCCGGTCCGAAAAAGAAACGGAGTCCGGCCAGCCAGACGGGCAGCGTCAACGGATTCGTGGCAAATGTCTCCTGCCCGAAGAAAGTCAGCAGGCCGAGCTGGACGTCGCGGCCGCTGCGATGGATATTGGCTTGCAGTTCGAGGAACGGGAAGTGGTGTTGGATGTTCCAGATCAGATTGGGGAGAAAGATCAGAAACACCAACGCGGCGGCCAGCCAGAACCACTTGTTCGAGAACGCTCGGCGCTCCGGTGTCAGCATGACGCCCACGACCAGGCCCGCGCCAAAGATCAGCATGGAGTGCTTATTCTCCAGACCGAGCCCGGCCAGGACTCCGAACCAGATCCACAGTTTCTGGTCACCCGTTTTCACGATACGCGCCAGGAGCCAGGCGCAGCCCATCCAGAATAGGGGCTCGAAGGCGTTCATGGAAAGAAAACCGTCCACGGCGAGCACGCCCGGCGCGACGAGGACGCACAGCGCCGCGAGACCTTGCGCGAAAGCCTTTCCTCCGAATTCCCGGGCGAGAAGCGCGGCCAGCGCGACCTCGCCTGCGCCGGCCAGTGCAGGGAGAAGCCGGATGGCGGGCAGGGAATCGCCGAGGATGGCGCGCACGGCCCAGGCGATCAGAGCGACCAGGGGAGGCTGGTCGACGTAGCCCCAAGCGAGATGCTTGCTGCAGGCGATGTAGTACAACTCGTCGACAAAATAGCCGTAGTGCCGGCCGGCGTAAAGATGAACGAGGAGTTTTGCCAGAACCAGCGGCGCCACCACGGCCAAAGCGATTCGGGCGGGGCGGCCTGTGAGGTTCATAAAGAAAAGGAAGCGAGGGGACGGAAGGAACCGCCCCCTTGGCTCGGGGCGCCTAACGCGCCATGATCACGGACTTTACTTCGGTGTACTGCTGCAGGCCGTACTCGCCCAACTCGCGGCCGATGCCGGATTGCTTGAAGCCTCCAAACGGCGAGCGCGAATCGAGCACGTTGTAGCAGTTCACCCACACCGTGCCGGCGCGGACGCTATCGGCGATGGCGTGGGCCTTGCGCACATCCTTGGTCCAGACTGCGGCGGCCAGGCCGTATTCGGTGCGATTGGCGCGGGCCACCACTTCCTCGGCGCTTTTGAACGGGATGATGCTCATCACGGGTCCAAAAATCTCTTCCTTGGCGATCTTCATGTCATCCTGCACGTCGGCGAAGACGGTCGGCTGAATGAAATAGCCCTTCTCGCCGACGCGGCCGCCGCCGCAAACCAGCTTGGCGCCTTGGGCGCGCCCGGAATCGATGTAGCCCATCACCTTGTCGAACTGCGCGTTGTCCACCTGCGGACCCTGCTCGGTCTTGGGGTCGAACGGATCGCCGACGGCGCGGTTCCTGGCGCGGACGCCGGATTTTTCCACGAACTGATCGTAGATTTTCTCCTCGACGAAGACGCGCGAGCCGGCGCAGCAGCACTGGCCGTGATTAAAGAAGAGGCCGAAGTGCGCGCCCTCCACCGCTTCGTCGATGTCGGTGTCGGCGAAGATGATGTTGGGGCTCTTGCCGCCCAGCTCCAGGGTGACGCGCTTCAGATTGCTCTTGGCCGCCGCTTCCATGATCAGATGGCCGACCTCAGTGGAGCCGGTGAAAGCCACCTTATCGACGTCCATGTGATTGGCGATGGCCGCTCCGGCGGTCGGCCCGTAGCCCGGCAGCACGTTCACGACGCCTTCGGGGAATCCGGCTTCGACGATGAGTTCGCCCATGCGCAGCGCGGAGAGAGGCGTCTGCTCGGCGGGCTTCATAACGATGGTATTCCCGGTGGCGAGCGCGGGTCCGATCTTCCAGGCCAGCATCAGCAGCGGGAAATTCCAGGGGATGATTTGCCCCACGACGCCCACGGCCTCATGGCGCGTGTAGCAGAAATAATCGCCGTTGATGGGAACGGTCTTGCCATGAATTTTGTCGGACCAGCCGGCGAAGTAGCGGATACAATCCACCGAAGCGGCGACGTCGACGGCCTTGGCGATGGCGAACGGCTTGCCGTTGTCGAGCGCCTCCAGGCGGGCCAGTTCGTCGGCGTTTTTCTCCATTAGGTCCGCCAGCTTGTACATCAGGCGTCCGCGCTCGGAGGCGGCCATTTTGCGCCATGCCCCGGTTTCGAATGCCGCGCGTGCCGCCTTGACGGCCAATTCGACGTCTGCCTGGTCGGCTTCGGCGATCTGGCAGATCTCCTCGCCCGTGGATGGGTTGATGGTGCCGAAGGTCTTGCCCGATGCGGCGTTGACCCAACGGTTATTAATCAGAAGCTTGGTCGCGGAAATACGCACCTTGTTATCCGCGGGTGACGACATCACAGAGGCCATAACGTAGACTCCTTCTATAAACGATTCGCTCGCAGCACGTTGTGAGCTACCCAAGACGATATCATGTTTAACCGCAACGCGGGATAGAATGGAAGCAGCTGGATTCCGCCAAAGAGTGAACCCCCTTATCGACACCTTCGGGCGCTTGCACGACAGTCTGCGCATCAGCGTGACAGACCGCTGCAACATCCGCTGCTTCTACTGCATGCCGGAGACGCCGGTGAAGTTCGAGGCTCGGGAAAAACTGCTGACGTTCGAGGAAATCGAGCGTTTCGTCGCGATTGCCGCGAAAATGGGTGTGAGAAAACTGCGCGTCACCGGCGGCGAGCCGCTGCTGCGGAAAAATCTCTCCACGTTAATCCG
>JBBIVT010000031.1:0-37092 GCA_037439565.1 Acidobacteriota bacterium | reverse complement strand
TACATCGAGTTTATGCCGCTGGACGCGCAGGGCATCTGGGATCGCGCCCGCGTGCTGACGGCCGATGAAATGATCGCCATGCTGGAACGCGAGATCGGTCCGCTGGAGGTGGTGCCGGACCGCGACCCGCGCGCGCCCGCCACCGAATACCGGTTCGCCGACGGCATCGGGGGCGTGGGTTTTATCGCCAGCGTGAGCAGGCCCTTCTGCCTGAACTGCAACCGCTTGCGGATCACCGCCGATGGGCACCTGCGCTACTGCCTGTTCGCGGTGGAGGAATCCGACGTGCGCGAGCTGATCCGCCGCAATGCTCCGGATGAGGAGATCGCCTCTGCCGTCGCGCAGTGCGTGCGCGGAAAATGGATCGGCCATGAGATCAATACCGCACGGTTCGTCGCGCCGCCGCGGCCGATGTATTCCATCGGTGGTTGAAGCGGATAGAATCGTAGCGTGATCGACATTCACAGTCACGTGCTGTACGGCCTGGATGACGGCGCGAAGACGATCGACGATTCGCTCGCCATGGTCCGCATGGCGGCCGAACACGGCACCACCGATCTGGTGGCGACGCCGCATGCCAACCCCCAGTACCGTTTCAATCCGGAATTGATCGATGAGCGGCTGGCCGAGATCGCCGAAACCTCAGGCAGTTCGCTGCGCTTGCACCGCGGCTGCGATTTTCATCTCACCTTCGATAATATTCAGGACGCCGTCGCGCATCCGGCCAAGTACACCATCAATCATGGCCGCTACCTATTGGTGGAGTTCTCCGATCTGCTGATTTTTAACAACACCGGGGAGATTTTCGAGCGGCTGCAAGAGGCCGGCATGACGCCTGTGATCACGCACCCGGAGCGCAACCGCCTGCTGCGCCAGCGGATCGGCAACATCGCCCAATGGGTGGAATCCGGAGCACGCGTCCAGGTGACCGCGCAGAGCCTGCTGGGAGGCTTCGGCAAGCGGGTGGAAGAATTTTCACGCCTCTTATTGGACCGCCGCCTAGTGCATTTTGTCGCCAGCGACGCGCACGATTGCGAGCATCGCCCGCCCAGGCTCGACCAGGCATATGCCTGGGTCAAGAAGCACTACGGAGAGGAACTCGCCGAGGCACTCTGCGTTACGAACCCCCAAGCTGCCCTCATCGGGGAAACCCTGCAACCATTTCGAGATTCGATTACATCCTCGTCCCGAAAGTGGTATCGGATTTGGCGCTAATCCCGCCAGAAAATCCCCGATCGGCCTGAGACAAATTCATCCCCCCCGGCACAACTTTGCGAGTGCCGATGAATCACAAAATTCTCTCTTCTCTTGTCCTGTTTGCCGGCCTGGCGTCAGCCCAGGAGGCGCAGACGGCGGCATCGGAACCTTCATTGCTGGGCAATCTCCCGGCGCAGAGAATCGGGCCGAACGATCTGCTTTCCATTTCGGTATACGGCGCGCCGGAGTTAACGAGAACGGTGCGGGTAAGTGCTGAGGGATTTATCCGGCTGCCCATGCTGAAGGCGAAGGTGGAGGCCAAGGGGCTAATGCCCTCGGATTTAGAGGAGAAGATCGCGGCCGCGCTGAGCGCCGCGGAAATCCTGGTGGATCCGGTGGTGACGGTGACGATCGCGGAGTATCATAGCCGTCCCATCAGCGTCGCCGGTGCGGTGAAGCTTCCGGTGACCTTTCAGGCCCTGGGGAAGACAACGCTATTGGAGGCGCTGACCCGCGCCCAAGGGCTTTCCCCCGACGCGGGCACGGAGATTGTGGTGACCCGTCCGGCGCGGGCTCCGGGAGGCGAAGCGCGCGTGGAGCGGATTCCCTTGAAAGGGCTGATCGACGCGGCGGATCCGTCCATGAACGTGTCGCTCGAGGGCGGAGAGGAAGTGCGTGTGCCCCCAGTGGGGCGTGTGTTCGTGGTGGGAAATGTAAAACATCCAGGCGCGTACAAGATCGAGGACGGCTTTGGACTGACGATTTTGAAGGCACTGGCGATGGCGGAAGGGCTGGCTCCTTATGCAAACAGGCAAGCCTTCATCTACCGGCATAACGATGCGTCCGCCGGGCAACCCCAGGAGGTTGCTGTCGACCTTAGAAAAATCCTGGACCGTAAGCTGCCCGACGCGCCTCTGTCCGCCAACGACATTTTGTATATCCCCGATAACAGGGGTGCGCGGTTAACGATGACCACCATTGACCGCGCGGTGGGATTCATGTCGTCGACGGCCTCGGGAATTCTCATTTACAGTCACCCCTAATTCGCAATGGTTTTTTAAGGAGATTCGATGCAGGACCAGGAAAGGCTGCCGATGTTGGTCGAAATGGGACGCGTACCATCGTACGCGCCGTCCGTCTACAGCGCGGCAGAGCGGGAGCCGGAAGAAGGCAAGCTCCCTTTATCGCAATATTTATGGATTCTGAGGCGCTATCGCTGGCGCATCGGCGGATTCATCGCCGCCTCGATGATCGGAACGCTGATCGTTTCCGCGCGCTTGACGCCGATTTACGAATCGACGGCGACGGTAGATGTCGATCGCCAGACTCCCTCGGGCGTGGTGGGGCAGGATGCGGCGCGGACGTCGTTGAACGATTCCGACCAGTATCTGGCAACGCAAATCAAGCTGGTGCAGTCGGACTCGGTATTGAGGCCGGTGGATCGACGCTTCAAGCTGCGGGAACGGGAGCATCAACCGGATGCCGGATCGGCGGACGCGCGCGCCGCCGACGCTCCAGTGACGCTTAAACGCCTGAAGGTCACGCGGCCTCCCAATACCTATCTGCTGCTGATCAGCTACCGCTCCGACGATCCGCAACTGGCGGCCGATGCGGCCAACGCCATCGCCCAGTCTTATCTGGAGCATACCTATAACATCCGCATTCGCAGCTCGGCGTCCCTGGCGACGTTCATGGAGAAGCAAAACGAAGAACTGCGCGCCAAGATGGAACGGTCCAGCCAGGCGCTGCTCGGCTTTGAGCGCGAGTTGAACGTCATCAATCCCGAGGAGAAGACCAATATTCTGTCGGCGCGCCTGTTGCAGCTCAATACCGAATACACGAACGCCCAAGGCGACCGCCTGAAGAAGCAGGCCGCTTACGAGTCCGTGAAATCGGGTTCGATCGAGGCTGCTCTGGCAGCCGCGCAGGGCGACGGATTGCGCCGGCTGGTGGAACATCGCAACGACGCCCGCGAGCATTTCGTCGAGGTGAAGACGCATTTCGGCGCGAACCATCCGGAGTACCGGAAGGCAGAGGCCAAGGTTCATGAGGTGGACTCGGCGATCGAGAACGCGATTCAGGATGTGGTGCAGCGGGTATCGATCGAATTCGAAGAGAGCGGACGGCATGAGGAAGCCGTTAAGCAGGCTGTTGCGGACGCCAAAGCGGAATTTGATCATGTGAATGCGCGTTCGTTCGAATACCAGGCGTTGAAGCGCGAGGCCGATGCCGACAAACTGCTGTATGAGGAATTGGTCCGTAAGATCAAGGAAGCCGGGATCAACGCGGGCTTTCAGAACAGCGCCATCCGCATCGCCGATTCGGCCCGGCCCGAGCTGAAGCCGGTATTTCCAGATCTCAAGTTCAACCTCCTGCTGGCGTTTCTGTTTTCCGCCCTGGTGGCGGCCGGCGCGGCGGTGGTGAGCGATCTTCTCGACAAGACCGTTCGAGATCCGGAACAGGTGGCCCGCACGCTGCGTACCGAAGTCGTCGGCAGCCTGCCGTTGATGAAGAACCGGGCAGCGGTGGGCGCGTCGCGCCTGAAGCAGGGCATGGAGCAGGACCAGAGCGGCTTCCATGAGTCCATACGGACTTTACGAAACTCGATCCTGTTGGGGAATTTCGACCATCGGTACCGGTCGCTGTTAGTTACGAGCGCTGCTCCTGGCGAGGGCAAGACCACGACCGCGGCGAATCTGGCCACCGCTCACGCCGAACAGGGTAAGAAAACGCTGCTGATTGACGGCGACCTCCGCCGCCCGAGTGTGCATCGCAGTTTCAACCTGCCAAGTGTAGTGGGGCTGTCGAACGCTCTACTCGGCGAAGTGAGCTGGCGCGAGGCGCTGGTGCGCGTCGAGGGCGTGAATCAACTCGACATCCTGGCGGCTGGCCCTCCCTCGCGCAGGGCCTCCGATCTGATTGGCCGTGGCCTCGCCGAGATCCTGGAAGAAGCGTCTTCAGACTACGATCTGGTCGTGCTCGACGCGCCTCCACTGCTTGGTTTTGCAGAGCCTCTCCAGATGGCGACCGCCGTCGACGGGGTGATTATTGTCGCCCGCGCTGGCCAGACGAGCCGTAAAGCCGTCGCCAGCGTCCTGGCGATTCTGAATCGTCTGCGCGCCAACGTGGTCGGGCTGGTATTGAACGAAGTTCACAAGGAACTGAGCGATAGCTACTACTACTACGGCTACTACCGCTCCTACTACACCGCAAAGGAAGAGGTGGCTTCATGAGTGTCTTTATGGGAATCCATGACGGCCATAACGCCTCGGTTGCGGTGGTGCAAGACGGACGGATCGAGTTGGCGTTGCAGGAAGAACGGCTCACGCGTGTGAAGAATCAAGGGGACGCGCCCGCCAGGGCGGCCAACCTCGCGTTTCAAACTCTCAACGGCGGAGGGGGAGAGGCTCGCTTTGCGTTGAACGGCCTCTATATGAATTATCACCAGTGGGAGCGCGACACGATTTTGGCCGATTATGAGCGCTCTGGGGACCTGATGGGCCGCTGGAAGCAGCCCCTGAAGGGAACCTTCCTCGACCGGGTCTATCAGAAGCGGAAAGCGGAGCGGCGCGCGGAGGTCCTGGCGGGAATCGGCGTGACCAGAGAACGTTCAGAGGCGGTGGAACACCATCTGGCCCATGCCTCGGCGGCCTATCATACGGCGCCGTGGCGCGATGAACCGGTGCTCGCGCTCACCTGCGACGGATCGGGGGACCGGCTCTCGGCCACCGTCAGCATTGGCCGCGAGGGAAGGCTATCCAGGATCGCTTCGGTCTCCGAGCACGATTCCATCGGACGGCTGTACGCGCTGGTGACCCGCTATCTCGGCATGGCTCCTCTGGAGCACGAATACAAGGTGATGGGCCTCGCGCCCTACGTAGCCTCGGGCGGCCGGGCGGAGCGCGCGGCCGCCGATTTCTCAGGGCTGTTTGAGTTCGCGCCCCGAGGGTTATCGTGGAAGCGCCGCGCCGGTGTCCCGCCGATGTACGCGGCTTATCCGTTCGTCAAGAAACTGCTCGCGGGGAAGCGCTTCGATACCATCGCCGCCGGTGCGCAGAAGTTCGTTGAGGACATGCTGGTCCGGTGGGTCACCGCCGCGGTGCGCGAAACCGGAATTCGCAAAGTGGCCTGCGCGGGCGGAGTTTTCATGAATGTAAAGGCGAACCTGGCTCTGCTGGAGATCCCGGAGATTGAGGATCTGTATGTGTTCCCGTCGTGTGGAGACGAATCGAACAGTATCGGCGCTGCCTGTCATCTTTCCGCGTGCGCCGGCGAGCCGGTGAGACCTTTAGGAGGCCTCTATTACGGCGATGCAATGAACGACGGCGAGGCGCAACTGGCCTTGGAGTCGATCGCTGGGCGTCATGTCCGAATCTGCTGGGAGCACGACATTGAGCGTGTCACGGCGCAACAGGTGGCCGATGGAAACATCGTTGCGAGGGCCAAGGGGCCGGTGGAGTTCGGCGCGAGAGCGCTGGGGAACCGCTCGATTCTGGCGCGCGCGGATTCGCCCTCGGCCGTTCGCGTCATCAATGAAATGATTAAGAACCGCGATTTTTGGATGCCCTTCGCGCCTTCGGTTCTGGCCAGCCGGGCGGACGAATATTACGTCAAACCAAAGCCTGTCGCCTCGCCGTACATGATGTTCGGGTTCCGCTCGCGGCCGGAGAAACGGCAGGTGTTCGCCGCTGCGCAGCATCCCTACGACTTCACCACGCGCCCTCACGAAGTTTTCGAGGATCACAATCCCGACTATTACCGACTCTTAAGGGAGTACGAAGCGTGCACCGGAGAGGGGATTATCCTGAACACTTCCTTCAACCTACACGGCGAGCCGATCGTGTATCGCGCTGCCGACGCGGTGGATGTATTTCTTCGCAGCGGGCTCACCAAAATGGCTTTGGGCAACTGGTGGGTGGAGAAGCAATGATGGCGGCAGCGGGGCCGGCCCGGAGCGAGACGCCGCTCTGGCGGCCGATGGTCATGGCGTTGAGCCAGACGGGCGCGGCCTCCATCGCGAGCGGACTGATGAGCGCGGTCGGGACGAAGATCGTTGCGGCGCTTCTCGGGCCGGGTTCGTTCGCCCTGCTGCAGACTCTGCAGCAGTTGCGCGACGGCGCGGCGGTGGTGGCCACGGTCAACGGCCGGATGGCACTGGTTCAGGGCGCCACCGAATTGGAAGGGGCTGCGCGGAGGGAATACCTGCGCACCGCTGCGTTGCTGTTTGCCTTAGGTACAGGGCTTGTCGCCGTGGCGCTGGTGGCTCTGCCGGGAGAATTTGTCCGCTACAGCCGGCTGCCGCAGGGCTCCCAGGCTCTGCTGGGGTGGGTTGCCGCCACCGTGGCGCTGATCAGCGTGTTCAGCTATCTCACGGCGATGGTCAACGCCATGGGGGATATCGGCAGGCTGGCGCTGTTGCAATTGACGGCGCCGCTGGCCGCCGCGGCCGTGGCCTGGCCCGCGGCCTCGGCGATACGGGCCGGGCGGCCTCTGGCGATGGGGTGGTTGCTGGCGGTTCCGGCGGCCGCCAGCGTGATCGGAGGGGCATGGGCTCTGTGCGGCCGCGGCGCTGCGGTGCGCGCCTGGTTCAAGGGATTTGGCAGGTACTGGACCAATGAAGCCGCGCGGCACTTCTTCTCCATCTCCGGGGCGATGCTGGTGAGCGGTCTTGCGGAGACCGCGGCGCTGTTCGTGGTCCGGACCTCGATCACCGGCCAGGAGGGTCTGGCCACGACGGGCCAGTTCGACGCGGCCTGGAATATCAGCATGAATCACGTGACCTTGATTTTGGCCTCCATTCAGGCGTATTACTTGCCGCTGCTTTCGGCCGCGCGCGATCCCCGGGAGCGCGCCCGGCAGATCCGGGGAATGATGATCGTCGCTTCAGTGGCGATCGCTCCCATGATTGTGACCCTGGCGGCATTGAAGCCGGCAATTGTCGCGATTCTCTACTCCAAGGCATTTGCGGCCTCGCCGCGATTCCTTCGCTGGACGCTGCTGGGGGACTATTTGAAGGTCGGGTGCTGGGTGCTGATGACTCCCATGCTGGCGGCTCGTGAGCTGGGAGTGTTTCTCTCAGTGGATCTGTTGGTCCATGCGATTTTCTGGGGCTCGGCGAAACTGTTCTCGCGGATTCTTGCGCCGTCGGAGGGCGCCGCCCTTGGCTTCCTCGTCTCATACTCGATGGGACTGTGCGTTTGTTACTCCTATGCCCGCCTGCGCCACGGTTTTCGTCTGGGCGCGGCAGGCCGCGTGGCCTGGGCGGGTGGGTTTGCGCTGGTGGTCGCGGCTTCCGCCGCCCACTGGAGCCAAGCTTCGGTGGATGTCCGGGCTGCGGGTTGTTGGATCGCTATGTCTGTGGTCTTGGCCGCCGGATACGGCAGCTATTTGAGGAGGCGCGAACCATAACCGTTTTGCGCAGAAGAGCCGTTATGTGTGGAATCGCGGGTATAGTCGCAGAACATTTGCGGGATCTCCGGGGGCCGGAACTGGTCCGCGGGATGGTCGGGGTTCAGCAGCATCGCGGGCCGGATGGCGAGGGGATGTTCGCCGGCGAGCGCTGCTGGCTGGGACATCGCCGGCTGGCGATTCTCGATCCTACCGCGGCCGGGGCGCAGCCAATGAGCTCGACCGACGGACGCTGGACAATCGTGTTCAACGGAGAGATCTTCAATTACCTGGAACTGCGCTCGCAACTGGGTGGCGAGTTCCGGTCCGGCTCTGATACGGAAGTGCTCTTGCGGGCGTGCGCCGCATGGGGCGTGGAGAAGTCGCTGGAACGTTCGGTGGGCATGTTCGCATTCGGGCTCTGGGACGCGGAGGAGCGCGTGCTGACGCTGGTCCGGGACCGCGTGGGCGAAAAACCACTGGTCTATTTCCATCGTCCCGGAATGATCGCCTTTGCCAGCGAACTGAAGGCACTCGAGCCGTTTCATGAGCGGCGCTTGGATCCGGCGGCGGTCGACGCATATTTGGCGCTCGGCTATGTGCCGGCGCCGCTCGCGATTTTTCGGGGCTGCCAGAAATTGGAGCCGGGCCACTTGCTGCGGTTCCGAAACGGTCAAGCCGAGGTGCGCCGCTGGTGGCAGCCGGAAAGCGCGCGCCCCGAAGCCCCCTGCCTCTCCCGCGAACAACGGATGCAAAATCTGCGCGAGCGGGTCGCCGATGCCGTCCGGCTGCGCCTCCGTTCCGACGTGCCAGTAGCGGTTTTTTTGAGCGGCGGCGTCGACTCCTCGATCATTGCGGCGGAGTGTGTCCGGCAGGGGGCGAGTCCGGAAGCGTTCACCGCCGATTTCGGCGACGGCCATCCAGACCTCGCTTACGCCGCGCGGGTGGCCCGGCATCTGGGCTTGCGCCACGAGGCCTTGCGCATCGATCCGCACCGTCCGGCACAGGATTTTGACCGGCTCCTGTGGCATTTCGATGAGCCCTTTGGGGACAGTTCGGCGATCCCGACCTTCGCCCTGGCGAGGGCACTGAAAGGACGCTGCCGCGTTGTCCTGAACGGGGAGGGTGGGGACGAAGCTTTCGGGGGCTACCGCCACTATGAGCATGTCGCCGCCAAGCAGGCGATCAAAGCGGTTGCCGCCGCGGCAGGATTGGCTGACGGCACCGCCAGCGTGTACGTGGAATCGAAAGTGGCGTTCCGCCGGCAGGATCGGAACCGCCTCCTCAACGGCAACGCCCGCGGGAATTCTCTCTCCTCGCTGCTCCAACGGGAAGGGTACCGCGTGCCTCCTGGCAGTGCGCTGAAGAAGGCGATGTGGTCGGACCGCCATCTGTATCTGCCGAATGATTTGACCTACAAGGTCGACATCGCCCTGGCGGCCAGCGGCGTAGAGGGGCGGGCGCCTTTTCTCGACCACCGTCTGCTCGAATGGGCGCAATCGCTGCCGGAAGGCGAACTGGTGAGGGGGCGCGAAAAGAAGATTCTGCTGCGCGACGCCTATCGAGCCCTGTTGCCTGCAGGGGTGCTTGGCCGCGCCAAGCAAGGTTTCGGCGCGCCGGTGGAAATGTGGCTGGACGGACCGCTGTCGGCGCTGGTGCGGGAAGCCCTTCCTTGTCCCCTGCTTGACGCGGATGGACAGCGCAGCCTGAACGGACAGAAGCAATGGATGATGTTGGCCTTGTCGCTGTGGGCGAGGCAATGGAGGGCGACATGGTGAACCCAACGCCCGCCGTGACCGTGCTGATGCCGGTGTATGAGACGCCGGAGGAGATGCTCGATCAGGCGATCGCCTCGATTCTGTGCCAGACGTTCCAGGATTTCGAGTTGTTGATTCTCAACGACGGCAGCACGCGGGAACGAATCTGCACTCAATTGGAAGGATGGGCAAAACGCGACGCCCGGATAAGTCTCTCGCACGAACCTCATCGCGGCGTGCCGGGAACCAGCAATTGCGGGCTGCAGCGGGCGCGCGGCGAATTCGTTGCGCGGCAGGACGCCGACGACTGGAGCGAGCCGGTCCGGCTCGCGCGGCAGGTCGCGTTTCTGCGTGAACATCCCGATGTGGTGATGGCCGGCACCGGCACGCTGTCCCATCGGGCTGATGGAGCCCCTTTGTGGCGCTTTCGCCTGCCCAATGGATCCACCGAACTGAGGGCGGCAATGTGGAGCGGCAATCCCTTTGTTCACGGTTCGGTGATGTTCCGGCGCGCCTCCGCCGTGGCGATCGGAGGCTACCGGGAACAGCTTCCGTGCGCCTCCGACTACGACTTCCTCTGGAGGCTCAGCGAGACTGGGGAGGCCGCCAATATCGCCGAAGTCCTTTACCATTATCGCTACATTGCCGGCTCGATCAGCGCGCGGCGGGCGGCGGATCAGGCGCGGGTGTTCCGTGCCGCGCGGGCTTTGGCGATCGCCAGGCGGAACGGCGAACCAGAGGATATCCAGGCGGCTCTCGAGGAGACCAGCAAGCAGATCGCATTGGATGCGCTCCGGGCCGCGCTCAAACAAGCCGACCATTTTATGCTGGCGGGCGATTTCTGGGGCGCGGGACGGGCGTATGGGAGATTGCTTCGGTCTCATCCAGGGAGCGCGCTGGCTTGGGGAAAGATCCTGCGGCTGGCGGTGTTTACGGCGGTCCCTCCAGCCAGAGAGGTGTGCTTCCGATGACGGCTTCGGCATTATTCCCAGTGAGGCTGCGTCCGCGAACCGTCCCTCCCGCGCATGGCCCCGTGCTGTTCGTGATTCCAGGGGGTGGCCAGGGCAGCTCGATGATCTTCGCGCGCAGGCAGGCGCGGAGCCTCGCTTCCGCGGGCGTCGAACTGCGTGTGTTCTGCCTTGGATCCCGCACGTCGCCGCGCCGGTTGCTTTCGGAGTTCGCGCGCTTCCGCGCCGAACTCGCCGAGTGGGAGCCTTCGGTTGTCCATGCGCAGTTCGGCACCGTGACCGCTCTGTTTTGCGCCCTCGCCTGCGGGTCGATTCCGTTGGTGATTACCTATCGCGGAAGCGACTTGAACTGGCCGCCCAGGTGTCTTGGCTGGCCGGGCAGGCTCCGCGCGGCGTGCGGATGCGTGTTCTCCCAATTGGCGGCCCTGAAGGCGCGCAGGATCGTTTGCGTGAGCCGCCAGCTCCGGGATCGTCTCTGGTGGCGGCGGGAGAAGGCCATCGTTTTGCCGTCGGGCGTCGACCCGGAGACCTTCAAGCCCGCGCCGCGATTGTTGGCGCGCCGCCGCCTGGGCTGGAGCGCGGCGGACCGCATCGTGCTGTTCAACGCCGGCCAGGACCCCCGGGTGAAGGGGTTGACGCTGGCCCGCGACGCCGTCGAGAGGGCGCGCCGCGGCGTTCGCCCCTTGCGGATGGAAATTCTCGATGGCCAGGTTCCGCCCGAGCGGCTTCCGGACATGATGAACGCCGCCGATTGCCTGCTGCTAACCAGCGTGTCGGAAGGTTCGCCGACCGTGGTGCAGGAGGCTCTAGCTTCGAATCTTCCCATCGTCAGCGTGGATGTGGGCGACGTAGTGGAACGGCTCCAGGACGCGAGCGAGTCGAGGGTGGCTGCGGCGGATCCCGACGTGTTGGCCCGGGCATTAATCGGAATATTGGATCCGCCCCGGCGCAGCAATGGCAGAACCAGGCTGGGGGAGTGCGCGTCGGCGTCCATCGTGCAGGCGCTGAAAAAGATCTATCGGGAGCTGTGCTGATGGAGTTCTTCGCGATATTGGGGGTGGCCTCGGCGATCATCGCCGTGCTCACCATCGCTCTGTACCGGAAACGGAGAGATGCCGGATTCCTGGTGGGCGCCGGGGCTCTTTACTATTGGACCCTATACGGGGCATGGTACATCGTCATCGACAAAACGGGCGGCTTCAGCGGAAAGAGTTATCACTACCTGGAGGGCAAGATGTTTCCGGTGGCCCTCGACGGCAACTATATGACGACTCTGGCGCTGTACTCCGGCTTCATCATCATCGCGCTGCTGACGGTGCTCCTGTCGATCTCTCGCGACCGGCGGGTGGAGATCCCCCGCCTGGTGCTGCGGCATGAACCGATCCTGATCATCGCGGCGATTGCGGGCCTGGCCAGCCTTTACATTATTAAGGACAAGTTGAGCGAGGCTTGGGCGCTCAACACCTCCGCTTATCTATATACGCGCCGCCAGACCGACGAGTGGTTCACGCTGCACCAGGTTCTGAACCGGGTGGCGCTGCTGCCTCCGTCGATTGGATTCGCGACGTTGCTCGCCGGCGGGCAGTCGCGTTACTTCGTCAACGTGGTGCGCCGTTACACCTGGCTTGGATATTTCCTGGTGTTCGCCGGTATGGGCGCTTTTACCTTCGTTCTGGGCAATAAAAACGAGGTGTTCACGTCCCTTCTGGCGGGATTGCTCGCATATTTTGCCTCGGTAAAACGCCCCAGTTTCGTGAAAATCGGCCTGCTGCTGGCGGGGGGAATGTGGTTCTTGTCTACCATCGATTTTTTCCGCGGCACGCCGATCTCCGCGATGACGGAGGCGGTCAGCCAACGCGTGGAGGACGCCGCCGAGGTGGCCAACTTCGTCACGTCGAGCAATGAAGCCTACGCGGCCCACTTTTCGCTCTACGGCGTGCTGGCCAATGGCGCGGAACCTCGTTTCGGCTACAGTTTGTATTCGTTGGCCTGCTCGGTGGTGCCCCGCGTGCTATGGCCGGACCGTCCGGCCGATATTTATAGCTACTATGCCGACCGTGTCGGAGCGATCCAGAATCAGGGTTACTCTGTCCATCACGCGACGGGTTGGTATCTGAACTTCGGCTTCGCTGGTGTCGCTTTGGGGGCCGCCGTGCTGGGTATGGTTTGGGCGTATTGCCTCAACTCCCACCAGAAGATTCGCCCGGGCTCGGGACTGCTGTTCCGCTTATTCGCCACGATCTCACCCTGGTTGTTCGTCGCCTGCCTGCCGTCGCTGGTTCGCGCGGGGCCGGAGGGTTACAAAGGATTCCTGGTGGAAGGCTTGCTGATCCCATTGATCGTCTTGTGTCTCGCTTGCCGTCCCCAGAAGGCGTTAGTCCGTTTGCAATGGGACGAGCGCAATGGCTGGGTCTTTGCGGAGGCTCGATGACGGCGCCGGAGCCATTTGTATCCGTAATTGTGCCCTGCCGCAATGAAGCGGCGTTCATCGGCGCCTGCCTGGATTCGATCCTGGCGAGCGATTATCCGGGGCCGTACGAGGTGATCGTCGCCGATGGAAAGAGCACCGACGGGACCCGGGAGTTGCTTGAAACCCGGGCCGCGCTGGATGGAAGAATCCGCGTCGTCGGCAATCCGGAGCGAGTGACGCCCGTGGCGCTGAACCGCGCCATCGCCGCCTCGCGCGGGGAGGTGATCCTGCGGTTCGACGCGCACGCGGCCATGCCGGCCGGATATTTGCGCCGCTGCGTGCAGCTTCTTCTCGGTTCGGGAGCCAGTAACGCCGGAGGAACCATCCGGACGCGCGCGCGGTCCGCAGGCCGGTTCCCCGAGGCCGTTGGCGCCGCGCTGTCGAGCCGTTTTGGCGTGGGCAATTCGTCCTTCCGGACGCTTTCCGGCGGAGCGCCGCGCGCGGTGGACACCGTGTTTGGAGGCTGCTGGCGAAAGGAGATTTTTTCGCGGCTCGGCGGCTTCAATGAAAGACTCGCTCGCGGGCAGGACCTGGAGTTCAATCTCCGCCTGCGCCGCTCCGGCGGAGTGATTCTGCTCGACCCGGACATCGTCTGCGACTACTACGCGCGGGCCGATATCCTGTCCTTCTGGAGGCATAATTTCCGCAACGGCGAGTGGGCGATCCGGCCGTTCGCTCTCTCCGACATCGTTCCGGTGCGGCCGCGCCACCTGATTCCGCTGGCTCTCGTCACCGCCTTATTTGCGTCCCTCGCGGTTCCGTTTCCGTGGTCGATTGGGGTGGTCTCTTTCTATGCCGCCGCCAATTTTGCGGCTTCCGTCCAGCAGGCTGCGGCCGCGCGCAAGGCACGCTTTCTTCTGTCGATGCCCGTGGCGTTTGCCAGCCTTCACCTGGCCTATGGCCTGGGCAGCCTTTGGGGTTGCATCCGATGTTGTGTAGCGATTTCACGTTTAGGAGTGCCAAAACATGCAAGCCGCACGGAGACCTGATTATTCCACCGTTACCGAACAGCCGCAGCAGGGCGCGACGCGCCTGCAAATGACCATGCTGCGGACTCGCTACGCCTGGGCCGCTGGCAAAGCGGCGGACAAGGAGGTCGCAGAGATTGCCTGTGGCGCGGGCCTCGGCCTGGGCTGGCTGGCGCGCGAGGCGCGCTCGGTCGAAGCGGGCGATCTGAACGGCGCCAACTGCCGCATCGCCCAAGAAACCTACGCCGGGCGCGCGAAGATCCGCGTGCGTACCATGGACGCGCTCGATCTGCCCTTCGCCGATGGCTCGCTCGATTTGGTGCTGCTGTTCGAAGCCATTTATTACTTGCCCGGCGCCGGGGCATTCTTTGACGAGGCGCGGCGCGTGCTGCGTCCGGGCGGAGCGCTGTTGCTGGCGACCGTCAACCGCGAATGGTCCGGCTTCCATCCCAGCCCGTTTCACACCCGATACTTTTCGGCGGCTGAGTTGGTGCAATCCCTGACGGAGAAGCGATTTTCCGTCCAACTGCACGCCGGATTCCCGGAGCGGCGTGGCGCGCTCGACGCCTCAGTCCGCCAAGTGCGCCGCGCCGCCGTGTCGCTGAACCTGATCCCGCACACCATGGCCGGGAAGGCATTCCTCAAGCGGATGTTCTACGGATCGCTGGAGGCGATCCCGAAGGAACTGGAGCCGGGCGGGCCCACCGGTCCGTTGTGCCCGTTGAACTCCGCAATGGACCTCAACGCCTATCGCACCCTCTATGCGGAGGCGACAAAACTCAAATGACCCCTACACTCAGCCGTTCCATCCCGTTTTTCGACTACCCTCGTCTGTTCACCGATGAGGAGGACGCAATCCTTGCCGTCGTCCGCGAAGTCGGGCGCCGCGGAGCCTTTATTCTTCAGGAGGATCTGGCGCGATTTGAACAGAATCTTGGAGCCTGCCTGGGCGCGCGTCACGCGCTCGGCGTGGGCAACGCCACCGACGGGCTGATCATCGCGCTCCGCGCCGCCGACATCGGCCCGGGCGACGAGGTGATTTTCTGCTCGCATACCATGGTCGCCACGGCGGCCGCAATCCACTTTGCGGGAGCCACTCCGGTGCCGGTCGACTGCGGCGCGGATCATTTGATCGATCCCGATTCGGCCGCTCGGGCGGTCACGGCCCGCACCAAAGCGATCCTCCCCACACAGTTGAACGGCCGCACGGCGGATATGGACGCCTTGGGTGCGCTGGCCCGGAGGCACGGATTGACGATCGTGGAGGACGCGGCGCAGGCGCTGGGCTCGCGATTCAAGGGGCGGGCCGCCGGCACGTTCGGAGCTGCCGCGGCTCTTAGCTTCTTCCCGGCAAAGGTGCTGGGATGCCTGGGCGACGGCGGAGCGGTGATCACGAGTGATGACGCGATTCATGACCGGATGCTGCAACTGCGCGACCATGGCCGCCGGGCTGACGGAGAGATCGTCGGCTGGGGACTAAACTCGCGGCTGGACAATCTGCAGGCGGCGATTCTGGACGCGCGGCTCCAAAAATATGATGCGGTCATCGAGCGGCGCCGCGCCATGGCACGCCTTTATCGCCAGCGGCTGGAAGGGCTGGAGGAGCTGACGCTGCCTCCCGGTCCCGACCGCGACTCAGACCATTTTGACATCTATCAGAACTACGAAATCGAGGCGCCCCGACGCGATGGCTTGCGGGCCCACCTCAAGACGTTCGGAATTGGAACGCTCATCCAATGGGGCGGAAAGGCTGTGCATCAATGGGACAAGCTTGGTTTTCCGCAAAGGCTGTTATTCACAGAGAAACTCTTTGAGCGGCTGCTACTGCTTCCTTTGAACATGTCGCTCAGCGACGATGACATCCACCAGGTATGTGACGCCATCTGGGCGTTCTACCGGGGATGAGGCCGCAACGGCGGAAAGGAGACTTCAGCCATGACGGAAACCGCACCGCGGCGGATGGAACAGCCCCTGGCCTGGCTTCAACGGCAATGGACCACGATGGTCCGGATCCGGCGCGCCGAGGAGGCCGTCGCGGCATTGGTGGAGAGCGGCGAGGCGCGCTGCCCCTGCCACCTTTATATCGGCCAGGAGGCGATCGCCGCCGGGGTGTGCTCCGCGCTGGAACGAACAGACACCATCTGGGGAGGACACCGCTCGCACGGGCACTACCTGGCCAAGGGTGGACCGCTCGCAGCGATGTTCGCGGAGATTCTGGGAAAGGAGACGGGTTGTTCGGGCGGGCGCGGCGGATCGATGCACCTGTTCGCGGCAGGGCAGGGAATCCTTGGCACGGTCCCCATCGTGGCCGGCACGGTGCCACTGGCGGTGGGCGCGGCGATGGCCTACAAGATGCGCGGCGAGGCTCACGCCGCTGTCGCATTCTTTGGCGACGGTTGCGTGGAGGAGGGCCACGTGCATGAGTCGATGAACCTGGCTGCTCTGTACCGTTTGCCGGTCGTTTTTGTATGCGAGAACAATCTCTATTCCAGCCACATGCACTGGAGCGAGCGCCGCTTGGCCGATCATCTGCACCGCGCCGGAGAGTTTCATTCCGTTCCGGGGGAACGGGTGGACGGCAACGACGTAGAGGCCGTTTTCGCCGCCGCATCGGCCGCGGTGAGCAGGGCGCGCGCCGGAGAAGGGCCGTCGTTTCTCGAGTGCCGCACTTTTCGCTGGAGAGGACACGTGGGCGCGAGCATGGACCTCGACGTGGGCGTGAAGCGGCGGGGAGAGTTGGAGGAGTGGATGCAAAAGGATCCGATCGCGCGTCTGGAGGTCCGTTTACGAGCCTGTGGAGCCGTGCTTGACGAACGCCCGATTCGGGAAGAGATGCAAGATGCGCTCGAAGCCGCCCGCCAGGCTCCCTTTCCGGCCGCCGGGCGCTTTGTTGAGCACGTGTTTGCGGAGGCAGCATGCGCGTCTTGACTTACGCCGCGGCCATCCGCGAGGCCCATGCCCAGATTCTGGCCGCCGATCCGCGGGCCTTCGTCATCGGCCAGGGATTGTGGAGCCCCTGGTACGCCGGAGCGAGCCTGGAGGATCTGGACCGCGAATTCTCCCGCGAACGCATCATCGATTCTCCGGTGTCGGAGAACGCCACGACCGGACTGGCGGTCGGCGCGGCCCTGGCCGGCATGCGCCCCATTGTCTTTCACCCTCGTCTGGACTTCATGCTCCTGGCGGCCGATCCCATCGTCAATCAGGCGGCAAACTGGGCTTATTTGTTTGGCGGACGCATCGGTGTCCCCTTGGTGATCCGGGGAGTCATCAATCGGGGCGGAGAGCAGGGAGCACAGCACTCCCAGGCATTGCATGCGATGTTCATGCACGTCCCGGGACTGAAGGTGGTGATGCCGGCGGCCGCCTACGACGCCAAAGGCCTGCTGATGGCGGCGATGGACGATCCCAATCCGGTGTTATACATCGACGACCGGTGTCTATATGAGACCACTGGAGCCGTGCCCGAGGCGATGTTCCGGGTGCCGATCGGGAAAGCAGCTCTGCGGCGCTCGGGCCGGGACGTGACTCTGATCGGGATCTCCTCCATGGCCGCCCAATGCAACCGGGCTGCCGAGACTCTTTCCGTCGAGGGAATCGACGCCGAGGTGATCGACCTGAGGAGCCTCAAGCCCTGGGATAGGGACCGGGTGATCGAGAGTGTCCGCAAGACCGGGCGCGCGGTAGTTGCCGATCCAGGTTGGAGGACGGCCGGCGCGTCGGCGGAGATTGCGGCGACAATTTCGGCCGAAGCCTTTCACGATTTGAAGGAGCCGGTGGAGCGCGTCACGCTGCCCGATTGCCCGGCGCCTACCAGCCGGCTGGAGGAAGGCCGCTACTATGCCGGCGCGAAGGAGATTTGCGAGTCCGCGCGCCGGGTCCTTGGCCGCGGAAGCGCGCAGGGAGCGGCCGCATGAAACGGGTCCTGGACATCATGGCGGCCCTTACGGGATTGACGTTATTGGCGCCACTGCTGGTCTTGATCGCGATCCTCATCTGGGTATCGGACCGCCGGTCGCCGCTGTACCTGGCGCGACGCGTGGCCAAAGGGGGAGGCGATTTCCGGATGGTCAAGTTCCGCACGATGATTCCGGACGCCTGGCGGTCGGGGGTGAACTCCACCGCGGCGGGCGACCGCCGTATCACGCCAGTAGGGAAATGGCTGCGCAAGGGGAAACTTGACGAGTTGCCGCAGCTCTGGAACGTGCTGGTGGGAGATATGAGCCTGGTGGGGCCGCGGCCGCAGGTGCGGGCCGATGTGGAACTCTATACCAGAGAGGAATTGCGGATGTTGTCGGCGCGGCCGGGAATCACCGATCTGGCCTCCATTGTTTTCGCCGACGAAGGAGAGATTCTGGAGGGAAGCGCCGATCCCGATCTTCTTTATAACCAGATCATCCGGCCCTGGAAAAGCCGCCTGATTCTGTTGTATCTGGAGACGCCGGCCTTCTCCCGCGATCTCCAGATCCTTTGGCTCACGGCGCTCGCGCTTTTCTCCCGCGAGCGAGCCTTAGCGGGTCTGGTCCGGCTTCTGAGCGACCTCGGGGCCGGCGAACAACTGAAGGTTGTGGCCAGCCGGAGAGATCCTCTTCCAGCCTGGCCTCCGCCCGGAGCCGATGCCGTGGTGGCGCGCTACCGGCTGTCTCCGGTGTCGCGTGATGAGGTTCCGGCGCACACATGAAGTCCATGATTCTGAAGCACCGCCGTCCGGCCTCGGAGGCGATGCATCTGGCGCTGGCGGCGGCCGCATTGGTATCCGCATTCCTGTTGCGCTTCGAATTTGCGCTGGATCCCATGTATGCGCGCATGCTGATCCGCTCGTTGCCCCTTTTGCTGGCGATTAAATTTCCCGTATTTCGCGCTTTCGGCCTAAGAGATCTGTCCTGGCGCTACATAGGCTTCGATGACCTGGTCCGGATTGCATTCGTCAACCTCGCAGGGTCCGTGGCGGCGGCGATGGTTTTACGGGTTTTCATCGGATCTGCCTTTCCGCGTTCGGTTTACATTCTGGATTTGCTGATCTGTCTCCTTCTGATGGCCGCGGCGCGCGGTTCCATCCAATCCATGTTCGAAGGGACGAGCAAGGGAGGAGAGGAGCGGCGCATTCTGATCTACGGCGCGGGTAAAGCCGGCGTCACCCTGTTGTCGGAGATCCGGGCTAGCCGCCGGCTTGGATACCGCGTCGCCGGATTCCTGGATGACGATCCGCAAAAGCGTGACTTGCGTCTGAACGGAGTCCGGGTGCTGGGCGGGCGCGAGACTCTGGAACAGGCTGCTCGCAAGCATGGCGTCGAGGAGGTCCTGATCGCGCTGCCGAACGCCGCTGGAGCGCAAATTGCCGCCATCCTGGAGCATTGCCGGAACGCCGGAGTGGGAGCGAAGCGGATTCCGGCGTTGGCCGAATTGATCGAGCACAAAGTCCTGGTGGATCAGGTCCGCGATGTCCGCCTCGAGGATCTGCTGGGCCGCCCGGCGGTTCACCTGGCGCATTGCATGGAAAACGGCATGGAACACGGAAAGGTCCGCGCGAAGCTGGCTGGCCGCGTGGTGCTGGTTACCGGCGCTGGAGGTTCGATCGGCAGTGAGTTGTGCCGCCAGATTGCCCGTTTCTCGCCCCGCGCGCTGGTCGGCCTCGATTGCGCGGAAACGGCGTTATATCGGATCGAGCAGGAGTTGAAGGAGCGCTTTCCCGGACTGGCATTCTATGCGGAGATCGGCAGTATTCAAAATCGCCGCCGTCTGGAAGAGGTGTTTCGCGATCATCGCCCCTCGGCCGTCTACCATGCCGCCGCCTACAAACACGTGCCGATGATGGAGGCGCACCTGTTTGAGGCGGTGGAGAACAATGTTTTCGGCACCCGCAACGTGGTGCGCGTGGCTCAAGCCTCCGGGGCCGATGATGTGCTGCTCATCAGCTCGGACAAAGCCGTTCGCTCCACCAACGTCATGGGAGCGACGAAACGCCTGGCCGAATTGATCTTCCTGGCCGCGGACCAGGGCTCGGCGACCACCCGTTTTCATGCGGTGCGGTTCGGCAACGTACTCGGGTCAAGCGGCAGCGTCATCCCTTTATTCAAGCGGCAGATTGCCGCTGGGGGGCCGGTGACGGTTACCCATCCCGAGGTCCGGCGTTACTTCATGACGATTCCCGAGGCCGCCGAACTCGTCCTGCAAGCCGCGGCAATGGGGCAGGGAGGTGAGATTTTCGTCCTCGACATGGGCGAACCGGTGCGCATTCAGGATCTGGCGCGCAATCTCATTCTGCTCAGCGGCCTGAGGCCGGATGTCGATATTCGGATCGAATTCTCCGGGTTGCGCCCGGGGGAAAAGCTGTATGAGGAAATCAGCGGCGTGGAGGAGGATACGGTCGCTACGCCGCACGCCAAGATCCGAATTTTTACCGGCAAGGGCGTTCGTGGGGATCTCCCGCGCCTGCTCGAGGAGTTGCGCCGCGCGGCCGAGGCTCGGGACGTCGCGGGCGCTCTGCTTTGCTTAAAGGACTTGGCCCCGGATTACAATCCCAGCAATTTTCTGCTGCGGAGAGCTTTGAAGGAGCAGGCGCAGGGGGTGGTGGCCTAGCTACCGGATGGCGAAGTTATGCACGGCAAACCCAGTGGTGACAATCCCCGTGGTCCAATTGAGCCGCGCCAGAGGCCGGGCGGCGCTCGGATGTTTCCGGACGATCAGGTACTCCACTCCCACGGCAGCTGCGGCGATGCCGAGTTTAATGGACATCGCCTTGGCTTCAAACCCTCCGTTGGAACTGGCCAGCAGTGGATTCAACTCGCGCATGCCGTACGAACTGGCGGCATCGAGAGCCTGGCTGGCCACCAGCGGGGCCAGGCTGAATTTCCAGCCTTTGAGGGCGGCTGCGCGCGCGGTGTCCTCAATCGACTGGTGAGCGTTGGGAAGGTCGCTCGCTCCGGCAAGGGCCGGACACAGCGACAGGATAGCGGGCAGAAGCCAAGTTTTCATGAACGATTTCTCCGATTTCCGGGAATAAAAGAATGAGGGTAAATCCGACGACGCGACCGATCAATCGCCTCCGGCTCAGTACCCCCCGGATCGGGGGTACGGGAGGCTCGTACCGTCAAGCTGCGCACGGCAGCGCCGTCGTGTTGTTTCTGGCCTCGGCCGGAACCACTATTGCCATCGGCCTCGAGGAACCTTTGGTGGAATACGCATTTGAGATTCTGGTCTTTCTCCTGGCCGCGGGCTGGTGCATTGCACCGGGCCGTCCGATGCCGCTGATCCCAGGAATCGTGCTGGCGGGGATTTCTCTGTGGGGTTTCGGCCAGCTCGCTTTCGGAGCGAGCGTGTACCGGTACGCGACACTTCAAACCTCCCTGCGCGACGCCGCGTTATGCGCCACGGCATGGATTGCGTTTCGTGCCTTCCAGTTAGCCGCCTTGCGTCTCGCGTTCCTGCGCGTTTTCGCTTGGTTCGGAGCGGCGGTAGCCATCACCTCAGTCGCCGCCTATTTCACGTCTCCGGGAAAGATCCTATGGACATTTGAAGCCGCCTATCCGGACATCTGGGGTTGCTTTCCGAGCCGCAACAATTTCGCCCAGTTTCTCGAACTGGCCATGCCCGTGGCTTTGTGGTTTGCTCTGCGGGAAGGCCGTGTGCTCTGGGTTTGCTCGGCTGCAGCGATGCTCGCCGCCGGGTTGGCCTCGGCATCGCGTGCCGGCGCATTCGTTCTTGCACTGGAGGCGGCCACCCTCCTGCTGGCTCACCGCAAGCTGCCGTCGGGCCGCCGCACCGCGCTCGGATTGGCCGCGGCGACGGCCGTCTTCGCCGCGATTCCGGGAGTAGGCATCCTTGCGGGAAGGCTGGCCGCGCCGGATCCATTCGCGGCGCGAAGAGAGATCGCGCAAGCGACGGTACAAATGATCGCTAACCGTCCCTGGATGGGCTCGGGGTTGGGCACCTTCGCGGTCGCCTACCCGGAATATGCGGTTTTCGACTCCGGCCGGAGCGTCGATCATGCGCACGACGACTGGCTCGAATGGAGCGCCGAGGGCGGCGTTTTCTTCGCTGGTTTGTGGCTCGCCCTGGCTGTGCAAGCGGCGCTGCCGGCATGGCGCGCGGGTTGGGGAATCGGGGTTTTGGGATGCTTTCTCCACGCTTTCTTCGACTACCCTTTTGCGCGCTTGGGAGTATCGGCTTGGGCCCTCATTCTAATAGGGATGCTGGCGGCGATGGAGTTGAGAGAAGTGTCTCACCAGAGGCACTAACAAATGACAGGTAGCGAACGACTCATTTTGCGAGGAGAAAAATGTTGCTGAGATTACACACGGTGGAATCCACGATCGCGGCGCTGTTGCCGGTGATCCTGGTATTGGGGAATGCCGGCGTCGCCCGGGCAGCGGCTCCGGTGATTGGAACCGTTGCGGCGAGAGGCTCGTTTGTTCTCGATCGCGCGACAGTCAGCGGCAACGCGACTCTGTTCGAAGGGGTAACGGTGGAAACCAAGATCGCCAGTTCCCGCATGGATTTGGCCAGCGGAGCGAGGGTGTCCCTGGCGGCCGAGTCGAGAGCGAAAGTTTACGGCGATCACTTGGTACTGGAGCGGGGCGAAGGCCAGTGGGAAAAGGCCGCAACCTACCATTTTGAGGCGCGCGGACTCACGATTCAGCCAGAGACCGGCTATGCATCCGCCCGAGTGGCTCTTGCCGGCGGCGCGCGTGTGGAACTGGCCGTGCTTTCCGGTTCCTTCCGGGTTTTGAATGCCAAGGGGATGTTGGTGGCCAACGCCACGGCGGGCCGGTCACTGGAACTGGAGCCGCAGGTGGGCGATGCGCCCACCAAGCTCACCGGGACGCTGCGCGTATCGTCCGGTCACTACTTATTGACCGATGAAACAACGAACGTCACCGTGGAGTTGACGGGACCGGGTTTGGCCCAGGACTCCGGCTATCGAGTCGAAGTAACCGGGATAACCGACGCAGCGGGGACGCCGGTCAGCGATGCGTCCCATCTGGTCCGTGTGTCGTCCGTGAAACGGTTGGGAAAGAGCCGGGATGCGGCAGGCGCGGCGGCGGCGGGCAAAGGCGGCGCAGCGGGCGGAGCGGCCTCTGGTGGCGCGGGTATCTCCACCACGGCGATCGCCATTATTGGCGGAGTCGCCGCGGCGGCGACGGTGGGCGGCCTGGCTGCGGCGGGAAAGCTAACCGGGCAGCCTTCTTCCGCTCCGATTAGCCGGTGAGTCCCGTGAAGGCACTGTCCCGAATATTGTCCTTGGCAGGCGCGATGTGTTTTGGATTCGGCGCGCTCTGGGCCCTCCGCCTGGCCGCGGCCGAAACTGTCTTTCGCCAGGGCGGATCGGAGTCCCCGCAGCGCGCCATGGCGTTGCAGGGGACAGCCGTGGCCGGGGAGTTTGCGCAGCGGCTGGCCGATCGCGATCCTTCCCGCGCGCGGCCGATTCTTGACTATATCGTTCAGGTAGTGAATCCGCGATCCAGCGCCGGCTGGATCGAACTGGGGCAGCTCGATGAGGCGGAGGGCGATTCTACCGGGGCCGAACGATGTTTTCTCCAGGCCGCAGCGGTCGATCATCAGTATCTGCCAGCTTGGACACTGGCAAATTTCTACTTTAGGCGGGGAGAACCGGAGCAGTTCTGGCCTTGGGCAGCGCGCGCAGCCTCGCTTTCGGCGGACCGGCTTGCGGACAGCGATCTTGTCCCCCTGTTGCGGCTCTGCGATGGATTTGAAGCCGACCCGGAGCGGCTTCTTGCGCATTTTGCCGGCGCGCGGCGGATACAGGCAGCCTATCTACGCTTTCTGATCGCGGAAAGCCGCCTTGACGACGCGCAGAAGGTGGCCCTCAAGATGACCGGCGATCACTCCAACGATCCGTATCTGATCGATCTTGCCGACCGTCAGCTTCGCGCCGGGCATCCGGAGTCGGCCGTGCCCTTGTGGAATGCGGCTTCCGGACTTCCGGCCATCGAGCCGGCACGAGGAAGGCCTCTCTTCAATGGAGAGTTGACGCAGGCTCCCATGAACCTGGGATTCGACTGGTACGTGATGAGGCTGGATGGCATCGAGCCAACCTGGAGGCCCGGCGAACTTGTCTTTGACATTCTTGGATCCCAGCCGGAGCGCTGCGTGATGCTGGAACAGGCCGTTTACCTGATTCCGGTGAGCTTTCGTCTGCGCTTCGACTATAAAACGGGCGGGTCGCCATCGAGCGGAATTCACTGGGCTCTGAACAGCGAGGAAGGCCCCGAGATTGCGCCCAGCCCGGACTGGAGGGAGGCCGCTTTCGACCTTCCCCGGGCGAAGGGTATGAGCACTTTGCAGTTGATCTACCGTCGCGCTCCGGGCACGGCTCGGATCGAAGAGCGGATCGAGATCCGTCGTCTGATATTGGAACGAGTCGCCGTTCCCGGGAGGTAATGACATGATTGCGCCCGCACCGCCGGCAGCAAAAGAGGAGCTGTCAAGGAAGCAGTGTCCGAGGTGCAAATCGAGGCGCGTTCACCGGTCCCACCGCAAGACCGCTCTGGACCGGATCCTGTGCGCGATGGGTGGCGAGATCCGGCGGTGTCACGACTGCAGGACCCGTCAGGTGTGGTTCAGCGGCGTGGGCCTTCTGCTCCCCACGGAGGGGATGCATGGGGGGCTTGCGTCCGCGCTGCTGCTCGGAGCGGCGTTCCTTGGGAGTTTCCTGTTTATTTGGTGGATGATCTCCCGGTTTACCGAGCTTGCCGGATAAACCGGACTCGCGTCGAGGTTGCTTTGTTCGACTTCACTATCCCTGTTGAGAACGCAGTGCGATTACCGCGACCCCTGGCCGCAAGCGCCGTGGCGCATTTGCTAGCGGCGGCCCTGGTTTTTACATTCTCGACATCCACTGTTGCGCTGCGGCAGAAAATGGGGCACAAGACCGTCCTGTTGATCGCGCCTGCCCGGCAACTGCCCGTGATTCAAGCCAGGATCGCCGCCCCTGGTCCGCGGGAGTTTCGAATCCCTCCCGTGTCTCCTGCGAAGATGCCGGCGCTTGCGGTGTTGACCGCTCCGGCGTTGGAGTCGCCCACTCCGAAATTGCCGGATCTTCCCCGTGCTCTCCCCATGGCCCCGCCGCCATTGACGGAAAGAGCCGCTTTCCCGGAGCAGCAGCCGCCCGCTTCGACTCCGGCCCCGAGGCCCATGGTAAGACCGTCCGGATTTGCGGACCTCGAGACTTCCGCCGCGAAGCCGCTGAACACCAGCCCCCCTGTGGCTGGCCGGTTCGCATCGGTATCGGCGGCCGAAGGAACGCCCCTCCGCGGAACGCTCGCCACGGCGGAAAGCTTCCCCGTCGCCTCATCGCTCGTGAGAAATTCCTCCGGGCCGCGAAGCTCCATTCAGAGGGGAACATTCGCGGACGCAGCCGTCGAACTCGAGGGGGCCACGCCCAAACGCGCTGCCGTCTCGCGCTTTACGCCCATTGAGATCCTGGCCAAGCCGGCGCCGGCCTACACCGATGAGGCGCGCAGGGAGGGAATCGAAGGGGAGGTCTTGCTTGAAATTCAATTCAGCGCCTCGGGCGAGGTGCATCTGCTGCGTCTGGTGCGCGGCCTGGGACATGGCCTCGATGAAGCGGCGGTGGCCGCGGCGCGCGGCATCCGCTTTCGTCCCGCGATGAGGGATGGCCTGGCGGTGGATTCCTCGGCCGTCGTCCACATCGTGTTTCAGCTCGCCAATTGAGAAACGAAATGAAGAAAGCCCTGATTGTTTCGCTGCTTGGTTTGCCGCTTGTGGCACAAGCCCAAAACGCGGCCGTCGATCAACTCCTGGACCGAATCGTGGAGCGTGAGCGGTCGTTCCTGGACTCAACCCGCAAGCGCACGCCGGTGATGGAAACCTACATTCAGGAAACGCCCGATCCTGCGCCCGGAGGCGACGGCAGGCCCACGAAGGACCATTACTTCCTGGGGCGCTTCCAGCTTGGCGAGACGCTCAGTTATCAGACGCTGGTGGAACGCTCCGATACGCCTCCGGCCAAGACGGGTGGATTAAAGCTGTTTCGTTCCGCGCCCAGGAACAACCCCATGACCTTTCTGCCGCGCGGATTTGCCCAGATGGCCGTGATCGACCTGACCGGCTTCAATCGCCAGACATACACTTTCGAATACGTCCGGCGCGAATTTCTGGGCGAAGTCCGCTGTTTCGTTTTCGATGTGATGCCGCGCAATCGCGTGCAGCCGGGGAAATTCGTCGGCCGCATCTGGGTGGAGGATCGCGATGGCTCCATCGTGCGGTTCAACGGCATCTACGTGCAGGCGCCGCCGCAGAAGGGCGCGCCGCCGGAGCGCTACTTTCACTTCGATAGCTGGCGCGTCCACATCGGCGGCCCGGAGGGTTGGGTTCCGGCGCAGATTTATGTGGAGGAGGAGGGCGCGCAAAGCCAGGACGGCAGGCCCGCAGTGCCGCGGTTCAAGGCGCAGACGCGCATCTGGGATTACGCCGCCGCGCCCGCCAGCAAGCTCGACGAATTGACGGCGATTCTCATCGAAAGCGATACGCCCGTGCAGGACGCCGAGCCATCCAAGGATGCCTCGCCCCTTGAAAGCCAGCGTTCCTGGGAGCATCAGGCGGAGGAGAATCTTCTGGCGCGCCTGGAAAAAGGAGGCTTGCTCGCTCCTCCGGGGCCAGTGGACGGCGTGCTCAACACAGTGGTGAATAATCTGATCGTTTCGGCCGGCCTCAACGTGGAGGCGCGCTGCCGCGTGATGCTGACCACGCCGATCGAGACGTTTTCCATCGGTCATACCATTGTGATCAGCCGTGGACTGATCGACGTGCTTCCCGACGAGGCGAGCCTGGCCCTGGTGATTGCCGGCGAGTTGTCCCACATTGCGCTGGGGCATCGGACGCCGACCCAGTTCGCCTTCAACAACCAGACCATGCTGAGCGACGCGGAACTGCTGCGGACGTTCCATTTTCAGCGCACGCCGGAGGAGATGGCGGAGGCGGCCAGGAAGACCATTGAGATCATGAAGGCCTCTCCGTATCAGAAAACGGCGAATGCGGGCCTGTTCCTGAAAGAGTTGGCGGCTCGAGGACCGGCGCTGCCGAGGTTGCTGCAAGCGAACCTCGGCAATCAGTTCGCCGATGCCGGCGCGCTAAAGCGGCTGGAAGCGTTCGCGGCCTCCGCGCCCGCGCTGGACGAAAACAAAATGGAACAGATCGCGGCCCTTCCGCTGGGCTCGCGCGTGAAAGTAAACCCGTGGAACAACCAAATCGTTCTGGTGAAGACCCGGCCCATCTCGCTGCTGTCGCCGCGGGAAAAAATGCCGTTTGAGATCACACCTTTCGCGCTCTATCTGACGCGGGATGAGCCTGCGCCCGCCTCTACGGGACCGGAGTCAACTCGTACAGACAAGCCGCCGGCTGTGCGGTAGCGCGCTGCAGGGCGGCCAGATCGTTATCGAGCGCATCCAGATTATCCTCCACCGCGCCGGCCCGCGCGGGGAGCATGGCCTGCAGCGGCACCTGAATCTGCCGCCAGCGGATGTTGTGGATCTCGGCGCGTTTCACCGTCAGGTCGTGAACCTGGGCCGCCTGCTGCGACATCGGCGTGTCGAACTGGGCCAGATTCACGCCCGCGGCCAGAGCCTCGCGCGTAAACGTGGCGACGGCGCGTCCATTAATCGTCAAGCGATAAGAGGCCGCTTGCAGTCCGTTCACGCGCAGCATCTCCCGGTTGAATTTCTCCGTGAAGTCGGAGGATCTCACGGCCAACACCATCAGCGGATCGTTCATCGGAAGCGGCATGGGCAGGGCTTCATCTTTTTCCGTCCATCGAACCGTGCCGTTTGCCTCCACGCCGGAAACGGCCGTGTTGCGAGCGCTCGCTTTGCCCGACGCCGCGTCGATCTCCACGCTGGTCACCTCCGGCGTTGCGCCCCACGCTTCCAGCAGGGAGGCCGCCATCAATAGATGCCCGCTGCGATTCGGATGCACGCGGTCGGGGAGGATCTTTTGCGCCATGGCCGGATCGGTGGTGTAAGCGCGCTCCAGGGCCTTCACCAGGCGGGTATTCAGATCCGCGAAGTCGAGATGATCTTTTTGCGCCAGCGTCCGCAGGTAGTCTCCGTATTTCAGCAAAACCGCGTTATAGCCGCCTGGGAACAGCGGCGTCCGCGTGACGTCGTCATAGGGCGATGGGTCAATCAGAGTGATGCGCGCCGTTGGGTCCGCATCCTTCATCACCTTCAAAATGTGCTCGTAACCGTCGGCGAATTCGCGAAAAATGCCCTCGTCGAACGCGCGATAGCGGCCGTCGTTCATGCCGAGCATGATCGTCATCACGGTGGGTTTGTAGGCCAGCACGTCGCGCTTCAGGCGATCGTCGATCGGCCCTCCGCCGCCTCCCGTGACGCGGTCGCCGCCCCAGCCGGAGTGGACGAATTTCACCGGCAGCTTCGGATACCGCGTGACGACAAATGTCTCCACGTAGGTGGTGTAAAGGCGTTGATCCGTAATACTGTCGCCATAAAAAACAACGACGTCATCTGGGTGGAGATAAAAATCGGCCCCCCGCGCGGAGAGCGCGAGCGCGAGCAAGGCTATGAATCGCATCCGCCTATTTTACCTGCAACTCGGTCAGATGCTGGCCGGTGGACTTCTCCACGTCCGCGTGCAGGCTGTTGCCGTGCGCGTCCATCGTCACGATGGCGGCGAAATTGTTCACCTTCAGGTGCCACATGGCCTCCGGCAGACCGAACTCCATCAAATGGACGTCCAGCACTTTCTCAATCGCGCGCGCATAATATTGCGCCGCGCCACCGATGCCGTTCAGATACACTGCGCCGCACTCCTGCAAGGCCGCCAGCGTTTTCTTGCCCATGCCTCCCTTGCCGATCACGGCCCGCACGCCGTATTCCTTGATCACGTGCGCCTGGTAAGGCTCCTCGCGAATGCTGGTCGTGGGGCCAGCGGCCTTCGCCACCCACTGTTCGCCTTGTTTCAGCATCACCGGACCGCAGTGATAGAGCACCGCTCCGCGCAGATCCACCGGCGGCGGATTCTTCATCAGATACGCATGGACGGCGTCGCGGCCGGTGTACATTTCGCCGCTCACCAGCACCACGTCGCCGACGTTCAGCGCCCGAACCTGCTCCTCGGTGATCGGCGCGCGCAGCACCACTTCGCGGCCGGTGAGAGGAAAGCCCTCGCCGCGAGCCATTTTTTCGATGTTCCTCGAAGGGTCCCGGTACAGCCAGTTTGTAATCGCGCCGTTGTTTGCGTCGAGCCGCACGCCCAGCCGCCGGAACGCCCAGCACTCATACGCGACGGAAACGAAAAAGCTGGCCGGCAGGCGGTTCGCGGCAGTGATCTTGCATCCGATGAGCGACGATTTGCCGCCGAATCCCATCGCTCCAACACCCAGGCGGTTGGCCTCCTCCATCACGCGCACCTCCAGCGCGGCCAGTTCTGGCGCAGGGTTCGTATCGTCCAGCGTGCGGAACAGTTGTCCCTTGGCCAGGTCGTAGCCGTGGGCTCGGTCGCTGCCGATGCAGACCCCGAGGGCTCCCGGCGCGCAGCCCTGGCCCTGCGCCTGCCATACCGCGTGCAACAGGCACTTGCGGACGCCTTCCAGATTGCGATCGGCGCGGCCCAGATGCTCCAGTTCACAGGGCAGCGAATACTGGATATTCTTGTTTTCGCAGCCGCCGCCCTTTAGCATCAGCTTCACTTCGATTTCGTCCTGTTCCCACTGGTCGAAGTGGATCACCGGTGTTTCCGCGCCCAGATTGTTGCCGCTATTCTTTCCCGTCAGCGAGTCGACCGAGTTGGGCCGCAATTTGCCGCGCCTGGTCGCCTCCGCCACGGCGCTGTGGATCGCCTTGCGCACGGCGATCTGGCTCACGCCCACCGGCGTGTGCACGTAGAACGTCGGCATGCCGGTGTCCTGGCAGATAGGGCCTTCGTCCTGCTGCGCCATATCGATGTTGGACGCGATGATGCTCAGCGCCTGCGCCGATTGTGTGCCCGGCGTTTCATTCACCATGGCGACGCCCATCGCCTCGCGCACGTCCGGCGGGAGATTGGTGGAGGTCTGCGTGATCAGCTCAATGAGGCTTTCTTCAAGGAAGTGCATTTGATCTCATTCTACGGCTGCTTCGCGTCAAGTTGCCGGCGGGTCACGGTTGCGGGGAGGGAAGTTCCGTGAGAAAATAGCCAAAGTTTTAACGCATTCGGGCGCTTTCACTGGTTGCGCGGGTGTGGAAACGGATTTGAAAGAGGAGAAATCAGTAGTGAGAGAAAAGGGTGTTGTGAAATGGTTTAACGCCGCCAAGGGCTATGGTTTTATTCAGCGCTCCAGCGGCGAGGATGTTTTTGTCCACTTCTCCGCCATCGAGATGTCCGGCTACCGGACCCTCGAAGAGGGCACGGAAGTTGAATTTGAGGTGAAGCGCGGACCCAAGGGCCTGCAAGCCGAGAACGTCAACCGTCCGTAAGAGTCTCCACGTTTCCGCGAGGCCAGCAAAACGTGAAGGGCCGTCCCGGCAAGGGACGGCCCAAATTGTTATTAAGGCCCCCGCCGGCGCAGAAATGGGACCTCCATCGCTTCTGAAGCCGGTAACACTCCACCGCGTGCATCTACGGCCTCTGGTAGTACTTGCGCCGACGCGGTAGCCTCGTGTTTGCCCTTCCCACCGAGAACCATCTTTGCGGCGGCGATCCTGGCGCTTTTCTTGGTCCCGATGCCGTCGGAAGCTCAGGAGTTCCGGGGCAGTCTGGCGGGCACCGTGATGGACGCGAGCGGTGCGCGTGTTCCCTCCGCCGGCATTTCCCTGCTGTCCACCGGCTCCTCCGTCGCACGTCGCGCCACCAGCGATAGCCGCGGCGAATTCCGGTTTCCCGACCTTTCGCCCGGCGTTTACAAACTCACCGTGCGCGCGCCCGGCCTGGCCGAGGCGGTCTCGACGGTCATCGTCAATGTCAGCTCCGCTCGCGAAGTGGAGGTGACCTTGCAACCAGCCGCCGCCATCGAGACCCTCCGCGTTCAAGGGCAGGCGTCCTCAGTGGCTACTCAGCCGATGGACCCCGGCAGCGCGGTCCAGGGCGGAGTCGTCACCGCACAGGATCTGGAACAGATTCCCCTGGCGCAGCGCAGCTTCGCCAACATCGCCTACCTGATTCCAGGAACCATGCCAGTCGAGCCGTCCGATCCCACCAAGGCCCGCATCACCGCGGTGTCGTTCGGCGGCAGCTCCGGACTCAACGACGTTCTCTCGGTGGACGGCGGAGACAATTCCGACGATTACATCGGCGGCTTCCTCCAGAATTTCTCTCCCGACGCAATTCAGGAATTCGCCGTCCAAACCTCCCAGCAGAATGCGGATACCGGGCGCACCGTGGGCGGCTCCGTGGTCATCAGCACCCGGCGCGGGACCAACGCCTGGCACGGCGGAGGGGCCTTTTACGAGCGGGCCGCCGCGTTCGACGCCCGTTATCCGATTGAGAATCCCGCGCCTCTGCCGAAACAGCCGTTCTCCCGGCAGAACTACGTAGGCACGATCGGTGGACCCGTCGTGAAGGACAAGCTGTGGTTCTTTGCCTCGTTTGAAGGCGTGCACGAAAACGCCAGCATCGCTTATAGCCCGGATAGCCTGACGCAGTTTAACGCCCTCGCCTCGCTGGCCGCGCAGGGCCTCATCCCCGGGGTCCGGTCGATTCCCGTGCCAAACAACGTCGCGGTCCCGTTTCGCGACGATATGGCCACCCTCCGCCTCGATTGGTCGCAGTCGCCGCGCTCGCAGTGGTTCCTGCGGGCCGGAACCGACAACTACACCACCGACAACGCTTTTGTCGAACAGGCGACCCTCGCCTCCACCGGTGCGACCTCACACTCCAACTACATGAACCTGGTGTTGGGCCATCAGTTTCTCTTCAGCTCCGCCTGGCTTGGGTCGCTGACGTTGGAAGCGAGCGGTCTGCGCCTCGCCGAAACGCGAAATTCCACTCTTGGATTCGCGTTGGCGTTCCCCTTCAGTTCCACTGCCCAGACGATTTCCGGGTTCGAGACGTTCGGCGACAACCAGTTTGTCACGCCGATTACGGCCTTCCCCGTTCAAAGGGATCAGGAAAAATACCAACTGCGCTACGACGTGATCCACACCCGGGGCAACCACACCACGAAATTCGGCGTCGACTTCATCCACGAACCGGTGCTGAGCGGCGCGCTGCCGTCCAACGCCGAAAACCTCACCGTCTTCGCGCAGGATCCCTCGGCATATCTTGCAAACCCGCGGCAATTCACGGCTGACCTGAATTGCGCCGCCAACGCCACTCCCGGAACCACCTGCACCAGCACGCCGGCGGGCAATGGCAGTTTCGCGCAAAACGTGCAGCGGCTCGGCCTGTATATCCAGGATTCCTGGCGCGCGACCCGGCATCTGACCGTCAACCTCGGCCTGCGCTACGACACCACCTTCGGCCTGTTCACCGCCTCCGGGCGATCCCAATTGGACAACCCCGCGCTCCTCACGCTCACCGCTCTCCAGGTCCCACTGTTTCAGTCCGCGGGCGCTCCTCACGATTACCGCAAGCAGTTCGCGCCGCGCCTGGGTATCGCTTATGCCTTCGGACCGGGGCAGAACACCGTGATCCGCTCCGGCTTCGGCCTGTTTTATAACGACCTGGCGCAGAACGGATGGGTGACGGCCTTCCAGGCGGTGAATCAGGCTCCCGCGCCATGCCTCCAGCCAGGGGATCCCGGCTGTCTTCCGGGTGCGGCTCTGGGCGGCGCGGGCGCGCTGATCGACCCCGGGTACAAAACACCCTACGCAATCGATGCCAGCGCCGGCGTCGAGCACGCCTTCAATTCCCACGTCATGATGAGCGTGGACTGGAATCATCAGAACGGCGTCCATTCCTACCGGCGATATCAGTATCAGGCGGGTTATACGCTATTCTCGCCGCTCTTTACCCAGGATCTCAGCACCCAGCAGCAGAACTTGCCCAATGTTACCGTCTTCCGTGCAGACAATCGTTCCCGCTACGACGCGCTTTCCGTCCATCTGCAGGCCGACTTCTCCCGCTTCAGTCTGATCTTCAACTATGTCTGGTCGTCGGCGGATACGTGGGGCTGCGTTCTGGGCGAGTTGTTCGATTATGTCAACGGCGTCTGCGATCCCCGCCACGCGTTTTCAAAAGGCGACTACGGACCCTCCGGCGAAGACGTCACCCATCGCGCGGTTCTGGCCGGAACGTTTCACCTGCCGAAGGGTTTCGACCTGTCCCTGCTAAGCCAGGCCGAAAGCGCCCGGCCCTTCACCATGCTCACGCCGGTGGACGTCAACGGCCTGGGCGATGTGGTCGACAATCGCGCGGTAATCAATGGCGTCCAGACCTCTCTCGATCAATTCCGGGGCGTGCCGTATCTGCAAACCGACCTGCGCATCACCCGTCCGTTCCATTTCCACGACCGCTGGCAGGTATCGCCCTTCGCGGAAATGTTCAACCTGTTCAACCGCAATAATCCCGGCGCGAACTTTGTCACAAATCTGGCGGCGCTGCCGGTGCCCGTCAATAATCTGGCCAACGCCACGGCGTTTTGCCTCAACGCCGATTGCTCCCAGACGAAGCCCATCACCAGCCTGAACCAGTTGCGGTCACCAGCCGGTGCGCTGGGCGATTTCTTCGGTCCCGGAACCACAGTAGGGATTCCCTTCGCGGCGCAGATCGGCGTGAGGCTGAGTTTCTAGTGTCCTGAGTCACGAATTCGAACGCGCCGGCTCTTCCAACGCGACAGGCTCGCGATACGCGACGATGAGGAGCACGAAGGAGACAATTAAGCCCAGCGCTGCGGGAATGTGGCAGAGCTTCACCATGAGTTCCTGCCACGGCGCAGCGCCCGCCGCTCCGGCCTGCTTTGCCGCAATGGGCAGCATTTGATTTGTTCCCCACCAGGAATTCGCAACTTCGGACAGCGCCATCAGCCAAGTCAGCCATGCCGAGACCACCATCACCCACAAAGCCTTCCGTCCAACCCGATTGGGTAGCGCGAGGAGTAGGATGCCAACAGCCATGAACAAAAGTCCGTTCGTCTCGAACTGAATGTGCGCGCCCAAGGCGAGCCGTGGGAATGGCGTCATCGGAGGGGCGAACCCCCAAAGCAGCCCGGCGAGAATGAGCGCTAAGCCGTGAATCAGAATCTGTCTACCGCCTGTTTGATTGGTCACTGTTGCGTAAAAGCTCTCCTCATGCGAGATGTACTTTGGGGCGCTCAAGCCGGGCCGCTAGGGATTCAACAACGGAATATCCTTCACCGGACGCGGCGCTGGGATGGTCTTGAGAAACGCGTAAATGTCGTCGATCTGCGCATCCGAGAGAACCTTCGCCGTATAGGGAGGCATCCCTCCTCCTGGATGGCGGATATACGCTCTCACCGCCGCCACGGGCAGCTTCGGCGGCGCAAGTCTGGCTCCGTATGATCCCACCGGCGCGGAGGATCCGCCTTGGCCTTGTAAGCCGTGGCACTGGTAGCAGCCGTCGGCAATGAAAAGCTTCTTGCCATTCTCGGCATTGCCCTGCTGCGCGATCGCCGGAAGGGCGCAAACGAATATCACACCTGCAATGACGGATTTCTTCATTCGATCTCCTTACCGCGGCTGCGTCACGACGTCAATCAGGACAGGCTCTCCCCGCTTCACGGTCTCGATCCCGCGGCGGATGGCCGGCGCAAGATCCTCGGGCTTATGGATCGGCCCGATGCCCATCATGCCCATGCTCTGGGCCAACTTCGCGTAGTCGATATTCGGATCGTCAATCGACGTTCCGATGCGGGCCCGGTCGATGCCGCGGTTGTGTTGATTGGCGGCGATCTGCACTTCCATCATTTCCTGATGATAAGCCCGGTTATTGTGCATGATGGTCAGCAAAGGGATGCGATGATGCGCCGCGGTCCACAGCACGCCAGGCGCATACATCAGGTCGCCGTCGGTCTGGATGTTCACCGTCAGGCGTCCGTGCTTTTTGTTGGCCAGCGCCGCGCCCACCGCGGCTGGCGCGCCATACCCCATGCCCGCGCCGCCCGCGCCGCCGATGTGCCGGTACGGCTTGTCGAAATCCCACAGCCTCAGCGGCCAGTTGCTCACAAATACCGTCGACGCGGAGGCCAGGCACCAATCCTCATTCCTGATCTGCGCCCACACTTCCGAGCACAATCGCGCCACGCTGACGGGCGAGGCGTCCCAGGCATAGGATGCGTCCAGGCGCGCCTTGGCCAACATGGCGGCGTGTTGTTCGGCGACCTTCGCGCCACGCGCCTCGAATGCCCGCTTGCGGTCGCCGTTCATGCGATGCTTCACCGCCTCCACCAGGGACGGCAAAGTCGCCTCCCCATCTGCCGCAATGTCCAGATCGAAGGCCTGGTAGCGCTGGAAGTCCTGATAATTGCTCTTGGCCAGCCGGTCGCCCGCCGAAATAGACGCGAGCTTCGCCTTGGTCACCAAGTGGGATGAGTACTCAAGCTGCCCGCTAATGCTGTTCACCAGACCATAGAAGTCGGGTACTTCCAGCCCGAGAATCAGATCGGCGTTGCGAATAAGAGCCCCGGCGTTCCCAGAGAGATTGAGCGGATGCCGGCTCGGGAAATTCATGCGCATCCCCTGATCCACCACCGGCGCCTGCAGCAGCTCCGCCAGTTCCACTAGATGCGCCATGGCGGCTTGGGTGCGCGCGTAGCGGCCGGCCACGATGACGGGATTCTGCGCCTCCATCAGCATGCCGGCAAGTTCCGCCACCGCCGCCGGATCCCCCGCTGGAGGTGACGCGGCCGTCAGCCTGGGGACCTTCAAATCCCGTCGCCCCTCAATCGGAGTTTCCGAAAGTTCCGCGTCCGCCACCAGCACCACCGGAGCCGAAGGAGCCGTCATCGCGACCTTATAAGCCCGAACAGAAGATTCGGCGAATTGCTCCAAAGACACCGGCGAATCGTCAAACTTGGTGAAGTCCCGGACCAGCGATGGCGCGTCCTGCACGCTGTGAACCCAGTCGACCTGGGAACGCCGCGTGGCCGCATTCAGATTGTTTCCAAGGACGATGAAGACCGGAACCCGGTCGCAAAACGCGTTGTAAATCGCCATCGACGCATGCTGCAGGCCCACGGTGCCATGGGCGAACACCAGCATCGGCTTCCCTTCCACCTTGAAATAGCCGTGCCCCATGGCGACGGAGGATTCTTCGTGGCAGCAGGTGATGAACTCCGGCTTCGAATTGCCTCCGTAATTCACAACCGATTCCTGGATGCCGCGGAACGCCGAGCCCGGGTTCGCGCAGACGTACTCGAACCCCAGGGATTTGAAGACGTCAATCATGAAGTCCGCGCCAGGCCGCTCCGTCGTCAGGACTTCTGCTTTGGCGGCGGGCTCCTGCGGAGGATCAGGCTCGGCAGCGCTTAGAGCGGGAACCGCCGCCGCCATGGCCATCGCATCGGAAAGAAAATGGCGTCGATTGCGCTTTTCGGGCATAGCATGTAATGATGCCACACTCGCCCGCCGCCGGCAACGCGCAATCTTGTCTCATTCTGGATGAGCCTCCGGAATTTCGGCGCAACCCGGCGCCGGCTGCGATTTCGTGGCGCGAAGAGGCGGGCAATTCGAGCCTGGACAGCGCTCCGCGTCGGCCCTGATAGCCTGATAGGACGGCGAAGGAGCAGTGTCAATGTTGCGTGACGTCAACCAGACCCTTCCCGGCGGGCGGGTGGATGTGGGACTCCGTTACCACAGGGGCCTGAGGCCAGAAGCCGAAAAGCCGCGCTAAACTGAAGCGAGACAGGTGGGGTTGCATGAAGACCTACAATTTTAAAGTGGTCGTCGAGCGCGATGAGGATTTCGAGGGGAATCCATCGGGCTGGCACGCCTATTGCCCTGCGCTCCAAAAGGTCGGCGGTGCCACGTGGGGCGAGACGCGCGCGGAAGCGTTGAGGAACATCAACGAAGTGGTGCGCATGATCGTGCAGGAGTTCGTCGAAGAGGGCAGGCCTCTGCCGGAAGGTCCCGCCGACGCCGTCGGCGTGGAAGAAATTCCCGAGGAACAGCCGCGCATCGCCGTCACCGTCTGAAGCATGGGCATCGATTACCGGGCACTTCGCGCAGTGACGGCGCGGGAGCTTGCCGAGGGGACACGAGGGACAGCCTGAGTAGCCACGCTCGCCGATTTTGAAAACGAGGCGGGCAAGGCAAAGGAAATACGCTGCTCAAAAGTCGCCGGGACACCCCCGGGTGGCACTTTCCCGAAATTTGCATTTCTTGAACGGAGCCGCCTTCTGGCATAATAAGGCCGTCGAGCAACAATGACGACCCAGAACAACGGCAACATCACCGGCGTCACGACCGGCGGTT
>JBBIVT010000030.1:38222-43607 GCA_037439565.1 Acidobacteriota bacterium | reverse complement strand
CCCGCCAGCAGAGCCTGCGTCGCCCCCGCCGCCACGCTGAAGGGAATCGAGCGCGAGCCGTTGGCCAAAAACACAATCTCGGAGTCGTCCTTCACCACCGCTGTCGAAGGCGTGAACGCCATGTTCACAAAGCCGTCGGCGGCCACTGGCGATCCGCCAGGAATGTTCATCGTCAAAGAACGCTGTTGAGCGCTGGCCGCCGGGCCGGTGTCGAATTGCAAAACCGGCGTCGGGATTGGCGCGGATACGCCCGTCCCGGTCAACGAAAAGGACTGCGTGCCGACCGCCAGCGTCCCGTTATACACAATCGCCGCCTGCGGCGCGAACGTCACCGAGAAGGACACGGATTGGCCGGCCTGCAGCGTCAACGGCAAGGTGACACCCGCCGGCCCGGTGAACCCAAGGCCGTTCACCGTCAAAACCGGCACCGTGATCGCCTGCGGATTGAAGTTCGATAGCGCGAACGCACATGCTGACGTCGCGCCTACCTGCACGATGCCGAAATTGAACGCACTTCCCGCGCATCCCGCGGTCGCCGATAGCGCCGGCGCCGCCACCCCGGAGCCGATCAGAATCACTGAGATGGAATTGATCTGCAGACTCGCGCTGTAGGACGCGGTCGAGGTTGGCGTGAACGCCACGGTGAAATTCAGCGCTTGCGACGCGGTCGAGTTCGGCGGGATTAGAAACGGCAGTTCGGGCGTGGTCAGCGCAAAGCCCGCGCCGCCGAGCGTCACGTTCACGGACGCGGGCGACGCCCCTGTGTTGTAGACGCGAAACTGAACGTTTGCGGTGGTGTTCAGCGCGACTTGTCCAACCGAATAGGTCGATCCGGCGACGGTCTGCGTCGTACCGTTGACCGAGTACACCACCAGCTGCGCCCGCGCCGCCAGAGGCAACACAGTGATCCAGAGAAGCGTCTTCATGGCAAAACTCCCGGCAATTGGAAGAGGGCCTCGCGGCCGGGCTCGATCCGCAGCGCGTAATTGGCGCCGCCCGCCCGAACCTGCAAATAGTTGTCCGCCATCCGGAAAAACGCCGTTACGGCGTCCATCGGGAAGCGTGCGGCGCCCACCACGATCTCGCCCCGCTCCGCATACACCTCGCTGCCCGGAGTCAGCATCACCGGGCCTACGGTCCGCGCCAATCCCCGGGCAATGCTTCCATCGCGGTTCACGATCCAGACCGCGCCCCTGCGCCGTACCGCGAATTGGACGCCGACAGCAGCCATGCCGATCGACAAAACCTCGCCTTCCACGTCAACGTCAAGATTTGTCAACGAATCGTTCTGCCATCGCGCCAGTGTCCGGGACTGTGGAAACCAGACAAACGCGCCCGTGCCGTCGAACGCGAACATCGCCGGACCGTCCGGTGCAGCGGCCGTCCCCGTCGGCGATCCGATGCCCGCCGCCGTCTTCCATAGGCACAGCGTCTTCGAGCAGCCGTACGACAATACCCCGCCCGCCTCGGAGCCGCCCAACGAGACGCTTGCCGCGATCCCATAAACCGTCCGCACCGAGCCCTGGGCGTCGAGCATCTTACCAATCCGCGGGCGATCCCAGCCGCTCTGTGCCCATGCGCAGGCGCAAGTTATGAAAAGAATGACCTGTTTCATCGATTCCCTAGAGTGATGGTCGGTATTCCAATGCTGGTGGGAGTCGCCGCGGGACCAATCGGCGGAGAGGATTTTCCGGCCAGGGCAGCGCCCGCCACCGCAACGCCCGCGCCTCCCGCCACAGCCAGTGTGATCCACAGCCATTTGTGACTGCCCGCGAGCTTCACGGGCGTTTGCGATCGGGTTTCCAGCGACGCCTTGGAAAGGTAAACCGGGCAGACCGTACCCGCCTTCGCATCCCCCTTCACAGCGGTAATGCGGATCTCAAACGATCCTTCCATCCGGTTCCATTGCATTCCCCACGCCGAAGCCTTCCCATCCGGCCGCGTGGTGGCGATCTCCGTGCGCGATCCGTTGGAGAACGTCCCGCTTGGCCCATCGTCCGGCAGGCGAAAGCTGACCGATGCGCCCTGTACCGGTTTTCCAGTTTCGTCCGTCACCTGAACCGTGACCCCACGCGTGGCTCGTCCGCCAACGGCATAGGCCACCCCCTCGCCTTCGATGACACGAATTTGTAAAATAACGGGGTTACCCCCAGGAGGGTCCTGAATCAGCATGGCCGCGAACAGGATGAAAACATTGGTGCCCACGGGATATAAGTGCGAGGATGGGAGAAATACTCTCAGGGGGATACGCGGGCAGGACAGTCATTGTGTTTTAATGAGAGAAACAGGGAATGCCAGACACGTCTTTTAGGCTACGGCGAGCCGCCAAGTCCTTTACGCGGCGGCTGCGGGAGTTGCGCATCGTTGCGCACGGCGCGGTGGGAACGGACCATCCCATCATGGCGCACATTATTCCCATCCGCCGCTGCAACTTATCGTGCACGTATTGTAACGAATACGACGATTTTTCCCCGCCCGTCCCCAAGGACGTGATGATCCACCGGATCAATAAGCTGGCGGACCTGGGCACCAGCATCCTGACGCTGTCCGGCGGCGAGCCCCTGCTGCACCCGGACCTGGACGACATCATCGCCGCGATGCGCGCCCGTGGAGTCCTGGCCGGGATGATCACCAACGGCTATCTGCTGATGCCGGACCGCATCAAGCGCCTGAACGAGGCCGGCCTGGACCACATGCAGATCTCCATCGACAACGTCAAACCCGACGACGTGTCGAAGAAGAGCCTCAAGGTGCTCGACAAGAAGCTGCAAATGCTGGCCGAGCATGCCGAATTTCACGTGAACATCAATTCCGTCGTGGGCGGCGGCATTCACAATCCGGACGATGCTCTAGTGGTCGGCCGCCGGGCCATCGAACTGGGATTTTCCGCCACGGTCGGCATCATTCACGACGGCGATGGCCAGCTTCGCCCGCTGGGCGACCGTGAACGCGCCGTGTATCACGAGATGAAGGCGATGGAGAATCGTCACTTCGCGCGCCTCAATTTCTTCCAGGACGCAATCGCGCAGGGCAAGCCGAATGACTGGCGCTGCCGCGCCGGCGCGCGCTACATGTACATCTGCGAGGACGGCCTGGTGCATTACTGCTCCCAGCAGCGCGGCTATCCCGGCGTGCCGCTGGAACAGTACACGGTGGAAGATATCCGCCGCGAGTACCTCACCGAAAAATCCTGTGCGCCCTACTGCACCGTGAGTTGTGTGCACTACGTGAGCTACTTCGACTTCTGGCGCGGCAAGCAGACCATCCGCCAGGAAGTGCCGGAGCAGCACCACGAAAAGCTCGTAAAAATCCAATCGGTGAAATAGAGGGTGGGCAGATGATTCCGCCTGCGGCGTGCGTTCTGGTGATGGCCATCCTCGCTGGCGCCGTTGACTGGAATCGTGTCAACCCCGGCGCCCGCTCCGCTCAAGTGCTTCTTTGAGGCGAGCCTCGATTGCTCCGAACTCCTCCACCGGAATCTTCATCTTCCGCCGCCAGTTCGGATACTGCCAGGTGCTCCCCGGTAGATTCTGCTGATACTCCTCGCCGGTCAAATCCTCTTGGTTGACCACTGCCAGCGCGCAAGGCGTCGCCAACAGGAACCCTAGAGGATCGCCCGTGAACCCTGTCGCCAGCAGCACAGAGTTCAGCCGAGCGACCTCGTTTTCACGCGAGTGCCGCTGCTCCGCATAGCCCTGTTCCTCGATCAGTCCTGCCTCCCGCCGCGCTTCGATATCCCGTCCCGAGGCGAACCCCGCCAACGTCGGCAGATCATGCGTGGTGGTCGACACCACCGCGCGCGCGGGATACTCCTCAGGGCGCCGGAAATTCCCCGCGCCGTCGCGCTCAAACCAGAACAGCTTATAGCTGAGGATTCCGGCGTCGTACAGGGACTGGCGGACCTCGCCCGTGACCGTGCCCAGATCCTCCCCGATCACCAGGAAATTTCCGCGCACGCTTTCGAGCGCCAGGACGCCCAGCAGATCGCTCGCATAATCGCGCACGTAGGCGCCGCGCGTCGCGGGCATGCCGTCGGGAATCCAGTACAGCCGGAAGAACCGCATCACGTGGTCAATCCGCAGCGCTCCTCCATGACGCGCGTTATTGCGGATGGACTCCGCGAACAACCGGTATCCGCTATCCCGGTGCGCGTCGCGGTCCGGCGGCGGAAAGGCCCAATCCTGGCCATTGGGCGAAAAATCGTCGGGAGGAGAACCGACGCGCGCGCCTTGAACATAGAAACCGCCATTGGCCCACAGATCCGCCCCGTAGCGGTCCGTGGCCAGCGCCAGATCGTGATAAATCCCGATCTTCATGCCGGCCGCCAAAGCGTGCGCCTGCGCGCCGGCCAGCTGCCTGTCGATCTGCCATTGCAAAAATTTGTGGAACAGAACGTCGCGCTCATGCTGGACCGCGAACTCGGCCACCGCCGCCGACCGCGCGTCCCGATACTGCTCCGGCCAATCCGTCCACAGCCAGACGTTGGGATCGCGGCGGTGCATCTCCGCATCGAGCGCGCAGTACACCGCGAAGTCGTGCAAGCTCGCGCCCTGTTCGGCGACGTAGGCATCGAACTCGCCCGAACCTGGAAAGGCCGCGAAAATCCGCCGCAGCACTCCCAGCTTCAGCGCGGCCACCCGTTCATACTCGACAAACTCCGACGCCCGTAGCGCCTCCATCTCCCGCTGCTCCTCACCGGTCAGAGCGACGTTCCCCGTCTTTTCCACGTCAAGGTACAGAAAATTTCGATACAGCGAACACTGCGGCAGATAGGGACTGGTATTGTAGGGCTGACGGTTCGGAATGGCGTGCAGCGGATTCAGCGCGATAAACGACGCGCCCGCCAGCGCAAAGGAATCGATGGCCGCCCTCAGATCGGTAAAATCCCCGCATCCCCAATCGCGCGCAGAGCGCAGACCATAGACGGTCACCGCGACGCCCGCCGCGCGCCCATCGAACGCCTTCGCGCGATCCGGGCAAACGATGAAATGCGCCTCGGCGATGATCTCCAGTTCCGGCTCTTTCACGCGATAAACACGGAGCCAGTGATAGCCAAGCAGCAGGTTCTCCGGCAGACGTACGCGCCGTCCGCCCTCCTCCAGCGCCAGTTCCGGCAGCCAGAACCAATGATGTTCGATGTCGCCCTGCTCCCACTGGAACTCTAGCTTGATGGCGCCGGAGTCGCCGGGTGGAATGGCCAGCAGGATCGACGCGCCGTGCTGGCGGACAACGATGGCCGAAGGCAGAAGACGCCCCACATCCGGGGTGCGAGTCGCGGCCGCGATCGCATCGAGAACGTCATCCGGGGTCTGGTGAATGCGTCCCCAAATGTCGATGTATTCAAGCTCGATTCCGTGAGCGGCGGCGGCTCTCAGCCGGAGTGCG
>JBBIVT010000030.1:13933-38122 GCA_037439565.1 Acidobacteriota bacterium | reverse complement strand
GTCGCCCGGATGCACCTGTTGCGTAATCGCGATCGTCGCGCCGGCCGCGTTCGATACCGACAAAATTACCGGAGGCGCAGCGTCTACTTTCATGAAGATCATGGGCGCGCTCTGGCCGGAAGGCGACGTCAACACAACGTCCGCCGGTCCAACCGGAACGCTGATGGGCACCGTGACCTGAATCTGGTTCCCGTTGATCAGAGCGGGAGACACAATCTGTTGCGGCCCAATGCTCAACGTCCAGCCAGTAAGATCCGGCGTCTGGAGCCCGCTGACGTTGATCGCCGCGATGCCGCCCGCCGGCGTACCCGCCAGGCCCGTGGCTGAATTGGTCACCGGAGCGCGCAGGCTCACTTGGTTCGGAGCCGCTACCGCGACCTGCATTCCCGTTCCGGTGCCCAGATCGGCGGAGTAGGTCGCGGTCTGCAGGCCAGTGGTCACCGTGACGTTGGTCGTTACCAACGGGGAGGCCGAATTTACCGAAACATCGACGAACAGAAGCAGCGGATTTACCACGTACACCTGCTTCACCACGATGTCGCTCGAACCGAATCCCACCACCGTCTGTCCGCTGACGAAGTTCGTATTGTCGCCGTCGACCCGGATCTTAACGTCAGTTCCCGCCACAACCACCGCGGGACTCACGGCGGCAATGGTAGCTGGATTCGAGTATGGATACACGTACTGCGGTGGCGTGCCGAACGGAATCGCCTGCCCCGACGTTTGCCCATCGGGATTCATCGCTTCCACCGACGCGCTGTAGCCGGCCGGCGCGGCAGGAGCTGTCAAGGTGAACGATCCGTCGGAGTTCGCCGTAGCAGCCACCGGCGTCCCATCGAACAGGAACTGAGTCGCGGCGGATAAATTCGATCCGGTGACGTTCAACGTCCCATTGGCCGTATTGGCGGTCAGATTCGTCAGTGCCGGAGGGCCCGAGGGTGTCACGTAAAACGCCGCGGGCAGCACGTACACGTCGTTGCTCACGGAAACGGCCAGAGCCACCGGCGTCGGCGCGGACACCTGGTAGGTGTAGACGGCCATCGAGACATAACCCTGGGTGTAATATTTCGTGTACCCGGGAACCACCGATGCCAGACTGCCAATCACCGATACGCTCAGGCCCGGCGCCAACTGATTGCCCTTCCCTACCGTACCCGGCGCGTAAAAATCCATACTGAAGCTGCCATTGGCCGGCAGCATGGGGCTGGCCTCCACCGCGTTGTTCAGGTAGCCGGACAATTCCATGCCGTATACAGCCGGACCCGAGCTCGCCTGCATGCTGAAATTCGCGTTGGCGACGTTATTGCCCGCGCTCACACCGATCGAAACCGCTTGCGTCCAATCGCGCGTCCCCGGGAAGAATTGCGTCACAAATCCTGTATTCGCCGCGAAAGGCGTCTGCGTCGCATCCATCGGCAGCACAATCGCGTCCGGTCCCGATTCGCCCTGCGCCGCGGGAGGCAGCGGATGCGCATATAAAAGATAATTGCCCGGCGGAATCGCGTTGATGGTGTAGGTGCCGTCCGGATTGGTCAGCGAACTGATCGCCACGCCCGTGACCGGCGAAATCGCCACCACGCTCGCCAGATTCACGCCGTTTCCGCCCATCGTCACCTGTCCCGAAATGCTGCCCGTTGTCGCCAGATAGCCCGGCGTAGGATAAAGCAGAGAAACGCCCGCGATATCATCCGCCGCCAGCGGCATCGCTTTGGTCGTGGACCGCGTGATGTAGGTCGACATCGTCGCCGACGTCAGAGTATGCTGCAATCCCAGGGCGTGCCCGAACTCATGCACCATCGTCGTGAAGGAGCTGTCGTAGAAACTCGCCTGCTGCGGTACCGTCACCGTCAGATCCTTGCGCAGTTGAATGCGCGACCGTAGAATCGGAAGGAATGGCGTCGTGGCGTTGATGAAACTCACGTCCGCGTAGGTGGTCACCTTCGTTTGCGCCAGGATTCCGGGAGCAATGTTTGTGTCGTCGAACACCACGTCGATACCTGGAGCCGCCTGCGGGGTGCCCAGCGATTCCAAACCGCCATAGGCCAGCTTCACTTGAGAGCTGGAAACGCCATTCCAGGCCTGCGCCGCCAGTTGCAGCTCGCTGACGACCGCCGTGAAACTGTCGCCCGTGACAAACACATTCGGGCCCTGATCCGAAATGAAGTAGTAAACCGTGTTGTTGGCCGTCTGCGTCAGGTCAAATTGCAGGTTGATGGGAGTGAACGGCCCCACCCGGCCGGGAAAATAAACGAAATGATAATACCCGGAAGCGACGGAGGAGAGCGCGGCCAGCGCCGCCGCCATTCTCAGAACCCGCCTCGAGACGTTCATTTCGTCACCGCCGGTTTCTGCAGCGTCCGGACGATTTGCGACCGCAGATCGCTCCACTTCATGCTCACGGCCGCGTCAGTGACCGGCTTGCCCGACTTGTTGAGCATTGGATCCGTAATCACGGCCCGGCCCGCAACCGCCGCGCCAGAAGCGTCCGCGGTCAAACCTAGCATGCCCTGCGATAATCCGATCATTTGGGTCATGCCCCGGGGGCTGGTCCACAGGAACAACACGTATTCCTGGCCGGACGTCAACACGGGCGATCCTACCCCGATCTGGCGGATCTTTCCGTAGACGCCTCCCGGCACCGCGACTTCGGCCGGAACCGAGGCGCCTTTTAGCGACTCCGAAACCTGTAACTGATAGTAGGTATAGATATCTTGCCCGATCATCGCGGACCGGGATCCGATGACACGGGCGCGGACTATGGCCGTCGACTGGACGATGAGGTCATTCATCGACATTTTGACCAGCGTGGTCGCACCCGCCGGGGCGATCAGGGCAACGCTGGCCAGAATGGAGAACAGGTTCCGCATCCACGCTACAAATAAGCACGATCTATGCCGATCTGAGCCGCTGATAAAACAAGAGTTAGCGCCTCCCGAGAAGGCCGTTTTGTGGATCTGTGACACACGATTGAGACAGATCGACCCAAAACCCCTAGGGACAGGTCAACTGGAACGCTTCAAATACCGGTCGGCCGTTCGAATCAGCGACCGTGCGGAAACCTGCCTTTTGGCAACCCGCCGCCTCCGCAGCCTGATCGAAGCGCTTATGGACGCCCGCGAAGTTCTCGCGCTTTTCCGTGTGCGCCAGATAGAGGGCACCGTGATTGGCGAACATCCGCGCTGCCGTTTGCCTGTCCCAATCGCTGGGTGTCTCGGCCATGAATGGATCGTGTCCGCTCTGCATCTTCAGCCTCCCGTTGTGCAGTACGTCAAGAGGCAGTTCAATCCCCCAGTCGAGCACGTAAATCGTCTGGCCGGGAATGTCGGCGATTGCCGTCGACAGCGGATAGATCGCGTCGGTGAATCCGCCTTCTGCGCCATTTCGCTCAAATTGCGAAATGTATTGCGCGAGCACGAGCAAATTCAGCGCCACCAGCAAACCGCAGGTCCCCGCCCAAGCCCACTTCCAAGGCAGCCGCGAGATCGCGATGGCCACGAACATTTGCGGGAAGGGCCACAGCAGCACAGTGTGATGCAAAGATGCGCCGGCATCCCTGGTCGATGCCATCAGAAACCACGAGACCGCGCAGAACACCAGGCAGAAGCGCGCCGCGCGCGACCGCCACCACAGGGGAATCGCCAGCAGCGCCAATCCCGCGGCCCACTCCATGCCGCCGCCCCGATGCTCGCCCAGATGGTCCCGCAGGTACGCCGCCGCCCGGCCGCGGAGCGATACGGCATTTTTGGGCAGATCGGTATATTCTTCCGAATCAATATACCCGTACAAACCGTAGCCGCCCAGTGCGCTTCGGACGTGAATGAACTTGGCCGGCGCGGCTTTCGGCTCCAGATGAGCCGTGCTGCGGAACGTCTCCCCCCGGCGGTGCCCGTTATAGATCATGAACGGGAGTGACCCCAACACAAATCCTGCGGTGGCCGTGGCGATATGCCTCCGGGTGATCAATTTTGATACATCTCGTCCAAAAATGAACACTACCCCGCAAATCAGGCCGGCCAAGGCCCAGACGAACACCGCCTTGTTCCACAGGGCGAGCCCAAGAAAGAAAAACCCGGCAGGGAGATCCCGCGGAACACGTTCCTGCGCGAATTTGACCAGAAAGAAACAACCGGTCACAAGCAAAAGATGCTCGATCGCAACTGGACCCCAGTCGAAAGTGTTGGTCAGAAGGAACGTCGGATCCGAGGCCAGCAGGAGCGCCGCCACGAGGCCGGCCGGGCGGCTGGCTGATCGCTCCGTCAAGTGAAAGAAAATAAATACGGTTAACGCCCCAGCCAGCACCACCGGCAGGCGCAGAACCCAGGCTGCCCAGTGCGGATGGACTTGAAAGGAAGACCGAAAAATAGCCATGAGCGGCCAGAAAATCAGCGTCTTGAGCGTCCCGATATAGGTCATGATCATCAGGGGAATGTCATGATGGAACACGCGAAGGCGGAACTCTCTTGACACGGGCTGGTAATATGGACCCGCGAACAGCGCCTCGTCCATTTGTATGCCCGCGTAAGGGATGAGGACGCATCCGGCCAAAATCGTCAGGCAGCAGGCCAGGAAAAGCGGGACTCGCGACGCAAGATTCTTCACAGCGGCTAGAAAGTATTGAGAATTTTGACCAGTTCCTCAAACAGTATAAAGCATCCGGGCTGTAATGCTCCGCCCGGCATTGACCGATAGGAGGACGATGTAGGAGGCCTTTGGTAGGCATTGAAAAGAGTGGCATTAAAATTGCTTGCAAAGTGCGGCGTTGGTATGATATGCTGTGCGAAGCAGATTGGGAGAGCATTGATCGCGGCGGGTGGAGGCCCGGCGCCGGACTGGCGAACAGCTTGGCCGGAAGATCTCTGCGGATGTTGGCCAACCGGCCAATCTTCCCTGGCGAATCCTTCTCGCATCGAAGCGATTCGAAACCAAAACGCAGCGGCCGTAAAAAACGGATCGAAGACCTGAACCTTTTTCGTGGTCCAAGCGTCTAAGGATTTGACGCGGACAAACGATATAGGAAGAACGAAGAAAAAATAAAACAAGAGAAGAGACAAGAGGCAGCCATGACAAAGAACGAGTTAAACAAATTTAGAAATATCCTGGAGGCGAAGCAGGCGGAGCTGATCGCGTTCGTGCGGAATCGCGAGGGAATTGCCATCGAGAAGAGCCCGGACGCTTTGGACGAAGTGCAGCACGCCGCCGAGCGCGAGCTGGCGATCCGCAATCTGGACCGCGAGTCGCAGTTGCTCCGCAACGTGCGCGCGGCCCTGCGCCGCATCGACGAAGGGACCTTCGGAGTGTGCCTGCACTGCGAGGAGGACATCAGCCCGAAACGGCTGGCCGCGGTGCCGTGGACACCCTTCTGTATCCAGTGCCAGGAAATGGCGGACCGCAACCAGGCCGGCGACGCGTCGGAGAATTTCGACGAAATGCTGGTCAGCGCGGCCTGACAATCCGGATAAAAGAAGTCATCCGGCCCGCTTTCTCCTTCTCCCTCCGGTAGGAAAAAAAGCGCTCGGCATCGCAGAACGTGCAGATGCCGAGCGCTTCAATATTTTCAGGCTGGATCCCGGCGCTCTCCATCTGCTCCTGATTTTCCTTAGCCAGGTCGAGGTGTGCTTTTCCTTCTCCGAGTCCAAACTGGCGCGCGACGTCCTCCCCCACTTCATAGCAACACCCGCCGATACCCGGCCCGATGGCCGCCTGGACGTCGCGCGGGCGGGTTCCAAACTCAGCCCTCATGCGATCCAGCGTTTTTTCGACGATGTGCGCGGCCGTGCCTCGCCATCCGGCGTGGATGGCCGCCACGACCGCGTTTCGCTCGTCCGCCAGTAAAATGGGATAGCAGTCGGCGGTGCGGATCGAGACGGAAACTCCGGCATGGCCGGCGATCAGCGCGTCGCCTTCGCCGCAGACGCCCGGCCCTCCGGCGAGCAGTACCACATCCGAATGGATCTGCCGGAGACCCGCCAGACCGGGGGGCAAAACGGCCCCCTTCATGCCGAAACCGTGCTCCACTCCCGGCATCGAGGCGAGGCCGCGCGCCGTCAAAAAACCGTCCATGCATCGATTCTAAACCGTGTATCCTGTTGGCGACGCCATGAAGACCCTCATCCCGCTTGTTTTCTCAATCGTCGGCTTTGCCCAGGCGCCGAATCCCGATGCCTTCTACAAGCTCGGCCCCGATTCCCTTCCCATGGACGGTGTGCCGAAGGGCGAGATCCGAGGGCCCTTCAAAATCGACAGCAAGGCGTATCCAGGTACGTTTCACACCTACTGGGTCTACGTCCCCGCGCAGTACGACGCGGCCACGCCGGCCAGCCTGATGATTTTCAACGACGGCCAGGCCTACATGAATCCCTCCGGAGACGCCCGCGCGCAGAACGTGATGGACAACCTGATCTATCGCCGCGAGATTCCCGTGATGATCGGTGTCTTCATCAATCCAGGCCACACGCCGGAGCAGCCCGAGCCCAATCCGTCGGAATGGGGCGACAGGACCACCAACCGGCCGGCCGAATACAACACGCTCGACGATAAATACGCCCGCGTGATCTGCGATGAGCTTCTGCCCGTGCTCTACAAGGAGTACAACATCGCAAAGGATCCGGAGCGTCATGGCATCGGCGGCGCGAGTTCGGGCGCAATTGCCGCCTTCACCGTGGCATGGCAGCGGCCCGGAGAATTTCGCAAGGTCCTGAGCATCGTGGGGAGTTTTGTCAATCTCCGCGGCGGCGACGCCTACGCCGACATCGTCCGCAAGAGCGAAAAGAAACCGATCCGTGTGTTTTTGCAGGACGGCCGCAACGATAATCGCGGCGAGCGTCCGGACGGAACCTACGACGAACGCCGCGACTGGTTCCTGCAAAACGTCCGCCTGATGCAGGCGCTTTCAGAAAGAGGCTACGACCTGAACTACGCCTGGGGCATGAACAAGCACGGCCAGAAGATGGGCGGAGCGATCCTGCCGGACATGATGCGCTGGCTGTGGCGCGACCAGCCGGTTTCCGTGGACGTCCACGACGCAGTGGAGCGCAGTTTCCGCGAGCCCGCTAAGAAAAATTAACGCAGCGGGCCAAAACGGGTATGCTACGATACCCTGTTCGATCCTGGAGTTATCGTTGACTACCGCACCCCTGACCACGCGAAGCACACCTGCGCTGATTTTTCTACTGATTCTTTTTTCGCTCAGCGGCATGTGCGCGTTGATTTATGAAGTCGTCTGGTATCAACTGCTGCAACTCGCCATAGGCTCGACGTCGGTGTCGCTGGGTATTTTGCTCGCCACATTCATGGGAGGCCTGTGCATCGGAAGCATCGGGTTCCCGCGCCTCCGGCTAACGCAGCATCCGTTGCAGATTTACGCCGCGATCGAACTCGGCATCGCGGCGCTCGCCGTTCTGGTACAGATGGCGATCCCGGCCTTGAGCCGCCTTTACATCGCGGGAGCCGAGCACGGAATGCCGGGCATGCTGTGGCGAGGCGTGCTGGCCGCGCTCTGCATGCTGCCGGCGACCATCCTGATGGGCGCGTCCCTGCCGTCCATCGTGCGATGGGCCACGGGAGTCTCCTGGTGGGGCTATCTGTACACGGGCAATACGGCAGGTGCGGTCATCGGCTGCATGGCCGCCGGATTCTACCTGCTGCGCGTCTATAACATGGCCACGGCGACGTACTTCGCGGCCACGATCAATATTCTGGTCGCCTGCGGAGCGTTCCTGCTCGCTTCGCGGCTCCCTCACGAAGATGCCGCGGAGCCGGAAATCGAAGCATCCGGCGACAGACCAACGCGCTGGCCGGTTTATCTGGCCATCGGCATCTCCGGCGCCACTGCCCTGGGCGCGGAAGTGGTCTGGACGCGGCTGCTCGGAATGCTCTTGCTGGGCACCGTGTACGTGTTTTCGATTATCCTGGCGGTGTTTCTTGTCGGTCTCGCCATCGGCAGCGGCGCCGGATCGTCGCTGATCAGGAAAGTGCGTCCGCAGCTCGCGCTCGGCTGGTGCCAGATCCTGCTGCTGGCCGGGTTCGCCTGGACCGCGTACATGATTGTCGACATTCTGCCGTTCTGGAACGACAACGCGCTGACCACGCCCAACCCCTGGCACATGTACTACCTGGACCTGAAGCGCTGCCTGCTGGCGATCCTACCTCCCACGCTGTTCTGGGGCGCGAGCTTCCCTCTGGCCTGTGCCGCCGTGTCGCGAAAGGGCGAAGATTCCGGACGCACCGCCGGCGGGGTGTACGCGGCGAACACGCTTGGCGGCATCGCCGGAGCGCTGCTGGTCAGCCTCGTTCTGATTCCGCGGATCGGCTCGCAGAACGCGCAGCGCACGCTGCTGATCGCCACAGCCATCGGCGGCCTGATCGTGCTGTTCCCGATCCTGCGCCGCTCAGGAGCGGGAATTGCCGGCCTGGCTGCGTCACTGGGACTCGCCGGACTGCTGGCCTGGTCCCTTGATCCCGTGCCGGGCGACCTGATCGCCTATGGCCGCCGGATGGCTCTCAACGCGGGCCAGTCGAAGATGCTCTATGTGGGGGAAGGGATCAACTCCTCCGTTGCGATCACGGAGTGGCCCAATAACACGATCTATGTCAATGTGAACGGCCACGTGGAGGCCACCACCGAGCCCTACGACATGAAGCTACAGCGCATGGTGGGGCACCTGCCCGCGGTTCTCCACCCCGATCCCAAATCGGTGCTCGGCATTGGCTTCGGCGCGGGCGTGTCCGCCGGAACCTTCACGCGCTATCCCGGTATCCAGAAGATCACGATCTGCGAGATCGAGCCCCTGATTCCGCCCGCCTCGACCAAATATTTCGGCGACGCCGATTATCGCGTCGCCCTGGACCCGCGCACGCACATCCAGTTCGACGACGCGCGCCACTACCTGCTCACCACCAGCGAGAAGTTCGATATTATCGCCAGCGACCCGCTGGACGTGTTCATCAAGGGCACCGCGGCGCTCTATTCGAAGGAATATTTCGAATCGATCAAGAACCATCTGAATCCCGGCGGCATGTTCACGCTCTACGTGCCCTTATACGAAACCGACGAGCCGACGCTGAAGAGCGAGCTGGCGACGTTTTTCGCGGCGTTCCCGTACGGGACGATTTGGGCCAACACGCGCAACGGCGAAGGCTACGACATGGTGTTCATGGGCCAACGGGAGCCGCTGAAAATCAACCTCGACGAAGCGCTGGAGCGCCTCAACCGCGACGATCACGCAAAGGTGCGCGAATCGCTGCGCGAGATCGGCATCAATACGCTGCTCGATCTGTTTTCGACCTACGCGGGCAGCGCCAGCGACCTCGCGCCGTGGACGCAGGGCTCACCGCTGAATACCGACGCCGACCTGAAGCTCAGCTATCTGGCCGGATGGGGCGTCAACGCCGCGATGGACGATGTTCTATATCGCAAACTGCTGGTATATCGGACGGCTCCCGTGAACATTTTCACGGGCTCGCCGGAGTATGTGCAGAAGCTATTGATGAATCTGACGAACTAACGCTACTGCCTATTTGGAAAAACCGTTGGTATCAGTCTTCAGTATCTCCTCGTAGCGCTTCTTGATCGCCTCCAGACGCTCCGTCAACTCCTTGTACACGACGTAGGTCTGGTCCGTCGGCTTGGAGTCTCCCGTCTCAATCACGCGCATCAGCGAAGCGATCTGATTATCCAGCTTAATGGGGAAATTCAGAGGATCCTGATTGCTGCGGTTCCGCACCTGATAGAGATCTTCCTCCACCGCGCTCAGACGCGTCGAAAGCCTCTCCCCCGCGGCATCGAGGGACGGATCCTTCTTCACCCGGTCGGCGATATTTTTCTTGATCTCGCGAATACGGATGACAATGTCGTTCGCCTCGCTCACTTTGTCGCGCACCTCCATGGCGAACCTGAATTGCTCCGCCAGATCCGCGTCGGTGACGCTGGTCAGGCGAGGATCTTTCGATACGGTCAGCGGCCTTGTCTCCGAAACTCCATTGGCCGTCAGCCGCACCTGGTAGCTCCCCGGAGCGGCGATGGGGCCTTGGTCGGTGGGCGCGCCCCAGAAAATCATCCCTTCGAAGGTTTTCGCGCCCGGATAGCGCAGATCCCAGACAAAGCGGTTACCGCCCGCCTTTCGCGCCGGAGGCCGCACCGCGCCGCGGCCGAATCCGCTTTCTTCGTCATCTGCGTTCGCGCCGCCTCGTCCGCGCTTCTTGTCTTCCTCGGGCGAACTGACGAAGCTGCGCACCACCGCGCCCTTCGCGTCAAGAATATCGATGGTGAGCGAATCGGTATCCTTGGCCAGCCAGTAATCGATGCCTGCGCGATTCACGGAGCGGATCACCGGATGCGGCGTGAACAGATGCGCCCCACCCGACACGGCCGCCGCCGATAACTGCCGCAGCGTCGTGATGTCGTCCAAGATGTAGAACGAGCGCCCGTGCGTGGCGATCACCAAATCGTCGCCCTCGATCACCAGATCGGCCACCTGCGTATCAGGCAGGTTCAGCCGCAGCGACTGCCACTCCGCGCCGTTGTCGAAGGAAATATAGATGCCGTGCTCGGTTCCGGCGAACAAAAGGCCCTCGTGCTTCGGATCCTCGCGAATGGCGTGCACGTAATCGTTGGCCGGAATGCCATTGACGATCTTGGTCCAGGTCGCGCCGTAGTCATCGGTGCGATAGGCATAGGGACGCCGGTCGTCGGCCTGGTAATGCTTCGCGGCCAAATATGCCGTGCCCGGCTTATGCGGCGAGGCTTCGATGAGGCTAATGCGGATGAAGTCCGGAAGGCCTGGCGGCGTGATGTTTTTCCAATTTTTCCCGCCGTCGCGCGTGATGTAAACCAGGCCGTCGTCCGAGCCCGTCCAGATGGTCTGAGAGTCGGTCCTCGACGGAGCGATGGTGAAAATCGTGCCGTAAATCTCCGGCCCGTTCTGATCCTTGGTGATGGGACCGCCCGAATCGCCCAGCGTCTTCGGATCGGCGCGCGTCAAGTCGGGGCTGATCGCCTCCCAACTCTGGCCTTCGTTGGTGGTCTTCCACAAATGCTGCGATGAAGTGTAGAGCACGTTGGGATCGAGCGGTGAAAACACGATGGGGAACGTCCACTGCCAGCGCTCCTTCAGCACGCTGGCCGACATGCCGGAGAAAAACAGGGGATACACTTCTACGTCGCGCATCTGGCCGGTGGAGCGGTCGAGGCGCGTCAGCAAGGCTCCCTGAGAGCCCGCGTAAAAAATGTTCGGATTCACCGGATGCGGCGCGATGTAGCCGCTTTCGCCGCCGCCGGCATCGTATTGAATCGAGCCCACGCGCGCGCCTCCGCCGCCTCCGCGGCCGGACATGGCGCTGGATACGCAGATCGTCGTATTGTCCTGCTGCGCGCCGCAGACGTGATACGGAACGTCGCGCGTGGTGGCCACGTGATAGATCTGCGCCGTCGGATACGCCTGTCCAGTCCAGGTTTCGCCGCCGTTGATGGAGACGTTCGCGCCGCCGTCGTTCGATTCGATCATGCGCTTGGGGTCGTTGGAGGCGATCCACAGATCGTGATTATCGCCATGCGGCGTGCGGATCACCTTGAACGTTTTTCCGCCGTCGATGGATTTGAAAAAGGCCGTGTTCAGGACGTATACCGTATCTTTCGCCGCCGGATCGGCATAAATGCGCGAATAGTAAAACGCGCGCTGGCGGATGCGGCGGTCTTCGCTGATGCGCTTCCACGTCGCGCCGGCGTCGTCGGAGCTGAACAGCCCACCGTCCTCGGCTTCCACCATCGCATACACGCGATTCGAGTCCGCGGACACCGCTACGCCGATCTTGCCGATGATGCCGTTGGGCAGCCCCGGCTTGCGCGTGATTTCCGTCCACGTGTCGCCGCCGTCGGTGGATTTATAAAATCCGCTCAAAGGCCCGCCGCTGGACAGCGACCACGAGGTGCGGTACACATCCCAAATCGCGGCGTAGAGGACCTTCGTGTTATGCGGATCGATCACCAGATCCACCGCGCCCGCGCGATCGCTCTTGTAAAGAATTTTCTGCCACGTCTTGCCGCCGTCGCGGGAGCGGAACACGCCCCGTTCGGTGTTCGGGCCATAGGGATGGCCCAGCGCGGAAACGTAGACCACGTCGGCGTTCGACGGGTCGACGCGGATACGCGAAATCGCTTGCGTGTCAGCCAGTCCGATATGCTTCCACGTCTTGCCCGCGTCGGTGGACTTATACACGCCGTCGCCCTGCATGATGTTGCCGCGCAGTTCGGTTTCGCCCATGCCGATATACACCACGTCGGGGTTCGATTCGGCCACGGCCACCGCGCCCACCGAGGAGCTGGCGATCTGTCCATCGGTCACCGGGCGCCACGTCGTGCCGCCGTCGGTGGTCTTCCACAGCCCGCCGCCCACCGCGCCGAAGTAGTATTCATTGGGCCTCGACGAGCTGCCGGCGGAGGTGATCGAGCGTCCGCCGCGCTGCGGCCCGATGTTGCGCCATTCCAGCGCTTTGAACACCGAGGCGTCAAAATGTTCCGCCGCGCCCAGCGCGGCAAAAATCACGAAGATGGAAAAAAGGCGTTTCACTGATGCTCCTGTTAGCGGCCAGATCCGCGACGCGGCGCACGCATTTGTGCCGGTCGAGACTCGCCTCGACGTTTCATCGCGGCTTGGAAAGCTAGTATAGCGCGACCGGTTGACACATCTCCGCGCCGCGCGGTACAACGATTCATGGAATCCTCTACCCGGCGGCAGTGGCTGGCAGCGAGCCTCGGCGCGGCGGCGGCCTCACGCCTCGGTTGGGCGGACAGACCGGACGACCTCGCCTCCCTCACGCTCAAGCAGGCCTCCGAACAGATCCGCGCAAAAAAGGTTTCTCCGGTCGAGCTGACGCAGGCCTGTCTGGACCGCATCCAGACCTATCAGCCGAAAACCAATGCCTGGATCACGGTGATGCGCGAGAAGGCTCTGGCGCAGGCCCGCGACCTGGAAAAGGAGACTCCGCGCGGGCCATTGCACGGCATCCCCATCGGCGTGAAGGATTCCATCGACACCGAGGGCACGCGCACCACCGCCGCAAGCGCCGTCTACGAATACCGCTTCCCAAGCGAAGACGCCGAGGTGGTGCGCCGCCTGAAAGCGGCGGGCGCGGTGATCGTCGGCAAGTTGAACATGCACGAGTTCGACGCCGGCGCGACCTCTTCGGTCAGCTATTGGGGGCCGGTGCGCAATCCCTGGAACCTGGAGCGCGTCGCGGGCGGCCCTTCGGGCGGATCCGCTGCCGCGGTGGCGATGAATAACTGTTTCGCCGCGCTCGGCACCGACGCGGGCGGGGGCATCCGCATTCCCGCGTCCTACTGCGGCCTGGTCGGATTCAAGCCGACTTACGGACGCGTCAGTCTGCGCGGCATTGTTCCGTTCTCGTGGACGCTCGATCATTGCGGTCCGCTCGCGCGCACGGTGGAGGACGCGGCGATGCTGCTCCAGCAGATCGCCGGCTACGACCATCTCGACATCGATAGCGCCGATAAACCCGTGCCCGATTTTCTCGCGGCTATCGGCGCGCCCGTCGCAAAGTTCCGCATCGGCATCCCCGTGCAATGCTTCGATCATCTGGACCCCGACATCGCCCGCGTGGTCGACGAGGCGCTCGGAGTATTGAACAGAATCACTAAGGGCACGCATGACGTCAGCATGCCGTCACTGCTGCGCGCGGGAATCCCCGGCGAAGTCGCCGCGTATCACGAAGGCATACGCGGCGTAAACGGCGGCGGATATGAACCATCCACAGCGCGCCTGTTTCCAGCCGCGCCGGACACCGCCCGAGCCGTCGATTACATTCGCGGCTGGCGCGAGTTGCAACTCATCCGCCGCACCATCAACACGGAGCTGTTCGAAAAGCAGGGCGTCGACGTGCTGATCGCGCCAACCATGCGCCATCCCGCGCCGACGATCGAGGAATCACTGGTTGCGCCGCCGGGCGGCGGAGGCCGGGGCGGCGGACGCGGCGGCGCGAATACCAACGCCGACACGCCCCCGCGCAGCGATCCCGAGGAGAACACGCGCCTGTTCAACGCCTACGGGCTGCCCGTGATCTCCCTGCCCTGCGGATTTTCGAAAGACGGCATGCCCATCGGCCTGCAAATCGCCGGGCCGATGTTCGGTGAAGCGAACGTGCTCGCGCTGGCGCACGCCTATCAGGAAACCACGGATTGGCATGCGCGAAAACCACCTTTACAACCCGATACGAAGGTTCCCGCGCTCTCGAAGAACGCCTCGGAGCAGACCGGTGGCTAACGAACTCCTCTCGCTGACTTTGAAGCAGGCCTCCGACGGCATCCGCGCGAAGAAGTTTTCCCCCGTGGATCTGACCGAGGCGTGCATTGCGTCCATGAAGACGCTGAATCCAAAGACCAACGCCTGGATCACGATCATGCAGGAGCGCGCGCTGGAGCAGGCCAAGGCTCTTCACAAGGAGAAGCATCCACGCGGCCCCCTGCACGGCATCCCCATCGGCCTGAAGGACAACATCGACATCGCCGGCACGCGCACCACCGCCGGGAGCAAGACGCTGGCGGGCAACGTCCCCACGGCGGATTCCGAAGTGGCCCGGCGCCTCACCGCCGCGGGCGCGGTGATCGTCGGCAAGACGAACATGCACATTTTCGCCGCGGGCGCGACCTCCTCCGTCAGCTATTTCGGCCCTGTACGCAATCCCTGGAATTTGGCGCTGATCGCCGGCGGCTCTTCCGGAGGCTCGGCTGCCGCGGTTGCCGTAGGGGATTGCTTCGCCGCTCTCGGCACCGATACCGGAGGCTCCGTCCGCACTCCTTCGGCGATGTGCGGCGTCACCGGATTCAAGGCCACCTACGGACGCGTCAGCATCCGCGGTATCGTCCCGCTGACGTGGTCGCTCGACCATTGCGGACCCATCGCGCGGACCGCCGAGGATGCGGCCATGGTGCTCCAGTGCATCGCCGGTTACGATCTGTACGACCTGCAAAGCATCGATTATCCGGTGCCCGATTATTCCAGGGCCATCGGCGCGTCCGCCGCACTGTTCCGCCTGGGCGTTCCGCCGATGTTCTATGACGGCCTGGACGACGAGGTTGCGGCGGCCATGGACCAGGCCGTCGAGCTGCTCCGCAAGATGACGAAAAGCTCGCGTGAAGTCGCAATGCCGTCGATCCTCGGCACTGGAGCCAACAGCGAAGGCGGCGTTTATCGCGAGGCTCTCGGCAGCGGTTTTGTCGGCTCCGAGACCGGCGGAGGAGGAGGCTTCGGTGGAGGCCAGCGCGCGGTGGACTACATCCGCGAGTGGCGTCAATTGCGCCTGATCCGCCGCACTGTCGACGACGAGGTCTTCAAAAAACAAGAGGTGGACCTGCTGATCACACCCACCATCCGCCATCTACCCTGGACGATTGAGGAGGACTTGAGCCGCATGGCCGATACGCGCGCCCGTCATCCTGAGCCGGGCAACACCCGCTCGCTCGACGATTACGGTCTGCCTACCATCAGCATCCCCTGCGGATTCTCCAAGGAGGGCATGCCCATCGGCCTGCAGATCAGCGGGCCGAATCTGGCGGAATCGAACGTGCTGGCGCTGGCGCACGCGTATCAGCAGGCGACGGACTGGCACACGCGCCGGCCGAAGCTGGACGCCGATTCGAAGGTTCCGCCGCTGTCCAAAATAGCCCTGGGACAAACGGGCGAAGCGGTGACGCGGTAGCGGGAATCGCGGTATAAAGAATAGACATGCTGAATCGAATCTTCTTCGCCGCCGCCTTTGCCGCCGGGCTCTTCGCCCAAACCGCCGACGTCAAGACCGCCGAGCAGGTCTATAAAAACATCATTGAACTGAAAGGTACGCCCGCCGATCAGCTCATGCCGACCATGCAGTTCATGGCCGTCTCGCTCGGCGTCCAATGCGACGCCTGCCACGTCGCCGGCAAACCCGAAGCGGACGATAAGCGCGCGAAGAAGACCGCTCGCGAAATGATCGCCATGACAATGGCCATCAACAAGAATTCCTTCCGCGGACAAACCAACGTCTCGTGCTACTCCTGTCATCGCGGATCGGAGCGCCCGGTAGGTATCCCGCCCGTGCAGGAAACAGACGCGGCGCCGAAGCCCGCTGAGGCTCCTCCGGCGGGCCCGCGCCCGACGCCTCCCACCGCCGATTCGGTCATCGATAAGTACGTCGCCGCGCTCGGCGGAGCGGACGCGATGAAGAAGGTCACCAGCCGCGTGGGTAAAGGTTCCATCGTCGCCGGCGGACAGGAAACGCCGGTTGAGGTTTACACCAAAGCCCCGAACATGCGCATCACCGTCACGCATATGGGCGGCGGCGAAAGCTACACCGCCTTTGACGGCAAATCGGGATGGATGGGATCGTCCGGCCGCCCCGCGCGCGAGATGTCCGCCGCTGAATCCATGGCGTCGGGCCTCGATTCCGAGTTTTACCTGGCTCTGCGCCTGAAAGAGATTTTCCCGCAGCTCCGTGCCGGACGGCCTGAGAAAATCGGCGACACGGCGGTCCTGTCGCTCTTTGGATCGCGCCAGGGCCAGCCTCCAGTGCGTTTTTTCTTTGACGCCAACACGGGCCTGCTGGTCCGTATGATCCGCTATGCGGATACGCCCGTCGGCCGCATGCCGACCCAGATCGACTACGCCGATTACCGCGAAGTGGATGGAGTGAAGACCCCGTTCCGCTGGACCCTTTCGCGCCCCAACGGCCGCTTCACCATCCAGTTAAATGATGTGAAGGCCAACGTGCCGATTGAAGACAGCAAGTTCGCCAAGCCGGCACAATAAAGGCTTCCCCGCCACGGCTGAGCATGCGGGCAGAACCGCATGACGGTCTAATCCCGGTCGCGGCGGTTCAAAAGCTGATGCAGAGCGAACGGCACTTCGTCCGGATGTGATGCGCACCAGGCAATGATGCGCTCCAGCTTGTTGGAATCGTCGGCGATGGCGCTGATCCCCATCAACTCCTCTTCGATCACTTCAGGGTCTCGCATGGCATCTCCAGCATACACCGCAGCCCCGCCAACAATCTGATATGGTCGTCTTAAAGGAGACGCCGAAGAGGCACACCATGACCCGGAGACGGGAGTTCCTGAAATGCGCGGGGTTGGGTCTGGCGGGAAGCGCGTTGGCGCGCGCGGCCTCTTCGTTCGACGTGAAGACGTTCGGCGCGGCCGGCGACGGCGCCACGCTGGACACGCCGGCCATCCATCGCGCTGTTGACGCGGCGGCGGCCGCCGGCGGAGGAACCGTCACGTTTCCCGCCGGCAATTACCTCTGCTATTCCATCCATTTGAAGAGCAACGTGGCGCTGTATCTGGACCAGGGGGCGACCATCGTCGCCGCCGAGGGAGGCCCCGAAAAGGGCTACGATGCCGCCGAGGCCAACTCATGGGACAAATATCAGGACTTCGGCCACAGCCATTTTCACAACAGCCTGATCTGGGGCGAGGGGATCGAGAACTCCGGTATCACCGGGCCGGGGCGCATCTGGGGCAAGGGCCTCAGCCGCGGCCAAGGCGCGATGAATCCGGGCGTCGGCAACAAATCGATTGCGCTCAAAAACTGCCATAACATCCTGCTGCGCGATTTTTCCATCCTGCACGGGGGGCACTTCGGCATTCTCGCGACGGGCGTGGACAATCTGACCATCGACAATCTGAAAATCGACACGAATCGCGACGGCATGGACGTGGATTCCTGCCGCAACGTGCGCATCTCCAATTGCTACGTCAATTCGCCGTGGGACGACGGGATTTGCCTGAAAGCCGACTACGCGCTGGGCTCGGCGCGCCAGACCGAGTTCGTGACCATCACGAATTGCTACGTCAGCGGTTGCTGGGAAGAAGGCACCATGCTCGACGGCACGTATAGGAAATTTGCGCCCGGCGTGCGGGTGCCTCACACCGGACGCATCAAATTTGGAACGGAATCGGCGGGAGGATTCCGCAACATCACCATCTCGAACTGTGTGTTTGAGGGCTGCCAGGGGCTGGCTTTGGAAAGCGTGGACGGGGCGCTGCTGGAAGACGTGACGGTGACCAACCTCTCCATGCGAGACATTATGAGCGCGCCCATCTTCATGCGCCTGGGCCGCCGCCTGCGCGCGCCGGACGGCACGCCCGTGGGCACGCTGAAGCGCATCCTCATCGACAATGTGGTGTGCTCCAACTCAGTGGCGGAACTGGGGTCGGTCATCAGCGGCGTTCCGGGTCATTACATTGAGGACGTGCGGATCAGCAACGTCGAAATCACGCACCAAGGTGGCGGGACGGCGGAAGACGCGGCGTATCAGCCTCCCGAACACGAAGATATTTATCCCGAGCCTGACATGTTCACCGCGCCTCCGAGGCCGGGGCGCAACGGACGCGGTCCGAACGGCCAGTTTGTTCCCGAGGGCCAAGGCCGCGCGCCGCAGCCGGGTGGACGCGGCAGCCCGCCCGCGCCCGTCGAACGCCATAAGATGCCGTCGCAGGGATTTTACATCAGACACGCCAAGGGCATTCAGTTCGACAACGTGTTGATCCGCGCGGAGAAGCCAGATGCGCGCCCTGCCTTCGTTCTGGACGACGTGGAGGACGCCGGTTTTTTACGCATCAAGACTCCTTCCGGACCGGTGTTCGCACTGCACAACGTGGAGGAGTTCACGGCGCGGCTGACCAGCGGCGTCAAGGATATGGAGCTTCAGAAGGTGGAGCGGAAGACGCTGCCGTAGCGGTTACTGAATCACGCCGTCGAGCAGCAGCGAAAACTGCTTCGACTTCTGCTCCACGCGATTCCTCAATTCGGCGAGTTCCTTTTCCATCGACCGCACCCGATCCGCCAGGTGCAGACACGCCAGCGCGGCGACGCGTTGATGGTCCACATTGCCCGCCCTCTGCGCGATGCTGGTCATCAGTTCGTCCACCGAGTGCGCAAGGGCCTCCACTTCGCCCTCTTCGTCGGTCGCGGCGAGGGTGTACGTCTGGTTAAAGATGGTGACCTTCACGGTCTTTCGCTCCATCGCCCCTCCTGACACTCAACCGCCATGCGTGAGCATGCGGGTATACGCTACGCTTCGCTCAGTTTATCAATCTGGCCCAGCAGTTTTTCGATCCGCGTACGGACCTGCTTGCGCTCCGCGCGAAGTTCTTCCACTTCGTCGCGCAGCTTCTGCATTTCAGACAGAGCCGCGCCTGCGCCGCTACGCGCGGCATCGCGTTCGGCGACGGCCGCGTCGCGCTCCGAGCGCAGTTGCGCCACCAGTTGAACGGCGCGATGGATGCGCTCCTCCAAGTTTGATAGGGAATCCGCTTCGGAAACGGACATGGCTTAGGCGGCTTTCGGTGAAGGAGTTCCCGCCGCTTCCAAAGCCGCCTTGGCCTGGGCCGCCAGAACCGCGAAGGCCGGTGCGTCGTTATAAGCCATATCCGCCAGAACCTTGCGGTTCAGGCCGATGCCAGCTTTTTTCATCCCGTCCATAAAGCGGCTGTAGCTGAGCCCGGCGAGCTTTGCGCCCGCGCCGATGCGGACGATCCACAAGGCCCGGAAATCCCGCTTCTTCAGCTTGCGTCCGACGTAGCCGTATTTCAGCGACTTTTCGACCGCTTCCTGAGCGGCGCGATGCAGCTTACTCTTGGTGAGGAAAAAGCCCTTTGCCAGGGCCAGTGTCTTTTTGCGGCTTTCACGCCGCTTGGAACCGCGTTTTACTCTTGGCACGTTTTTATCTCCTTATTTCCGGCGGATCAGGCACGTGCATGCGCGCTGTCCACACGAGGGAAGTCTTTTGTTTAGTACGGCAGCATGCGCAGCATTTCGGCCTGATTGGTCGAATCGGCCACGGCGCTCTTGCCGAGCCTCCGCTTGCGCGCGCGCGACTTCGAGGTCAAAATATGCCGGGCAAACGCGTGATGGCGAACCACTTTGCCGGTGCCCGTCTTCTTGAACCGCTTGGACGCACCCTTATGGGTCTTCAACTTTGGCATAAATATCCTAGGGTGTTGTCGCTGGTCCGCGACAACCTTTTTCAATGTACCACAGTCTGCCGGGTGAGGGCGGGACCGTCTCCGAGTGGAATCCTACTTCCCCTGATAACTCACCCGCCAGATCACCTTCGCGCCGTCGTCCGTCACCAGCAGCGAGCCGTCCGATGCCACCGCGACGCCGACGGGGCGCCCCCAGTTCGTCCCGCCAGTGATGAATCCGGTGAGGAAATCCTGATAGACGCCCGAGGCCCGTCCCTTCTCCAAAGGAATGCGGACCACTTCCCGGCCCGAGCCCTGGGAGTGATTCCACGACCCGTGCTCGGCCGCGAACACGTCTCCCTGATACTCGGCCGGAAACATCCTGCCGTCGTAAAAAGTCATGCCGAGTGATGCGCTATGGGCCTGAATCAGGACGTCCGGAACGATCACCTTGTTCTTCAACTCAGGATGTTTTCCGGTATGCGCAGGATCCTGATTGCCGCCGATGTAAAACCACGGCCACCCATAAAAGCCGCCGCGTTCAATGTGCGTCACATAATCGGGGACCAGGTTGTCGCCCAGATTGTCGCGCTCGTTGACGGAGGCCCACAACTCGCCCGTATCCGGATTCACGGCGAGGCCCACAGGATTTCGAATCCCCGAGGCATAGATGCCAACGAACTTGCCGTCGGGCGTGTACTCCAGGACATTAGCACGGCGGAATTCGGCCTGATTATCGTTGTTGTTCGATGCGGAGCCGACGGCCAGGAACAGGCTCTTTCCATCCGCCGAAAAGATGATGTCACGCGTGGAATGTCCGCCGCCGGGGATGTTCTGGATCAGCTTTTCGGGCTCGGCAGTGGCCTTTAGATCGCCGTTCTTGTACGCGAATCGCACGACTGAGGTGGTGCTGCTGACGTACACCCACTGCGGGTTCGGACCCAGAGGATAAAACGCGATGCCGAAGGCCGCGGGCATTGCGGCGAAGATCGACGATTCGCGCGGCTTGCCCTCCGCAGTGATGCCCCGGAAAATGCGGACCGTTCCCGCACCGGTATCGGCCATAAATATGTCGCCGTTCGGCGCGCGGCGGATTTGTCGCGGGATGGTGAGGCCGCTCGAAACAAACAGTTCTACCTTGAAGCCGGCCGGAGCCTTCGGAATCGCGTTTTCAGGACGCGTGCCGTTACGGCCAAGTCCGGCGTTGACGTACATGCCGAGTTTCGTCAACAAGCCGGGCGCGCCGGGCTGCGGCAGATCCTGCGCGGTGATTTTTCGCGCCAGACCGGGACGCAGAGAGGCGGTGGTCGCGAACGCTTTCTGTCCGGTGAGGACGTTCATGGTGTCCGTTTTGGCGGCGAAAATTAGGGCGGCGGCGGCGAGGGCGATCCAGAGCTTCATGTGGTCGATGGTACTAGAGTTGCGCGTGTGGTAGCCTATGCCGACTGATGAAACCACTTTCTCTGTTCGACTTGACGGGCCGCGTGGCGGTGGTGACCGGGGGCAACGGCGGAATCGGGCGCGGCATCGCGCTGGGGTTGGCTGGAGCCGGAGCTGCCGTCGCGGTGCTGGGGCGGAACGACGCAAAAAACGCCCGCGTGCTGGCCGAATTGCATGCGATGGGCGCGCGCGCGATCGCCGTCAAGCTGGACGTGCGGGATCGCGCGGCGCTGGAACCCGCGCTGGGCCGCGTCGAATGCGAATTGGGCCCTATCGGCATTCTGGTGAACAATGCCGGTATCGCGAACATCAGCGGAGGCGTGTTGAACGAGACACCCGAGGATTGGGACAACGTGATGGAGACGCAGCTTCACTCGGTGTTCCTGCTTTCGAAGATCGCGGCGGCGTCGATGGTCCGGCAAAAGGCGGGGAAAATTATCAACATCGGCAGCATGCTTTCGTATTTTGGATCCGGACTCGTTCCCTCCTATAGCGCGGCGAAGGGAGCGATTATTCAACTGACGAAGTCCATGGCGATTGAGCTCGCGCCGCACCATATTCAGGTGAACGCCATCGCGCCCGGATGGATCTCGACGGACATGACAGCGCCCGTGCTGTCCATGCCGCTCTACGACGAGATCATCGCGCGAACTCCCGCCGGCCGCTTTGGCGAATCGGAGGAGATCGCCGGGACCGCCGTGTATCTGGCCTCGCATGCATCAGACTTTGTCACCGGCGAGACGATTCGCGTTGACGGCGGCTACGCGATCCGTTAGCAGTTACCCAATCCCGAAAATCATCCATTAGGTGCCGCGCGGCGCCCGCTTTCTCACCGCCTTGGTTTCCGCGGACACCTCCGGCGCGCGGCGCGATACGGAGCGCGACTTTCTCTTCGCCGGTTTCGGCTCGGGAATTGCGTCCGTATTCACCGTCATCACGCTGCGTCCTAGCGTTTCGAGAAGGCGGGCCAGGCCGATGGCTGCCTCTCCCAGCGGATGGGACGTCCCGGCCCCATCGCCGTCGCTCACGACAATGACCGCGGTCAGGAACTGCATTGTTCCGGCGGGTCCAATACAGGAGCCCGAACGCACCTCCGCCGTGACAACCCTCCCATGAAGCGCATTATCACCAAGCGGCCACGGACCTTCCCCGGCTTGCAACACTTCCGGGACGACTCCTCGATCAAGCGTGGAGCTTTGCGGTGACTGCGGGGCCGGAGTGCTCATGAACACCGATGGTTTGTCAGGATCGAGGGCCATGCGCGGATATTCCGGGCGTTCCGCGCCAAAAGTGAGCGGTTGAAGTTCGTCACCGGGCGACCCGCGCCAGGGAACCGGGTGAAACGCCTTCTCGCGCACTGGCGAGACGACCGGCCCAGGCACTCCTTCTGTAGGCGCACTGCCATTCTGCTGAGGGCTTGGTACGCTGAGGATCCGAGCCATCGAAAGCGTTGTTTGCCTCGCCAAATACAGATCCTCATGTGAGGAGGAACAGAAGTTCGCGTGCGAGATCCGCTTGATCAGCGGTAAAGGCCGGAAGCAGAACCAGCATGTCCTCGGGGCGTGCACAGGCCAACAGAATAGGAAATCTTCTTGGGATTTACAAGATTACCTTAGAGTTAGGCAAGATGCCCTAAGAGCCCCAGGGTAAATCACCCTACCGGGGTCTCAGGCCAGATCGAACGAGGAGTCAATTCTCCTCGCCCCAGATGTACTTGCTGAACCATGCGTAATTTTCCTCGATCACGCTGCGCTGCTGCTTCGGCTTGTTGATCGGGTGCCCAAAGCCTTTATAGAACACCAGGCGCACGGGAATGCCGCGATCCTTCAAGGCTTGGTACAGCTCATAGGAATTGGGCGGCGGCACGCGCTTGTCCTGATCCCCCTGTTGAATCAGCGTCGGGGTCTTTGCTTGATTCACATACGTGATCGGCGACGTTTTGCGGTAAATCTCCGGATCATCCCACGGGGTAGCCTTCAAATACTGGCGCGTGAAGGGATGGATATCGGTATTGACGTAATATGTCATCCAATCGGATATGCCCGCGCCGACCGATACTGCCTTGAAACGGTCGCTAAAGCAGGTGATGAAGGCCGAGATATAGCCGCCTTCGCTCCAGCCCATGGACGCGACGCGGTCCTTATCGACCAGGCCCTTGGCGATGAGCGAATCGACGCCGGAAATCACGTCGGCATAGTCGCCTGTTCCCAGATCCCTCACGTTGAGCGCGCGGAATTTCGCGCCGTATCCGGCGGAACCGCGGTAATTCGGCTTCAGAATCAGAGCGCCCTTGGCCGCGAACATTTCCACCGGATAATAGCGGTCGGGACTCAGAATGGGGGTGTCGACCCCGGTCGGGCCGCCGTGAATCACCACCATCAGGGGGTATTTCCGCGACGCGTCGTAATCGGCGGGCTTGATCAGGATGCCCTGCATCTTCGCGCCGCCGTCGGAGGAGGTCCACTCCACCACTTCGCGCGTGGCCAGACGGAAGTCCTTATACTGCGCTGCGACGGCGGTCAGAATCTTCGGCACAAAATCGGACGTGGAGGAAGTGACGATCTCCGCAAAGTGATTCGGCATCGCCCCGGTTCCCGCCATCGCGCGGTGATCCTTGGTGAAGGAGACGCCGCTCAAATGATAGGCGTCCGGGCCGCTGATCCGCTTGATCGCCTTCGATGCCGGGTCGATGCGGAACAGATGCGCCGCCGTTTTTTGCAGAGCCGTAAAGTAAATGCCGTCCGTGGACCAGTCGGCCAGGTTTGGATCTTCGTCGAACTCGCTCGTCAGCACACGCGGCG
>JBBIVT010000030.1:1559-13833 GCA_037439565.1 Acidobacteriota bacterium | reverse complement strand
CGCCTTTGGTGATCTCCTCGGGTTTTGGTAAGGTCTTCGCATCGTAAGGCATTTCAGCAGGAACCTTTACGCGCCAGAGGTGGCTCATCTGATAATCGCCGCCGATTACGTCGATGTCGCCGTACTTGTCCTTGCGGTCCTTCTTCCACTTCGGATCCGGACCCGATGACGTGAACGCAATCCACGCGCCATCGGGCGACCAGGCGAATCCGCCGACGCCGTTTTCTTCGGACGTCAGCGAGGCTGCCTCGCCGCCAGTGGGCGAAATCAGGTAAATCTGCCGCTTCCCGTCGCGATCTGAGGTAAACGCGATGCGCTTGGAATCGGGCGACCATTGCGGCGCGCTCGAAGACTTCTTTCCGCTGGTCAGCCGGTACCGTTCGCCCGATGCGGTGGAGGCGATCCAGATCTGCGTGATGAAATCGTTCTCCTCCCAGTTGGCTTGTGTCACGGTGTAGGCGACGAATCTCCCGTCGGGCGAAATTTCCGCGCCGGAGACGGACTGCGTGGACAGCGCCTGGTCGATCGAGGGAACCTTGGCGCCAAAGGCGGCGCAGACGAGCAGCGCGGACGCGGCCACTACGGAGCTGCGGGCGGAAGTTGTGCCGATGAGAGGAAGCATCCCGAAAGTATATAAAATTAGGTTGCCAATGAAGAAGCTCCTGCTGCTGTTATGGCCCCTTTGCCTGCGCGCGCAAATCAACGTCGAGGCCACGCGCCTGAGCGAAATGCCCGTATTGAAGCCCGGCCCCGCCTGGGCTTCCACCGGCGTGTTCAATCCCACCGCCGTCGAGGTTCACGGCAAGACCGTGCTGCTGTTCCGAGCCACCGACGCGAAGATGACCTCCCGCATCGGCTATGCGGATAGTCCCGACGGCTTGCATTTTAAGATCCGCGAGCAACCGGTGCTTGCGCCCGAGGCTCCGTACGAAATCGGGGGTGGCGTGGAAGATCCGCGCCTGGTCTTCATTGGAGGGACCTACTATTTGACTTACACCGGTTATAACGGCCACGACGCGCAGTTGTGCCTCGCCACCTCGCGGGACCTGATTCACTGGGACCGCAGGGGCGTAATCCTGCCCGCCTACAAAGGAACGTGGAATACTCAGTGGACCAAATCCGGCGCGATCCTGCCGGAAAAGATCCACGGCCGCTGGTGGATGTATTACCTCGGCACGCGAACCGATGCCGACGGCAAGCAGCGGGACTACATGGGTCTGGCCGCCTCCTCCGATCTTCTGCATTGGACCGACGCGACCGCTCAACCGGTGCTCGCGCGCCGTCCGGGAGCTTTCGACTCGCGCGTGATGGAGCCGGGGCCAGCGCCCATCCTGACCAGCGCCGGCATTCTGCTGCTTTATAATGGCGCGGACGACGCGCTGGTCTACGGTCCCGGCTGGGCTTTATTCGACCGCGACGATCCCTCGAAATTATTGGCGCGGGCGGAGAAACCCTTCCTGCTTCCCCAGCACGACTGGGAGAAAAAAGGAGTGGTGCCGAACGTGATCTTCCTGGAGGGCGCCATCGTCGCGCTCGAACACAACGGCGTCATCGACATCCGCGCCTACTACGGCGGCGCAGACCGCGTCACCGGAGCCGCGCGTCTGCGAGTCTCCCTCAGGCCTTAGACCGCGGGATCCTCGTGGGTCTAAACCCGCAGCCGGACCTTTTTCGAAGCCTCATCCGGCTTTTGCGGCTCATCCGCTGGAAGGCGGAACGGCAGCAGCCGCGGGCCCTTCAGGGAACCGCCGTTGCCATAGCGGTTCAGGGACGCCGAGGCGATATGCAGCGCGGCGGCAACGGCGATCCATACCTGCCAGTGCGAAAACAGCCCCGTGATGCCGAACTCTCCGGCCATCCCCAGATCCGAGGCGAGCCTCCAGACCCCGAGCACGTAGGCCATCAGCGCGGCCGGTATCAATAGCACGCCGATGGCGGACGCCACTTGGCGATTCTTCCCGTCCTTCTTTTGGATCGGACGGCCTGTTTGCAGCTTAATCCGGACCATCATAGAAAGTCGACGACCCTGGATTCAGTCTAACAGGATTGCTTAGTTCTGTTTTAAGGAAACTGCCTTACCCGTTTTGATGCTTTCCTTGGCCGCGTCGATGATCTGCACCACCTGAACGTTAATGTCGAGCGCGACCAGTCCCGCAGGCACCTGATGCGTCTGGATGGCGTTGGCCATATAGGCGAGCGGGCTGGACCGCTCCTTCGGCAGCGGATCGATCGTCACCGGCTCATAGCCCGCGTTGCGGCCGCTCTTGCGGACCTCAACCTTGCCATTGACCATCGTCATGCTGCCCTTCCGCCCGAATACCTCCAGGTCCTGGAAACTGCGGGGAAGATCCCAGCTCCCCTCGAAGATGCCGTCTCCGTTCGGATAGCCGAGCACGATGGTAGCGTTATCCTCAACTTTCGGGAACTTCTCCGGCTGCAGATGGTCGGCGCGCGCGTACACCGTCTGGGGCACGCCCATATACCACAGGCTCCACAGGGCGTTGTAGCAACCGAAGTCCATCAGCGCACCCGCGCCATTCCTCACCGGATCGGTAAGCCATTCGAAAAAGAACGAATTGCGGGCACCTTCCGAGCCCGGACCGCCATGGCCCACCACTCCGCGCAGACGGTAAATTTTGCCCAGATCGCCGTCATCGGCCACCTTCTTGGCGGTATAGTTGGCCGCCCACCATGCCATCTGGTAATTGGTCATCACATAGATGCCGCTCTTGTTCGCAATCTCGCGGATCGCCGCCGCGTCCTTGGCGGTCGAAGCCAGCGGTTTCTCGAAAATCACCGAGATTTTGCGGGGAGCGCAGGCTTTCACAACTTCCAGGTGACGGTTATTTTCGACGAATGCCCAGACGAAGTCCGGCTTCACCTGATCCAGCATTTTGTTGTAATCGGAGAAAAAAAGGTTGTCGGCCACGCCGGCTTTCTTGGCTTCCGCCACCAGTTCCGGATGATCCTCGGCGACGCCCACCAGCGTCACCACATCTCCTTTCACCATGTTCGGCAACTGGCTCCAGACGTGGGAGTGCAGCAGTCCAATCACGGCAATCTTCGGGGGCGCGGCGGCGGCCGGCAGCGCCATCAAAATGGTAAATAGCAAGTTTTTCATGATAAGAAGGGCCTCACGTGGCCCGCCCAAGATCATACAACTAAACACCCTCTCCCGGCACGTTTCTTGACGGTCCGGGCCGTGTTAGAGTAGAAAACCAGATCTTCCGGTCCCGTCCGTGCATCATAAGCGAGGTCGGAGACCCGGATGAAGGAGACTGTAGCGATGCGGCTCCCTTTGCGAGTAGGATTATATGCCGTTTTGGCAATCGAACTGACCATCTGCTGCCGGGGGCAGGATGTCACTGGCGAGATCTGGCGTTTGGAGAGCAAAGGCGAGGCCCAGCAGGCCAGAGAGCAGTTGAAAAAGGCAGCCTCCGCCTCCCCCGCCAATCCGTCCGCCCTGCGCGCCTACGCCGAGTTCCTGGACCGCCATCGCGATCCTGAGGCCCGCGAAGTCTACTCGCGCCTTCAACAGGTTCTTTCCGGTCCTGAGAAAGTCCCGGTATTGCGGCGCATGGCCGTTTTGGATCTTTTGGCCGGAGACCGCGAGGCAGCCGCCCAGCACGTCGAGGCCTACCGCCTGGCTGGAGGAACCGGCCTGACGCTGTCGAACGCGCCCGCGCCGTCCGCGGTCAAGACGAGTTTTATCGAGATCCCCGGCCCTTTGCGTTCCTTCGCCCGCATGGCAGCCCTCTCACCCGATTTGCGCCCGGACGATTTACTCGGCGCGCTGGCCCGAAACATCATCACCAACGGATACCAGGCCGCCGGTTCCAACGAGTTGCTCGATCAAACCGAGTACCTGAAGCTCATCATCCGCTACCTGTCCCAGGCGCGCGAACTGGACCGCCTGGCTGGGGCCAAGAAAGTGCTCCGCGTCGAGACCTGCGAATCGTCGGAAACAGGCGATATCTTGCGCGTCCTGGGCTATCGCATGCGCGGCGGCTGCGGGTCCGAAGTCGTGCTCGAGACGGTAAATGCCTCGCGCGCGTTTCTGACCATCGATTCCGGATTCCCCCTGGCCGATCTGGAGCAGGCGCTTCGCACCAACCGTCCTTTCGTGCTCGATTATCATCCCGCCCGCGTTCCCGTTCTGTATGACGCCTCCTACTGGCAATCGGCCAAGGAAAAGACCAGCGGCGAGTTCATCGACTACTTCATCGCGGATCCATCGTTGTGCCGCCTCTACCTCGGCTTGTCGAAAATCGACCCGGAAACGGCGCAGGCGCTTCGGGACGCAATCCCCGCGCCGCGCTTGAGGGTTTATTCCCACGTGCTCGATTTTTACGGGGGTATGTTTGAGATTCGCGGCGGAAAAGCGGTTGTCCCCGGCGGCGCACATACGGAAAAAATGTGGGGTGAACTTGCCGGCGCTCCCCCGTCCAATGGCGCGGCATTTATTGAAAAGCTGGTGGCTCGCGACGACGGCTGGCTGGCTAGTTACTTCGACGCTCTCGCCCGCATCAACGGACCGGTAAAAGACTATCTCTGCGAGCCGGAGCGCCTAAAGCGGTTCTATCTGGCGATTCGAGGCAAGGTGACCAGCCCCGGCCCGGCGCGCCCCGTGTTCCGCGCCAACACCGATATGATGCTGCTCACCGCGCGCCTCCGCATGGACCTCGACGGCAAGCCGCACATTCCGGGCAACCTCGACGTCTGGAAAGGCCTGTTCTCCGGCCACTCCCAAATCAAATATGATGCGAAACTCGCCAAGGCCGCGGGCGGATGGAAGGACTCCGACGACGTTCTCGAAGCGCTGTTCGGCCTCTCGCGAAAATCTGTGGAAAACGAGCCCCTGAAAATCTTCATGGCGCTCAGCGACGTGGAACGCAACCGCAGCTCGCCCTTACAAGCCTCCACCATCGACCGGCTGGCGCACGAATTTCACAGTCTGGGCTCGCAGTATCCGCTGTTCGCCGAAGCGCCGTCCGTCAGCGATCGAACCATTCTTGCGTACCTGGACGCCGCTCACTCCTTCGATAAGATCGGAGACCAGTCGCTCCGCGCCGACGCTGCGGGCACCTTCCAGGCGCTCACCGCCCTGTGGCAGATTTTCGTCCGCCAGGGAACCATTCCCGGCGCGCAAGCAGACCGGGCGCTGGCCCAGATCATCGAGCCATTCCAGAAAGTCCAGGGCGAGCGCGAGGTGTTCGACGGCGGTCGCGCCGGCGTGAAGGCGCTGATCGAGTCCACCGGCGGGGCGAAGGGCGTTTCGGCGCAGGATCGGATGATCGACCTGCTCGCGGGAACCTCCTCCACCGAACCTTCCGAGGCCCGCACGCAGATCGCCGAGGATATGATCCGGGTGTTTGAGGCGCAGCGGCTGGTTTCGCTTACCACGTTATTCGAGCTCGCCGATAACCTGGAGAGCGTCAGCCGCGGCGAGAAGCTAAACACCGCGCTGGCGGCGAAACTGGCCGCGCGCATCTCCGATATTCAGTTGCCGCGCAACGCCTTCAGCACCGCCGAAAAGAGCACACTCGCCTACGGTTACTTCACCGAAAAACACATTGACCAGCAGCGAAAAATCAATTTGCGCCAGGCCATCGAGAAAGCGGCCAGTGATCCCGCCAAGCTGAAGGATCTGCGCGGCGCGCTGGCTCCTTTCCTGCGCGATACGCTGGTCGGCTACGCCTATATCCATTACGCTCCTCCCGGCGCGCAGGTGCTGCATACCAATCCCCTGTTCGTCCGCAGCCACGACTTTATCGGCATTCAGAGCGCTGGGCAGAGCCAGACCTGGAAGGAGACCGAATTGTTCGGCACCGGTTGGCCCGCCAACGCCGGGGGCCGGCTGGTGGGTTCACTCTCGGCTCTTCCCTACGCGCTCGCCGAAGCGGAACAGAACTTCCTGATCCCCACCCGGGAGCAGGCATTAATCTGGGGCGATCTGGTGCCTCAGTTGATCCTGAGCGCCGTCGTCCCGCGCTGGTGGAATACCACGCCGCTTCAGATGCATTGGGTGGGCGTCAATATGGCCTATGCCGAAACGCTGCTGGCCGAAAGCGTCCTCAACGCCGAGCGCCGCGCGCAGGTGCTGGCCGTGCTCGAACGCTACGCCCCCCCGGCTCGCGTCCGCCGATTGGACCGCCTGCTGGCGGAGGGCGATCTCAGGACCGCAGAGGAGAATGTCGTGCCCTCGGAAATGTACCTGCTCGCCAACGAGATGGCGCAGGGGGACAAGGATTCGCCTTTCGCCGCGAACATTGTCAAACTCGCCGCGCAAGCACCCGATGCCGTCAGTTCGAGCGCGATTTCCCGCGCCTTCGGCACGCCCAAGCCGACGCTGGCCAACTCTTATCGTCCGGAACTCCTGAACCTTCGGACGTTCCCGACGCTGATGGGATACTCCAGCCGGATCCTGGCCGAGAGTTGGGAATCGAACATTTTGTATTACGCCGCGCTCGCCGACGAGGTTCACGCGCTGCCTGAGCAGTTGAACGTGCTCATCCCGGCATGGACGCAGCAGACCGTCGAGCAGATCTTCGCTACGCATCTTGAGGATTGGCCGGCGCTGCTCCGCAGTCTCCGCCTGGTGGGTGACGATGTCCGGCAAAAAGCGCGAAAGCAAATGGCCGCGGCGGCCGCCGACAACGATTGATGGGTAAGGCAGGCGCATTCGCCTGCCATGGGAGGAATGCTTGATTCGCAATATTCTCGGCCTCTTGACGCTTGTTTCCCTGGTTTTGGCCCAGGACCGTCCGGTGTTCAAGGTCAAGGTGGACATGGTGGTGCTCAGCTTCCAGGTCACCGACAACAAGGGAAAATATATTAACGGCTTAAAACCGAAGGATTTCCGTATCTTAGAAGACGGCATCCCGCAGAAATTCGCCACCTTTGCCGAAGGCAGCAAGCCTCCGGTGGAGATCGCCGCCGACGGCACTCTCAAGCCGATCGCCATTTCCCCCGAAGGCATCGCCGAGGGCCGCTCCGACGCGTTCGTCGGCACCAACGTGTTCGTGTTGTTCGATACCAGCAATTATATGTACCGCGGCTTTGTTTACGCCTCCGACGCCATCGCGGATTTTGTCCGCGGCCTGGATCGCGCCGATTCCGTCGCCGTATATACATATAGCCGCAATCTGACACGCGCCGCTCCGCTTACCAAGGAACGCAGCGACGCGATTTTCGGCCTTCGCAAGGCCGTGGCCGGCGATGATTCCGCGCTTTACAACGCCTTGCTGCTCACGCTACGCGACGCGGCCAAGGTGCCGGGCCGAAAAGTGGTGATCGTATTCTCCAACGGACCCGATAACGCCAGCATGGTCGCACCCAACGACGTCTCCACCGTGGCCGAGGATGAAGGCATCCCCATTTACGTCATCTCCACCAACGAAGTGAACAAGGACCCCATCTCATCCAGCGTCTTCAAACGCATTTCCACGCGCACGGGAGGCAAGTCGTACTTCGCCAAGACTTGGCAGAAGCAGGTGGAGGCGTTTGAGAACATCCGCGAGGATCTGGGCAACTCCTATACGATCACCTATTACCCGCAGCCGAATCCCAATGACGGGTTCCGCAAGCTGACGGTGGAAGTGGTGACGGACATCGGCAAGAAGTATCGCGTCCAGTGCCGGCCCGGTTATAAACCGAAAGGCGGCTTCTAAGAGGTCGTTGAAAGAGTTCTCCGAAGACGTCCGCCGTAACAGACTCGAGGATGAGGGGAAATATCTGACGGTCTACCGCAAGCGCGCCGACGGAACCTGGCAGGCGGTCGAGGAAACGATGATGTCGGACCTCCCGCTACCCCGCCGCAGGAATAGAGCCGCGGTGGCCGTGGTACACTCCGCTCATGCTTCGACAAGCCCTGCTGTCCCTCCTGATCGCATCCGCGTTCCTGGCAACTTCCTGCGCTCCGCCGGCCGCTCCCGATAATCGCGCCGCCGATGAGGCCGCGCTGAAGGCGATGGACGAGCAGTGGTTAGCCACTGCCGGAAAACACGATCTCGACGGGACCGTGGCGTTCTATGCAGATGATGCGGTACTGCTGCCGCCGAATGGCCCAATCGCCAAGGATGCGAAGTCGATACGCGAGGTTTGGGCGCCCATGGTCGCTCCGAATGCCACGATTTCCTGGAAAGTTGCCAAGACCGAGGCGTCGAAATCGGGCGACATCGGCTACGCCTACGGTTCCTATCAACTCTCGATCCAGGACCCGAAGGCCCCGGTCAACGATACTGGCAAGTTTCTGGAGATCTGGAAAAAGCAGGCGGACGGCAAGTGGAAATGTATCGTCGATACGTTTAACTCGGACCTCCCGCTGCCCGCGCCTCCTCCAGCGAAGAAGTAGCTCATCCGCCCATCGCCACCGCTGCCGCGCCGACAATGCCGGCATCCGCGCCGAACTTCGCCGGGACGATGGGCAGGTCCCGAACGTACGGATTCACCGTCCGCTTCGGCACCTCCGCCCGCAAGCGCTCGAACAGCGGCTCGCCGATTTTTGAAACGCCGCCGCCGATCACGATGATGTCCGGATCGAGCAGGCTCACGATGCTGCCCAGCCACGCTCCCAGTTGGATCGCCAGATGATCCAGATCATAGTCTCCCAGCCGTTCCAGCGCCTGTCCTGACGCCAGCGCCTCGATGCAGCCGGGCGATCCGCAGCCGCAGATCTTTTCGCTGCGGTAATCGATGGTGACGTGCCCTCCCTCCGCCGCCGCGCCGTTCTTGCCGTGATAGATTTTCCCGTCAAGAATAATTCCCGCGCCAATCCCGGTTCCGATGGCGGCATAGAACACGCTGGAGCAGCCTTTTGCCGCACCGAACTTGGCCTCCGCCAGTCCAGCCGCGTTGCAATCGTTCTCCAGTCGAACGTTCCTGCCGAATCGCTCCTGCGCCATCCGCTGCAAAGGCACGTCGTGCCAGCCCGGCAGATTGGGTGGATTCAGGACAATGCCCGTCTTCGGGTTCAACGGCCCAGGAGCGCAGATGCCGATCGACTGGACATCACTGGTGATACTTTCCTCCATCGCCTTCCAGATCTGCTGGATGGAGACTTCGTAGCCTTCGCCGGCGCGCGTCGGGATGGTGCGGACGCCGGAGACCCCGGCCAGTTCATTCACCAGCCCGACGGCGATTTTTGTGCCCCCGATATCGACCCCTAGCACCATTGCTATGCTCGATTGTAACGGATGGCATTGCTGACAATTTCGGGCGATCCGGCGTCGCGATGGGAGGAGGTCGCGCACGCCGCCGCGCACCTGCTGCAATTCGAATTGGTAACCGAGGCGCGGCTGGCGCAATGGATGACCGAGGAAATCGGCGAAGCGCCGCCCGAAAAGGCGTGGAAGCCGGCAGCCGTATCGATCCTGGCGCGCATGGCCACCGAGCATCATTTGGTCGTCGCCGTCACCGGCGCCGAATCTCTCTTCCCTACTCTGCCGATGCTGCTGCGCGCAACGATCGTGGCGCCGGAGGCTCGCCGCGCGGGCAACGTGATGATCGATCAGCGGCTGGAGCGCCCGGCCGCGCTCACGATGCTCGCCGGGATGGACCACGAAGCCAAGCGCCTGCGCAAGGCGCGCTGCGGCCGGACTCCCAAAGCCTTCGACGTCGCTCTGAACATGGAGTTCATGGATGCTCCGCAGGCCGCCGAAGTGCTGCGCGCGGCCTGCGCCGCGCGTAATCTCCGCGATCATGGCCTGCTGAGTGCCGCCGCCGAGGCGCAGATTCATTTCCAGACCCGCGTGCAGCTCGCCCAGCACGGAATTTCCCCAGCCAGCCAGGATCACCTGAAGCGGCCCGCTTTCGGCCATCCCAGCGAGCGGCTATTCGCCAGTCTGCTGGATTTCTACCGCATCCAGTGGGAATACGAGCCGCGTAGTTTCCCGCTACAGTGGGACAAGGACGGCCATGTGATGGAAGCCTTCACGCCGGATTTTTATTTGCCCGAACTCGACCTCTATGTCGAGCTAACGACCATGAAACAGGCTCTGGTGACCAGGAAGAACAGAAAAGTGAAGCTGTTGCGGGCTATTTATCCACACGTCAATATTCAGGTGTTTTATCAAAAAGACGTTCAGGATCTGATTTTTAAACACGGGTTGCGCGAATGACGGCTCCTCCCATCGAACGCATCCTGTTCACCGAAGAGCAGGTGGCCGCGCGCATCAGGGAAGTGGCGGCGGAGATCTCGGCGAAATTCGCGGGCCGCGAGGTGAAGCTCATCGGGGTTCTGAAAGGCTCGGTTTTCTTCCTCACGGCGCTGGCGAGGGCCATCGAAATTCCGGTGAAGATCGACTTCCTGGCCATTTCCAGTTTCGGCGGAACCTCGGCCGGAATGGTGCGCATCGCCAAGGATCTGGACGAGCCGATTCAGGACGAGGACGTCCTGTTAGTGGAGGATATCGTCGACACGGGCCTCACTACGCGCTACCTGCTGCAGACGCTGGCCGGCCGTGCGCCGCGATCGATCGCGATTTGCACGATGCTGGACCGTACCGTGCGCCGGATGGTGGCCGTCCCGGTGGATTTCCGCTGTTTTGAGATCCCGGACCGGTTCGTGGTGGGCTGCGGCCTGGACTATAAACAGCTCTACCGGAATCTCGGCTACATCGCCGTCATGAATCCGGACCGCGGTTAGCTGCATCAAAAGAGAAGCACATTTATGAGCACCTACCAGATTGACCCCGCACACACCCAGGCCCAGTTCAAGGTCCGCCATTTGATGATCTCGAACGTAAAGGGCGAATTCGACAAGGTCACCGGGACGGTTGAGTTCGACGACGCCAACCCCTCGGCGTCAAAAATCGACGTCACCATCGACGTCGCGAGCATCAGCACCCGGGAGCCGCAGCGCGACGCGCACCTGAAGAGCGCCGACTTTTTCGACGTGGAAAAATTCCCCACCATGCGCTTCGTCTCCAAAGAAGTCATTAAGTCCGGCGAAGACAGCTTCGAAGTGGTGGGCGAGCTCACCATCCACGGCGTGACCAAAACGGTCGACCTGAACGTGGAGGATCTTTCGCCCGAGGTGAAGGATCCATTCGGCCTCTTCCGCCGCGGCGCATCGGCGAAGACCACCATCCTCCGCAGCGATTTTGGCTTGGTCTATAACGCTCTGCTCGAAACGGGCGGCGTCGCGATCAGCGACGAGGTGCACATCACCATCGACACGGAATTCACCCGCCAGGCATAAACGATGCATCAGCCCATGGAGATCCTCCTGCGGCACGGCTACCTGCTGCTGGTCAGCGTAGTGCTGGCGGAGCAACTGGGCGCGCCCATCCCGGCGGTGCCCGTGCTGCTCGCGATGGGCGCTCTGATCGGCTCAGGAAAGTATTCGTGGGCCGGCGCGGTGTGGCTCTCCGTAGCCTCGGCGACGGCCGCCGACGCTGCCTGGTACATCATCGGGCGGAAGAAAGGCTCGTCCGTTTTGAAGATGCTCTGCCGCATCTCGCTGGAGCCGGATTCCTGCGTGTCCTCGACGCGCTACTGGTTCAAGAGACTCGGCGGATGGGCTCTGGTGGTGGCGAAATTCGTGCCGGGGCTGAGCACCGTCTCCCCGCCGATGGCCGGGCTTTCCCGGATGCCCTGGTGGAAGTTTCTCGGCGCGGACACCCTCGGCGGGCTGCTCTGGTCCGGTGCATTCCTGGGCTTGGGCTTCGTCTTCCGGGAGCAGTTGGACTACGTGGGAGAACTCGCGGCCAGGCTCGGCGGACGGCTGTTTCTCGTGCTCGGCGGCGGCCTCGCTCTGTGGATCGGCTTCAAATACGATCAGCGCTTGCGATTCATCAGGAAACTTCGCGTGGCTCGCATCCAGCCCGAGGATCTGAAGCACCGGCTGGATGACGTTGTGGTCATCGACCTCCGCACCGCCGAGGAGTTTCAATCCGAGGGGATGAAAATCCCCGGCGCGCTCTGGTTCGACCGCAAGGAACTGGAGGCGAGGCACGAGGAGATCCCTCGGGACCGCGACGTGATCCTCTACTGTACTTGACCGAACGAAGCCACCAGCGCCCGTGCGGCGCTGCTCCTCAAGAAGTACGGAATCACCCGCGTCCGTCCGTTGGAAGGCGGCTTCGACGCGTGGCGGGAGAGGAACTATCCCATGGAAGCGGTCGGGTTAGTGGAGTTGAAGTGATCTCCGCATCGCTATTCCGCCGATGAGCCGCGGGCGTCGAAACCCATCACCACCGCGCTGCCGGTGATACGATCTCTGAATGCAGGTATCGGTATTCTGTGGCGTCAGCGTGGACGGCTTTCTCGCCCG
>JBBIVT010000030.1:0-1459 GCA_037439565.1 Acidobacteriota bacterium | reverse complement strand
GTTTTCCAACTGGCCGCCAGCGGCGTGAAGCATCTCTACCTGGACGGAGGCGTGACCATCCAGGGATTCCTGCGCCAGGGGCTGGTGCACCGCCTGATCGTCACGCGCGTGCCGGTGCTGATCGGCAGCGGCATCCCTTTGTTCGGCGCGCTTCCGCACGACGTCAAGCTGGAACACGTGGCCACCCGGACGTTCCCCGGAGGCATGGTTCAGAGCGAGTATCTGGTAGCCGGGAACAAATAGACCGCAGCCGGCGTCTATAGGCCCATGCTCGAAGCCCGCGCGTTGACCAAGCGCTATCCCACCACCACCGCGGTCGACGAGGTGAGCTTCACCGTGAAGCCGTACGAAGTGCTGGGGTATCTGGGGCCGAACGGCTCCGGCAAAAGCACGACCGTCAACATGATCGTCGGCCTGCTGGAGCCCACGCGCGGCGAAGTGCTGTTCGAGGGCCGCAGTATCCAGTCGCAATGGATCGAATACAAGCGGCGCCTCGGCTATGTGCCGGAGCAGCCGCATTTGTATCCGCATTTAACCGGACGCGAGTATCTGCAGCTTGCCGGGCGCCTGCGCGGCCTGCCCGGAAAATCGCTCGGCAAAAAAATCGACGACCTGCTGCAACTGTTTTCCCTCGGCGCGGCGCGGCATTCTCCCATCGCATCCTACTCCAAAGGAATGCGCCAGAAAGTGCTGATTTCCGCGGCCCTCTTGCACAATCCTGACATTTTAGTCTTCGACGAGCCCCTTTCCGGCCTCGATGTGACCACCGGGCTAGTGTTCCGCAGCCTCATCAAATCACTTGCGCGCGAAGGAAAAATCATTCTCTATAGTTCCCACGTATTGGAAGTCGTTGAAAAAGTCTGCACGCACGTCATGATTCTGCGCAAAGGTAGAATCGCCGCGCACGATTCGGTGGACGCGCTGCGAATCCTGATGAACCTGCCTTCGCTCGAAGACATTTTCTCCGAGCTCGTGCTGGAGCAGGACACGGAAACCACTGCAAACTCGATTGTCGAGGTCATGAAGAGCGCGTGAAGCATTTCGATCAGCTCGACGCCCTGACCCGGCACTTTTTCGGGCGATTCTTCGACAACGAGTTCGTCGCGCAGAATACCGAAATTCAGGTGACCGTGACCAAGATGCTCGCGCTGCTGGCCTCGCCGGGAATCATCCTGCCGTGCCGGCGCTATACCACGTATCTTGGACTGGCCTCCGCGCCTCCGGAGATGCGGGAGGCGATGTTGTGGTCGGACCGCTCGCTCTATCTGTCGTTTTCCATGCTGGTGATGGGAGCGGTCACCGTACTCGAATGGGACGCGCTGTTTCCAGACCGGCGGGATTACGCATCGCTGGTCCCGCTCCCGATCCATGCGCGAACAATTTTTCTGGCCAAGGTCGCGGCGCTCGCCCTATTTCTGCTGGCGTTCACCGCCAGCGTGAATCTGGTCTCGACGGTTAC
>JBBIVT010000029.1:36551-44181 GCA_037439565.1 Acidobacteriota bacterium | reverse complement strand
CGCAGCTTTTCGCGCAGTTTTTCACGCGTGCGCTCGGCGCTGTCGGTGGTTTCCGGCTGAGCCGGCATCAGCAAATCCAGCAGACGTTCCTCGGCCTGACGCTCGGCGCGCTCGCCGACTTCCTCCAGACGCTCTTCTCGCACCATGTCGATGCCGATCTCCACCAGATCGCGGATCATGGATTCCACGTCGCGGCCGACGTAGCCCACCTCAGTGAACTTGCTCGCCTCCACTTTCAGAAACGGCGAGTTAGCCAGCTTGGCGAGCCTCCGTGCCAGCTCGGTCTTGCCGACGCCGGTGGGCCCGATCATCAAGATGTTCTTGGGCATCACCTCTTCGGCCATTTCCGGCTCGAGCTTCTGGCGGCGGATGCGGTTGCGCAGAGCGATTGCCACAGCTCGCTTGGCGTCGGCCTGCCCGATGACATATTTATCCAGCTCGCGGACGATCTCGCGAGGCGTCAGTTCATCGAGCACGGGCAGATCGTCAGCGGCCTGAGAGGGAAGGTAGATCACCATCAGCCGAGCTCCTCAAACACGAAGTTCTCGTTGGTATAGATGCACGTTTTGCCGGCGATGGCCATCGACTTTTCGACGATTTCGCGCGCCGAAAGTTTCGTATTCTCCATCAGCGCGACGGCGGCGGATTTGGCATACGCCCCGCCGGAGCCGATAGCGGCAATCGCGTCGTCCGGATCGATCACGTCGCCGGTCCCGCTGACGATGTAGGTCGAGGAAATATCGGCCACCAGCAGCAGCGCTTCCAGATGCCGCAGCATCCGGTCCGTGCGCCACTCCTTGGCCAGTTCCACCACGGATCGCGCCAGATTGCCATTATGCTGCTCCAGCTTCGATTCAAAGCGCGAAAACAGGGCGAACGCGTCGGCGGTCGAGCCGGCGAATCCAGCGATGATTTTCCCGTTATACAAGCGGCGCAGCTTTTTCGCCGATGCCTTCAGTACCTCGGAGCCGAGGGTGACCTGTCCATCGCCGGCCATGACGACTTTCCCGTCGCGGCGCACGCAGAGGATGGTCGTGGAACGAATTTTTTCCCTTTTTATCACGAACCTTCAGTTTCCCATACTCCCATCCGGTTTACGGTTTGCATACGCTAGAGAATACGTGGGTGAGAATATCACAGCTCTGTTCCAGCTTTATGTGCGGCCGGTGACGGCCATCGGCCGGATCCTGGATCGCGGGCGGCTCTGGTCCGCCATCCTGATGGCGTTTGGCGTTTCGATGCTGCTGCGCTTTGCCGCGCTGGGGCCAATTGGCAGGCTGAGCCTCCCGGAACACGCCATCGCGAGTTGGATTGGATTTTCCCTGCTGGCTCCGCTGGCTGCCACCGCGCTGGCGTTTGTCCCGGCGGTGATTTTCCTGCGCGCGGCGGCGGGTTTCGGCAGCTTCGGGGTGCTGATGCGCGGGGATTATGGATCGCTGCTGTTGTGCGTCATCACGGCGTGGGCGGCGGCCTATCTGCCGTTCGCCTTATTGGCGTTCTTCCTGCCGTTCCCCGCGCTGTTGCTGATCGCGGCGAATTTGTATTTCGCGGTGTTGGCCGCGCTCTCGATCCGGACTCTGTTTGGGACGGGCTTCGCGGCGGCCATCGGGCTGGCGGTTGCGGGGTGCCTGGCGGCGATGGGCGGCATCGCGCTGTCGGATCTCGCCGGGCCGCTGAAATACTACGCGATGTCGCCGTTCCTGCTCTATTACGCATACAGGATGTTCGGCTCCGACGTGCAATCGCTGGGCGAAGGCTTGCGCGGCCGGCAGCATTTTCAACAACAACTGGAGATCGCCACCACCAATCCGCGCGATGCGGACGCGCATTATCAATTGGGGCTCATTTATCAGAAGAGGCGGCAATACTCCGCGGCAATCGCGCGCTTTCAAAAGGCGATTGAGATTGACCCGTCGGAATCAGACGCGCAGTTTCAACTGGGGCGCATCGCGAAGCAGCAATCGCGGTTCGACGACGCGATTCGCTACTTATCCGCAGCCGCCGCCTTGAACGACAAACTGGCGTCGAGCGAGGTATGGCGCGACTTAGGCTCGGCATACTTCGGTGCCTCGCGCTTTGAAGAGGCGGCCGCGGCGCTCGCCAAATATACGGAGCGGCGCTCCTACGATCCCGAAGGACAATATTGGCGCGGCAAGGCGCTGGCGGCGCTAGGCCGGCCCGCCGAGGCTCGCGAGGCGTATCAAGCCTGCGTCGAGGCCGTCGACACCATGCCGAAGCATCGCCGCGCCGAAGTGCGCCAGTGGAAAGGGCTCGCCAAAAAGGAATTAGGGAGTCTTCGCTCCTGACAAAGCATCTTCAGAACGGCAGTGGCAAGGATTTTCCGGTAATTGCGCGGAAGCCTGCCACGCGGACGCGTGGACGGTCCTGATAGGACACCAGAGGCATTAGCCCGCATTCGATCAGCGCGAGCACCTGCGTTTCCGTCATATACACTTCGGCGCAGGGCGTCATGGCCCACTCCGAGCCGTCCTTATAGGTATGCGCCGGCAGCCCGTCGAGGTTCAGATTGTCGGCGTCGGCGCGCGCCAGCACGGCCAGGCACGCCAGCGCAGCGTTGCCCCACAGGTAATGCTGGTGCACCGGCACGGCGGGCATTTCCTCGAACTCGAACGATTCAATGGCGCTGGTGCGGGCCCCGTACGGCAGGCGCAGCAGCAGGCGCGGCAGCGCGAGGCCGACATAGGACGCCTCCGGAATCTCGCGCAACACCTCGAGAACCGTGGCGATCCCCGGCGATCCTTGCGCAAGATACGGCACCTTGGCGTCCCCAGCGACCAGGGCGACGCGCGCCAGCAGTTCCACGGTGTTCTCGTCGAACGAATGCAGACCAATGACGGCGGTCCAACGGCGCGAATGCAGCAGCGTGTAAAACCGCGTGGCGCGAAGATTCTCCGTGGCCAGATCGGCGGCCAGATCCTCCTGCGAGTACTGCGCGATGTGAATGCGCGCGGCCGCATCGTCCATTTCGCGCACCACGAAGTCCAGCCCACGCCAGGCGGATTCGAGCGTCTGGAAGCGCGGGTGGTGTAGCAGGGCATTCATGCGCTCGGCATGGCCCTTGGTGTCTTGCTTCTTTTGAGGAGAAGCCGAGTGCGCGCGCGCCAATTGCTTCACGTAATCCTCGAACGCATCGCCGCCGCCCGAAGCGATCTGCTCCAGCAGGCTGGTGGGCTTCAGCAGCGCCTCCAGATCGGCTTGTGGCGTCGCAGCCTCGCGGCGCGGCTCCGGTTCGGAGTCGGGCGTTCCCATCTGGAGCCGCGCGAAAAGCCGGTCCGGATGAAAGTCTTCCAGTTCCCGGAAGCGCATCCCGCCGGCGTTCACCTGGAAAATAGTCAGAACGTCGTTCAGATTGTCGCGATCGACGGCTTGAGGTTCCCCGGTGCGCCCTCCAAAGTCGCCGAGCACGAGGTACCGCGCCGGTCCGTCGTCCGGATCGGCGATTTTCGTGCGGCGTGGCGCGACATCGAGTTCGATCATTGGGCGATTATACAGTCAAAAGCAAGTTGCCTGCCGGGTCCACACGGAATTTCCAATTCGGTGGAACCAGCGTGGTAGAGCCGTAGTCGAGCACCAGAGCCGGGCCCAGGCGCGCGCGATCCGTCAGGTTTTCCCGCTCCCAAACGTCGATGGTCCGCCAGCCCCCGCCGATCCAGACGCGGCGCTGCCGGGGTTGGCCGGCCTTCGCGGCGCGGCTGCGGCGAAGCCTCGGCTTTTCGAGCGCGGTGCGGGCGCGGACGCGAATGGCGACGATTTCCACATCGCGGTCCGGATTCGCATAGCCGTAGATTTTCTCGTGCTCGCAATGGAACGGCGCAACCGGGTCGCCCTGATTCCAGGGCACGTTCAATTCGTAGCTTTGGCCGCGATAGCGCAGATCGGCGGTGCGCTCGATTTCCGCGCGAGGATTTTCGCGGCGCGCGCGGCGCTCCAGCGCGTCGAAGAGTTTCTCCCCATCGCGGCGGCCGAGGACGCCGGCGGCGTAATCGCGCACCGCGTCCGCCATCAGCATGCCCAGCGCCGAGAGCGCGCCCGCGTATTCCGGCGCAATCACGGTGCGGATGCCCAGCTCCGCCGCGATCTCGCAGGCGTGCAAGCCCCCGCAGCCGCCAAACGCGACCAGCGCGAAGTCCCGCGGATCGTGGCCGCGCTCAACCGAGACGACGCGAATCGCCCGCTCCATGTTCGCGTTGGCGACGCGCAAAATCCCGGCGGCCGCCGCCGCCCGGCTGAGCTTCAGTTTCTCCGCGATGCGGTCGACGGCGTCTGCCGCGCGCGCCTCGTCAATGTTCATGGTCCCGCCGAGCAACTGCGCCGCGCCGATGCGCCCCAGCACCACGTGCGCGTCGGTTACCGTCGCTTCCGTTCCCGTGCCATAGCAAGCGGGGCCCGGATCCGCGCCCGCGCTCTCCGGACCGGCGCGCAGCAGGCCTCCCGCATCCACCCGGGCGATCGATCCTCCGCCCGCGCCCACGGTGTGAATATCCAGCATCGGCACGCGGATCGGATACCCGTCAACCGACGCCTCCGTGGTGTGGCGCGCCACGCCGTCCACCAAACTCACGTCGGTGGAAGTGCCGCCCATGTCGAAGCCCAGCACCCGCGAAAATCCGCTGGCCTTCGCCGTTTCCAGCGCTCCCACCAATCCGCCGGCAGGACCCGAAAGCACCGTCCGGACCGCGTGCTCTCGCGCGTCCCGGGCCGACAGAAATCCGCCGTTCGATTGCATAATGGCGATCCGCTTGCCTTGCGGAGAACGCTCCAGTTCGCCCAGATAGCTTTCCATCAACGGGCCGACGTAAGCGTTCACCAGCGTGGTCGATCCGCGTTCGTACTCGCGAATCTCCGGGCTGATTTCGTGCGACGCGCAGAAATACACGCCGGCCCGCCGCAGCGCCTTCGCAGCCGCGCGCTCATTCGCCGGATTTTGATAGGAGTGCAGGAAACACACAGCAACGGACTTCGCCCCGGATTTCTGCAGTTTCGCGGCCACGCGCTTCCATTCGGCAGCGGTCGGCTTCGCGGCCACTGTCCCGTCGAAATAGACGCGCTCCTTCACGCCGAAACACATCTCGCGCGCCACCAGAAGACGGCGCGGCGCGGGCATCAGGTTATACAGTTCCGCCCGGTTCTGGCGGCCGATTTCGATGAGATCCTCGAATCCGTGGGTCGTGACGAACGCGGTTTTGGCGCCTTTGCGCTCCAGCAGCGCATTGGTGGCGACGGTCGATCCATGCACCACCTCTGCCTTGACCCTTCCTGCTGCCCGTTCGATGCCGGCCAGAATCACTTGTGCCGGCGAGCGCGGATTAGACCGTATTTTGAACGTTTCCAGCCGTCCGTCGTCATGTAAAACAAGAAAATCCGTGAACGTCCCACCCGCGTCGACCCCGATTCGCATACGATTCTCATGATACTGGGTTTAAATTTCCTGGAACTTCCCCCACCTTCGGGCGGTAGTGTATTGGCATGCACGTGCTTTCCGCTCTTCTCCTTTTCGCCGCTGACTGGTCCTCTTATGGCGGCGACGCCGGAGGTACGCGGTATTCGCCGCTCACGCAGATCACGCGCGAAAACGTCGCCCAACTGAAGCCGGCCTGGGAGTACCACACCGGCGCGCTGACGCCAAAGTCCGACCTGAATAAAATGGCGGCCTTTGAAGCGACGCCGATCATGATCGAGGGGACGCTTTATGTCAGCACGCCGTTTAATCAGGTGATCGCGCTCGATCCGGCAACCGGCAAGGAGCGTTGGAAATACGATCCCGACATCGACCGCACCCGCGGGTATTCTGAGGTCACCTCGCGAGGCGTCTCCACCTGGCTTGACCCGCAGCGCAAACCCGGCGATCCCTGCCGCCGCCGCATTCTTTTCGGTACCATCGACGCGCGGCTGATCGCGGTCGACGCGGCCACCGGCAAAGTGTGCGACGGACTGGGCCAGATCGACCTGACCCAGGGCGTCGGCATGAAGGATCGCGGACAGTATCAGGTCACGTCGCCGCCGGCCGTCGTCGGCGATCTGGTGATCACCGGATCCTCCATCGGCGACGGCCGCCGCGCCGACTCCGAACGAGGCATCGTGCGCGCCTACCACGCCCGCACCGGCAAGCTGATGTGGAGCTTCGATCCTCTTCCGGCGTCGCTCCAGAACGCCGGCGCGGGCAATGCCTGGTCCATCCTCGCCGCCGATCCCGAGCGCGATATGGTGTTCGTCCCCACCGGTAGCGCCAGCCCCGATTTCTACGGCGGCGAACGGCTGGGGAACAACGGCTACGCGGGTTCCGTGGTCGCCCTCCGCGCCAGCACCGGGCAGGTGATCTGGTCGTTTCAAGTGGTGCATCACGACCTTTGGGATTACGACGTCGCGTCGCAGCCCTCGCTGGTGATGTGGGGCAGGACGCCCGCCGTGGCCGTCACCACGAAAATCGGCCACTTTTTCGTGCTCGACCGCATGACCGGAAAATCCCTGCTGCCGATTGAAGAGCGTCCCGTGCCGCAATCGAAGGTTCCAGGGGAGCAGACCTCGCTCACGCAGCCGTTTCCGAAGTATGACGTGCTCGCGCCGCAGAAATTTTCGGCCGAGGACGCCTGGGGCATCACACCGCAGGATCAGGCCTGGTGCAAGTCCCGCCTGGAAGGCCTGGACGCGCGCGGCCTGTTCACGCCGCCGAGCCTGGAAGGAACCGTGATTTTCCCGGGCAACGTCGGCGGCGTCAATTGGGGCAGCAGCGCGTATGAGCCGGACCGCGGCCTCCTGATTGTCGCCTCCGATCGTCTTTCCACCATCGTGAAACTGATCCCTCGCGATAAGCTCAAGGAGGAAGTGAAGCTCGCCGAGCAGAACCGCTTCCGCATGGAGATCGGGTCGCAGCGCGGCACGCCCTACGCCATGATGCGGGAGCATCTGCGCGCCCCCAGCGGCCTGCCGTGCAACCCTCCGCCATTCAGCGAACTCATCGCCGTCGATCTCGCTTCGGGAAAGAAAAAGTGGTCCGTGCCGCTCGGCTCGATTCCATTACCGAACGGGCAAGCGATCGCCGGGGGCTTGGCGATGGGCGGCCCGATGGTCACCGGCGGGGGATTGATTTTCGTCGCCGCGACCACCAGCGAGCAGAAGCTTCGCGCCTTCGACGTCGATTCCGGCAAGGAGCTTTGGTCGGGCGATCTGCCCGCCTCGGCGCAAGCAACGCCGATGACGTTCTCCATTGGCGGCAAGCAGTACGTCGTCATCTGCGCCGGAGGGCACGGCAAGGCGGGCTCGAAAATGGGCGATTCCGTGGTCGCGTTTGCGCTGCCGTAGGTTACTCGAGCCCGGCGCGGCGGCGGCTGATTTCCTGAATCGCGGACCAGTCCATGCCGGCCATTCCCTGCTCGATCGCCTCCCGCATTTTGCTCTCGATCACTTCGGCCAACTCGACCGGACATCCGGCCTGGCGCGCCTCACTCAGAACGAGGCCGATGTCCTTCAAGCCGCCCTTCATCGAAAAGCCGTCCTCGCCGCCGGCGTCGCGCTCGAACAGGCGCTTGGCGTAGCCTTTTAGCCCGGGTGCAGCGAACGCCGCGTCGAAGAACCCCGCCATGATTTCGCGCGACGCGCCGATTTTATCGGC
>JBBIVT010000029.1:35079-36451 GCA_037439565.1 Acidobacteriota bacterium | reverse complement strand
CGCAGCGCGGCGAACACCGGGCCCGCGGGATCGAACATCGCGCGCACGGCTGCATCGTCCATCAGGCAGGAGATCGTCACTTCGGCCTCCCGCACGGCGTCCTCCGGCGTGCGGGCAAGCATCGCGCCCTGGGCCACCAGCGGCGCGGCTTTCTCCGGCGTGCGATTCCAGACGGTCAGCCGATGGCCGGCCGCGAGCATCCGGCTCGCCATCCCCGACCCCATATTCCCCAAACCCAAAAACGCATTCGTCATTTTTGGCGATTGGCTTTGAAGGTGCCGTTGTACTCCGTGAATTCCCAACTGCCCGTCAGCCCGGCCGGATCGCTCAGTTTGCCCGAAAGCTTGAGTGTCCCCGATCCGCCCGACTCCGGAACGTCCACCAGAAAACTCAACTCCAGCTTCCCGTCCTTAAACGTCCCCGCCACGTCGCTCCGGGCGAACTTGCCGGTCACTTTCCCGTCCGCATCGGCGGTGAATTCGGCGTCCACCTCCCTGATGCCATCCTCGGTATCCAGCATAAAATGCCATTTCCCGCTGATCCCTGCATCCTGAGCCTTCGCCGGTTGGCGGCTCAACACCAGGCCAACCATCGCTGCTAATAAAAAAACGTATTTCATATCCATCCCTTTCCTGGATCTCGTGCTACAGCCTATCAGATCTTTTGCTGGAGTATCATAGCCTAAAGCCATCGTGGGAAAGGTCAACTTTAGCCTCCTCGCCGCCGCGCTATGGATGCAACTCGCCAGCGCGCAGACCTTCACCGGAATGCGAGTCGAAAAGATCGCCTCGGGCCTTCAATTCACCGAGGGGCCGGTCTGGTCCAAGGATTCTTTCCTGCTGTTCTCCGACTGCGTTACGAATAAACTCCATAAATTCGTTCCAGGCAACGGTGTATCGGAATACGCGGCCGTCCCCGAAGGACCGAACGGCAACACCTTCGACGCGCAGGGCCGTCTGTACACCTGCGAGTTTCGCGCCCGCCGCGTGATCCGGACGTCGAAGAACGGCGCAGCCGAAGTGCTGGCGTCGAAATTCGAAGGCAAGAGGTTGAACGCGCCCAACGATATCGTCGTCCGGCGGGACGGGCATATTTATTTCACCGACCCGGCCTTCGGCGATCAACAGGACGGCCGCGAGTTGGATTTCTTCGGCGTCTATCACCTCTCGCCAAAGGGCGATCTGCAGGCGATCGCGAAATGGAAGACGCGGCCCAACGGCATCGCATTTTCGCCCGATGGAAAGCTGCTGTACGTCGCCGATTCCGACGCGCGCCTGGTCCGCCTGTTCGACGTCGATAAGAACGGCGAGGCGTCTCATGAGCGCGTGTTCGTGGAAAACATCGAAGGCGTGCCGGATGGGATCAAGGTTGA
>JBBIVT010000029.1:32859-34979 GCA_037439565.1 Acidobacteriota bacterium | reverse complement strand
ATGAGCGCGTGTTCGTGGAAAACATCGAAGGCGTGCCGGATGGGATCAAGGTTGACGAAAAAGGCAGTCTGTACGTTGCCGCGAAAGGGGTCCACGTTTACTCAGAGGAAGGGAAACAGACCGGTGTCATCGCGCTGAGCGAAACACCGTCCAATCTCGCCTGGGGCGATCCGGATCTGGAAAGCCTCTACATCACCGCGCGGACGTTCGTGTACCGGGTCAGGCTCGGGGTGAAGGGGTCGCTGCAGTATTAGTGTGCCGAGGCGACGATCGCGTTGGACACGCTGGAAATTCTGGAGGGCCATCTTCCTGGGCGAGCTTTGAGGATCGGCCCTCGTCACTAAGCATGGACGATTTCGGTAGTGTCCTCAGGAGTTTACTCCGCTGGCTTCTCCGCCGCCGGCGCCCTCAGGCCCGACCATTCTTCGCAGAGCAGGATTGAGTTCGCCGGATTCCTCGGCGAATACTTCAGCCCCGCAACCCCGACCAGCTTTTCCGGATTCGCAGGCAAATACTCGCGCAGCGCGGATACATCCTGCGACGCCGTGTAATGCACGCCTCGCACCGAATAGAAGTAGTACAGCGTCGTGTCCGTCGCCTCGGAGATCATGGCGTCACCCAGGCGGCCGGTGCGGCTCACGTTCAACCGCCGCTTGCGCTCGCGCTTTTCGGGCGTGCCATGCACCTTCAGCACGATCCAGACGGCCAGCGCGGCGAGCCCCACCGCGATCCCGCACAAGATGCCCACTTCCACGCGCGGCGTCATTTTGGATACGGACTATCTCCCCGCCAGCGCCTCTTGGAAGGCCTTTTCGTAATCTTTCAGGAACTGCGCCAGGCCCTTGTCCGTCAGCGGGTGGTTGAACAGCGAATCCACAACTTTGAACGGCAGCGTGCCAACGTGCGCGCCCGCCTTTGCCGCCTCAATTACGTGCGTCGACGTGCGCAGGCTCGCCGCCAGCACCTCGGTTCTGAAGCCGTAATTCTTGTAGATGTGGACAATTTCGCGGATCAACTGCATGCCGTCCCAGCCGATATCGTCGATGCGTCCGACGAACGGGCTCACGTAGCTCGCGCCCGCCTTCGCCGCCAGAATCGCCTGCCCGGCCGAAAAACACAGCGTGACGTTCACGCGAATGCCTTCCTTGCTCAGCATCGAGCAGGCGCGGATGCCGTCGCGGATCAGCGGCAGCTTCACCACCACGTTCTTGTGAATCTTCGCCAGCTTGCGGCCCTCCGCCACCATCGCGTCGCACTCGGTCGAAACCGCCTCGGCGCTGATCGGCCCGTCAATGACGTCGCAAATCCGCCGGATCTGCTCCTCTATCGGGACGCCTTCCTTGGCGATCAGCGACGGATTCGTGGTCACTCCGTCGATAATGCCCAGGCGCGCACCGGCCTTCAGCTCATCCAGATTGGCAGTGTCGAGAAAAAATTTCATATGGACGATTATCCCTTGATGACGCGGTTTTCCAGCGCCCCGATGCCGTCGATTTCCACCCGGACTGTGCATCCCGGCGTCAACGGACCGACGCCCGGCGGAGTGCCCGTGGCGATCAGATCTCCGGGCTCCAAAGTCATGAACGAGGTGATGTACTCGATAATAACATCGGGCGTAAAAATCATGTCCAGAACGGAGCCGTCCTGCTTCACCGCGCCGTCGACCAGCGTTCGCACGCGCAGAGCTTTAAAATCCACTTCGGCCGGCGAGACGAGGCAAGGACCGACGGCGCAGAACGTGTCGAATCCCTTGCCGCGCGTCCACTGCCCGTCTTTCTTTTGCAGATCCCGCGCCGTGACGTCGTTAACGATGGTGTAGCCCAGAACGTAGTCCATCGCCTTTTCGCGCGGAACGTTGCGAGCCCGTTCGCCGATAACAATGCCAAGTTCCCCTTCGAAATCAACGCGTTGCGAAGTTGGCGGGTAAATGATTTCATCGCCCGAAGCGATGAGTGACGATGGCGGCTTCAGAAAAATCAGCGGCTCGGAGGGTGCCTCATTTCCCAGCTCGCGGGCATGTTCCAGATAGTTCCGGCCGACGCAGACAATCTTGGTCGGCGCGCATGGCGGCAGCAGCCGGATTCCTGTCTTGGCCGCATCACTGGGCGAGCCATAGCGAA
>JBBIVT010000029.1:0-32759 GCA_037439565.1 Acidobacteriota bacterium | reverse complement strand
GGCGGCAGCAGCCGGATTCCTGTCTTGGCCGCATCACTGGGCGAGCCATAGCGAACATCCGGCGAATCCTGCATGGTCGGCGGAGAGGACGGGTTGAGTGAGTAGCGAATCTGCTTCATGAGAGGTGCTTTCTCAAGATATACTAAGAGGAGTCCGTCATGTTGACGAGCTTCCTCACGCCCGCCTTTTTCCTGGTGACCGCCGGGCCGACGCCCACGCAGCGGTTCATCGATTCCCTGTTCGATAACACGTTCGCGGGCATTCACCATTTGGATTGGTTCGACTGGGCCATGATGGTCCCTTACTTCGCCGTGCTGATCATTCTTTCGTTCTACGGGATGCACCGCTACGAAATGATCCGCGGGTACTGGAAGCACCACAAGAAGTTCACCGAGGTTCCTCCGCGGCGCTTCGAGACGCTGCCGCGTGTGACCATCCAACTGCCGATCTACAACGAGCAGTACGTCGTCGAACGGCTGATCGAATCCGCAAGCAAGATGCAGTATCCGTGGGAACTGCTGGAGATCCAGATCCTGGACGACTCCACCGATGAAACGCACCCGTTCACGGCAAGCCTGGTCGCGCAATACAAGGAAACCGGCCTCCCGATCGAGTACATCCATCGCACCAACCGCCATGGCTACAAAGCGGGTGCGCTGCAGAACGGCCTGCAGACGGCCACCGGCGAGATCGTGGTAATTTTCGACGCCGACTTCATTCCTCCCGTCGATTTTCTGGAGCGGGTGGTGCATCAGTTCGCCGATCCGAAGGTCGGGATGGTGCAGACGCGCTGGGGCTATCTGAACCGCCATTACAATGTGCTCACCGAAGTGCAGGCCATGTTGCTGGACGGGCATTTCGTGCTGGAGCACGTGGCGCGCGCGGGTGCGGGGTTGTTTTTCAACTTCAACGGCACCGCGGGAGCGCTGCGCCGAGCCATGATCGACGATGCGGGCGGCTGGCAGCACGACACGCTTACCGAGGATTCCGACCTCAGCTATCGCGCCCAGTTGAAGGGCTGGAAGTTCGTCTACCTGCCATCGATCGAGTGCCCGTCGGAACTGCCCGTCGACACCTACGGCTTCCAAGTCCAGCAATCGCGCTGGGCCAAGGGATTGACGCAGGTGGCAATGAAGCTGCTGCCGAAAATTTTGAAATCGGATTTGCCTTGGCGCGTGAAGGCCGAGGCGTTCTTCCACCTGACGCCGAACATTTCCTACCCGATGATGATCGTGGTTTCGGCGCTGATGCTGCCGGTAATGATCGTGCGGTTCTATCAAGGCTGGCCGCAGATGCTGCTGATCGACCTGCCGTTGATCGCGGCGTCATTTTGGTCGATCTCCGCGTTCTACGTCATCGCCCATCGCGAACTCTATCCGAAAACGTGGAAGCGGGCGTTCTACTATCTGCCGTGGCTGATGGCCGCCGGCGTCGCGCTGACGATCATCAATTCCCGCGCGGTCTTCGAAGCCCTGATCGGGTATCAGACCAGCTTCGCGCGCACGCCCAAATACGCTATCGGCGGCACGCAGAAAATCAAGGTTGTGGCGAAATACCGCCGCCGTTCGGGTTGGCTGCCTTACGCGGAACTCGCCGTGGGAGCGTATTTCCTGGGGATGGTGGTGTTCGCCATCGAATCCTTCAACTTCCTGGCCATTCCCTTCCTGATGCTGTTCGTCGGCGGCTATTTCTGGGCCGGATCGACCACGCTATGGGAAGAATACAAAGGCAAGCTCGCATGGCAGAAGCAGCAGGAACTGGCCCTGGCGTCGGGCGCGGAGTAGCGTCGTCGAGATGAACCCGTAACTGGCTCGCCACTGGCCTTGCTTCTGCATCAGGGCCGGCCTGATAAAAACTGCCCGGTCTTACTTCAACTCCACAATCGTCGCCCCCGAACCGCCCTCCTCCGGCGACGCCACATGGAACTTCTCCACATGCGGATTCTGCTTCAACAAATCCGCGATCGCTTTCTTCAAAATTCCCATCCCATGCCCGTGGATGATGCGGACTCTCTCCACCTGCGCCAGAGCCGCGCTGTCGAGCATCTTATCCACCTGCTCGCAGGCCTGCTCAGCTCTCTGGCCGACGATGTTGATCTCGCGGTAACCAGCATCGAAGCTGGGGCCCTGGTGAAACGTGACGCTCCGCGCGGGCTTGTCCGCCGGCGCAAGCACTTCCTCCACATCTGTCATGGAAACCTGCATCTTCAGGAACCCCGCGTCGACCTCCAACAGGTCGCCCGCCAGCAACCGCCGCACGCTCGCCGGCTGCCGGATCCCTTTCAGCCGCACGCGCACGCCTGGCTCGATCTTCAACCGCGGCGCCGCGGCCGTGGGCAGAGGGGCGGGCGCCAGCGCTTCCACCGCTTCCTTGAACTCGCGCTTCGCTTTGGCCACCTTGACGTGAGCCTTCTGGCTCAACTCGCCGATGGTCTGCTCAGCCCGCTGCTCGAACTGCGCCGCCAGCTCCGAAGCCCTCTGCTCCAGCTCGCGAATCTTCGCCGCGTACTTCTTTTCCCAGTTCACCTCAAGCGATTTTTCGCGAGCCTCCAGCGCCGCCGCGCGCGAGGCCAGCTCCGCGCGTTCCCGCTCCAACACATCGATGCGATCATGCAACTCGGCGAGAAAGCGCGAAATATCGCGATCCACGCTCGACATGCGCGACCGCGCGGCGGCGATCAGATGCGGATCCAGCCCAAGCCTGGAAGCAATCTCCAATCCCGCCGATTTTCCCGGCGCCCCCAGGCGCAATTCGTACGTCGGTTCCAAGGTCGCGTCGTCGAAGCCCATCGATCCGTTCCGCACACCCTTCGTGGACGCGCCATAAACCTTCATCGCCATCAAATGCGTGGAAGCGAGCGTGAATGCGCCCGCGTTCTGAAACGCTTCCAGGACCGCAACGCCCAACGCACCGCCCTCTTCCGGATCGGTCGCGCGCCCCAACTCGTCGAGCAGCACCAGCGAATCCGGCGTCACGTTTTCCAGCATCTTCGAAACCGATACGATGTGCGACGAAAACGAACTGAGGCTTTCCTGAAGCGACTGGTGATCCCCGATATCGGCCAATACCTGGTCAAACAGCGGAAACTCGGCCTCCATCGCCGGCACGGGCAGGCCGGCATGCGTCATCAGCGCCAGGAGCCCAACGGTCTTCAGCGCCACCGTTTTCCCGCCCGTGTTCGGACCGCTGATCAGCAGCGTGCGCTCCGCCTGATCGAGCGCAAGCGACACCGGAACCACGCTTTTGCGCTTAGCCCGCAAAATATCCTCGAGCAGCGGATGCCGGGCGCGGCTGAGGATCAAGCGCCGCGCGTTGTCCGCGCTCAGCCTCGGCACCACGCAATTGAACTCGCGCGCGAATTCCGCCTTGGCGAACAGCAATTCGAGCTTCGCAAGCGCCTGCGCCGTCGCGGCGATTTCCGCCGAATGCTGGCGCAGTTGCGCGGTGAATTCCCGCAGAATGCGATGCGCCTCGCGCAGTTCTTCGTCGCGCAGACGCACCAGCTCGTTATTAAGGTTGATGGTCTCCATCGGCTCGACGAACAGCGTCGCGCCGCTGCCGCTGGCCCCGTGGATCACCCCATCGACGCGCCGTTCCCGCCCGGCAACCACCGGCACCACGAAGCGGTCGTTGCGGATCGCGATGAAATCCTCCTGCAGCGTGCCGTCCTCGCGATGGGCGCGCAGAAACCGTTCCAGCGACTCCTCAATCAGGCGGCGCTGCTTTTCGCAATCGCGCCGCAGCCGGGCCAGAGCGACGCTGGCATGGTCCGCCAGTGTGCCGTCGGGCAGAATCTTGCCGCGCAGATCCCGCGCCAGATCCCGCAAGTCCGCGATCTTCGAGGCATACGAGGAAAGCCGCGGAAATTTCGCCGCGGACCCGAGCAGCGCTGCGCGAGCCTCGGCGGCAAGATCGAGCAGCCGCGATAGCTCGTAGATTTCCCCCGCCTCGAGCGTCGTGCCTTCAATCCGCAGATGCGCCAGCGTCGGCCCCAACTCGGCGATGTCCTCGAATCGTACGCGAGGCGCGTTCGCCCTGGGCTGCTCGGATGCGCGCGTAAACTCCATTGCCTCGGCCGTGCCGGCGAGAGCCTCTTCGATCGGCGACCGGTCGGAGACGGGCTCCACCCGTTCCAACTCCGCGCGTCCAAGCGAGCTGCGCACATAGCGGCCCACCAGGGCCCGCAATTGCTCAAATTCAAGAACGCTGTCGGTTTGCATGGAAGATAGGGACAGCCTACTCTGTCCCAAGATGCGCGATCCTTGAAGCTTCTGACACCGCTCTTCGAGTGGACAGAGCGGGCTGTCCCCATTTTGGCTCAACCGCGGCGTGCCTGGAAAGCCCTTTCGATCACCGCCAGCGTACCTTCGGTGAGCTGATAATCCTTCAATGCGTTTCGCGGAACCCAGGCCGCGCTTCCGGCGTCGTCGCCGGCGAGCAATTCTCCTCTCACCACTGTACACAGGTAGTCGTGCAGGATGTAGTGATATTCCGCGCGCCCTTGTTTATCGAGCATGATGCGTTCGAAAATTTCGAACAGGCGATTCGGCCGGACGACCAGCCCGGTCTCCTCCAGAACCTCCCGCTTCAGCGCAGCCTCTATCGATTCGCCGGTCTCGATGAGGCCCCCGGGCAGCGACCACCAGCCCTTCAGCGGCTCGCGCCCGCGCTGGACCAGAAGAATCGAATGTCGGCGAAAGATAATCGCGCCGACGCCGGGCAGCGGATACTTAGGATAGCGCCGGGGCATGGTTTGACTCTACCAGAACCCCCGCGCGAACCCCACGCTGACGCATAGGGCGCTTTATTTCTTCATTCGTTCGTTGAACGCCGCAGACTGGCCCCTCGGCACGCTCAACGACGTCCAATTGCTCGCCTGCAGGTGCTTGGCTAAAAATACAATCTGCCCGATGTGGCACGCATAATGCGCGATCTGCCGGTTGACCGCCTGCATCACCGAGTGCGGCTCTCCTCGAATCGTTACCGTGCGTCCCAGATCCGCGTCGCTGAGCGGCTCCAGCGCGGCGAACACGTGCGCCCAGCCTTGCTCCCACATTTCGAGCAGCGCGCTGCGCGTGGACGGCGGATTCTCAAACTCCGTGTCCCGATGGCGGTCCGGCTTCTCTCCGTCCGTCGTCAGAAAATCCGTCCAGCGCGACCGCATGTTGCCCGCCATGTGCTTCACAATTAGCGCGATCGAGTTCATTTCGGCGTCAAGCGTGGCGAACAACTGCTCGTCCGTCACCTGCGCCATGGCGCCCTCGGCCATTGTCTTGTACTGGCGAAACAGGGCGAGCGAATCCTCGAGATAGGACGCCGTGAATTGGTGCGCCACGGCTACCTTGCCCCGCGGCCACGGCCTCCCTGGCCAGGCTCTGGCTTGCCCGCGTCCAGATGATTCCAGTTCAGAATCGCGTTGAACGCTAGGAAAAACGTGCCCTGCGTCTGCCACCGCCAGAAGGGCCGCAGCGCAAACATCACGATGTGGCCTTGTCCGGACGCGACGTCCACCGCCAGCGCGCGATTGGCCAGCGCCTGGCCGCCGGAGAGCGTTCCGCTCAACAGCATGTCGCTCGCGTTGGCCGGGAACTGCAGGACGACGCGCGGCCGCGCATCGTCCATCGCGATGCCAAACGCCCGCGCCTGCTGCCTCATCATGGCCTGCGTTTCTCCTTCGCTCGGCGCGGCAGGCCCGGCGTTTACCGGAGTCTCATCGTATTTCGAGATCTGCACCGGCACGACGTTGGGCGTGACGTTCTGGCCCAGAGGCGAACCGCCCCGGCCGCCGCCGAATCCTCCAAAGCCGCCGCCCCCTCCGGCCATCAGCACCGGATCCTGATTGAAGTACACCGGAATGTCCTTCTGATCGTATCCATACGCGATTGGGCTCTTCTTATCGGTGAATGTCCCGCGCAAAATCGAGCCGCGCGCGAACAGCGCGGCCGGATGCTCCACGGTGACGCCGCTCGTCAGTCCATAATCGGAAAGAAACGCCGCGGTGGACCCTTCGGAAATCAGCGTGCCGCCCTCCTGGACGAATTTGGCGAGTTCGGCCAGGCCTTCAATGCCCATGCCGCCGCGAATATCGTCGCTCGAATCGTTGGCGCCCAGGTTCGGCGTGAGCTCGGTCTTCTTGTACGGCACCGGATCAGGACCGGTCTTCGGAATCCCGTTCAAATGCGACTGCGATGTGCCTCCCACGTGCGGGAACACGATCACGTCGTACTTGGCGCGCAGGTTGCCTTCGCGCAGCTTCTGATCGGCAAAATACGTGTACGGCACGCCATAATAATCCAGTGCGGCGCGTACCCATCCTTCATCCTGCGTCCGCTGCCACGTGTGGACGTAGCCGATACGCGGAATATCCAGCGAATGCATCTTCACCGCGGGCGCCGACGCAACCGCCATTGCGTTGATGCCCAGTTCTTTCAACAGCGGGTCGATCTTCGCGCGATCGGCGTTCTCAATCAGGAACGCCCCGGCGTGGAACTTGCGGCCCGCAATCTCGAAATCATCTTCAGCGGCGCTCATCGCCACATCTTTTAACTTGAACCGGAACGCCATCAGAGCGTTATCCGTAGTGTGATCGATCACCAGCGTCGTGCCGCCCACGCCATCGACGCCTCCCGGAGCCCTCACGTCCGCCGTCACCATCGTCAGCGGCGCGGAGTACACGGCTTTATCCGTCACCGGAACCAGCTTCACGTTGCGCATGTACTGCATCGTCCATCCCGTATCGTCGTACGGAGCAGGATTCGCCACCGGATAGTTCTGCACGCTGAAATACATCTCCGCCAGCGTGTGATACGGCTGATCAGCGCGAATCACATAATCGCCATCATTCAGCCCGAAGCTGCCTGCCACGAACTTGCCGCTGACTTTGTGAATCTCCAGGCCCTGATGGCGCAGGTCGTTCACCACATCCGCCACTTCGCCGCGCCGGCGCTGATCCGAAGGCAGCACCCACGCATACGTCGGCCCGTTCTTGCCCTTATCAATCGCGCGCTTGGTTTTCAGATAATAATTTTCCAGATACAGCTCTTTTTCCTTGGCCACCTTGTTCATCGCCAGCAGCAGAGCCGATTCCTGGATGTTGGTGTTGTTTCGTGGGCCCCATTTGATCGACGGCAACGGAGGATTCGGACGAAACCACTCGCGGCTGGTGGCCGTCGGCTGCAGGCGCAGATTCTCGTTGATGTCCGGGCCGTAGCTCTGCACTTCATAGAACCGTCCGAACGAATTGTGCGTCAGCGCGATCCAGAACAGATAATTCGGCACCCATCCGTCGTAGAAACCGTACGTGAACACGCCGGGGACGCCTCGCTTGGCCATCTCCATCACTTCGGTTTCGGCCAGCAGCCACCATTCGTCGATCGCCACCGGATCCAGCGCGGCGTTATACGGACCCGTGCCGGTCGAAACATATAAATACGACTGCGCCTCGTGCAGATCGTGAAAAATCGTCGGATGCCATTCCAGAACGCCAGCCGTCAGGTTCTGCGTCAGCTTCAGGTATTGGCCCATGCCGTCGCGATTGTTATCGTGCTGCACGTATTTGCCCCAATACATCAGCGGCGGCCGAGCCTTGCCGGTCTTCTTGCCGTAATAATACGTGTCCACTTCTTTTTCGCGGCCGTCCACCTCCACCACCGGCGTGATGAAGATAATCGAGTTGTTGCGAATCTGCTGAATAAACGGCGTCTCTTCCACAATCAGCCGGTAAGCGAGCTCAATCAGCATCTCCGGGCCGCCGGTTTCCGGCGAATGGATGCCGCTGGTGGCCCAGTAAATCGGCTTCGCCGTCTTGATGATGTCCCGCGCCTGCGCCTCCGTGGTTTTGCGCGGATCGCCCAGCGCCGCCAGCATCCCCTTGTACTTATCGAGCGACTTGATCGTTGCCTCATCGGCGATCGCCAGCACAACCTGGTCGCGGCCTTCCTCGGATTTGCCCACCTTCCAGAACTTCGCGCGCGGCGACACTCTCGCCAGTTCCTCGTAATAGCGGTTGATGTCCTTGGAATACGTCAGCTCGCCTGGTGTGCCCGGAATGCGCCCGAAAAATTTCAAAGGCGAGGGCACCTTGTCCGACGCCGGCATGTGATCGACAAGCTCCGTGGTGACGCGCGCGTCCTGCAGATACTGCTTGATCAGCTTGGTATAGTCTTCATCCAGCTTCTGTGGCGCGGTCTGCGCGAAGGAAACGGCGGCAAACGCCGCAAGGAGGGGGAGCGCGGTAAGTCTCATAGGCTTTGGTGAATCAGGATATCAGAACAAGGCGTCGAGGGCGCTGGTTTGGTTACTGTGTTTGGTTACTGTGGATCAAAACCACCGTAAAATCCTCTCCCTTAACGGACGCGGCGGCGCGCCATGGGCGTGCGCCACGGGATGCTAAATCATATGGAAACGCTACGTTGTCAGTTTCCGCCGCAGTAAATCGAGCGCGGCTTGCGTCGCGAACGTCCGGATGCGGGCGCGGTCGCCGGGGAGCGTTAGCTTGCGGGCGTCTGAGCCATTGGGGCCTGCGAAGCCGGTGAAGACGGTGCCGACCGGCGCTCCGGTGGAGCTTTCCGGGCCTGCTTCGCCCGTGATGGAGAGCGCGTAGGTTGCGCCCGTGCGCTGGCGAGCCCCTTCGGCCATGGCGTTCGCGGCGGCCTCGCTGACGGAGGTATGTTCGGCCAGCAACGCCGGGTCGATGCCGAGCAGCTTTTCCTTCATCGCGTCGGAGTAAACCAAAAATCCGCCGGCGAAATATTTCGAGCTTCCCGCAACCGACGTGATCCGCTGGCCCAGCAGCCCTCCGGTGCAGCTTTCCGCGACGGCGAGCGTCGCCTGGCGCGCCTCCAGCATCTGCCCGATCACCGACTCCAGCGGATCGCCGTTGCGCGAATAAATGCGGTCGCCCAGCAATTCCTCAATCGGCGCGCCGACCTCGGCCAGCAGCGCCTCGGCCTCTTCGGCGGTCGCGCAGCGGGCCCGCAGGTGAACTTGAATATCGCTGGGCGCGGCCAGGATGGTGGTCACCGGATTTTCGTACTTGGAATACACCGGCGCAATCAATTGGTCCAGGTCCGATTCGCCCATGCCCGCCACGCGATAGAAGCGCGTCCGGATCACCCTCGCCGGCAGGCGGCGCTGCAGCCTCGGCACGCAGTGATTGGTGAACATCGGCTTCATTTCATGCGGAGGTCCCGGCAGCATCATCACCACCCGCGATTCATGCTCCAGCCACTGGCCCGCGGCAGTGCCGTTGGGGTTGGCGAGCGGCTCCGCGCCGTCCACCAGGTACGCCTGCCGCAGGTTGACCTCGGCCATTTTGCGATTGAAGCTGCGGAAACGCGCGGCGATGGCGTCGCGCAGATCTTCGCGGAAAATCAGTTTGCGTCCGGTGGCGGCCGCGACTGCTTCGCGGGTCAGATCATCCTCGGTGGGCCCTAACCCTCCCGTCAGAATCACGATCTCGACGCGATCCAGAGCCTCGCGAATCGACGCGGTCAGCAACTCGCGATGATCGCCCACCACCATTTTGCGCCGCACCTCGACGCCCAACATGTTGAGCTGATCGGTCAGGAACAACGAATTGGTATCGACGCGTTGAACGCCCAGCAGTTCCGTGCCGACGGCGATGATTTCCGCTTCCATTTACGGAAGCCTGCGCCCTTCAATCCCGCAATCGACGCGGTAAATGGAGTTGTTCGTCGCCAGAATCATCGACTTCGACGGCGCGAACGCCACGCCGACAATCGCCGGGCCGGAAAGAAACAGTTCTGCTTTGGCGTCGGGCGTGATGCGCACCGCGCCTCGCCGCCCTTCGAGCGACGCCGACACATACAGATTGCCCTTCGTGTCGAACGCCAATCCCTGCGGCCGTCCCAGACCGCGATAAAAGACCCCGACATGGCCGTCCGGCGTGATGCGGTGAACCGCGTCGAAACTCGACGTGCTCGGGCCGGTCACATAGAGGCACTCATCCGGCCCGAAGGCCAGATGATACGCGGCGATGGATGGCTCCATGGTCGCGAATACGTAAATCTGCCGCTCCCGGCTGATCTTGAAAATTGTGCCGCTGCGGTCGCCGACGTAAAGATGGTCGTGCGCGTCGAAAGCGAGCCCGGTAGCGACGCCCATCCCTTCTACGTAGACCGACAGGTTGCCCGACAGCGAAACCTGATAGACGATGCCCTCATGCCGGCTCGACGCATAAAGCACCCCATCCGCATCCATCGCCAGCCCGGTGGCGTTCATCAGATCGGAAACCAGAGGCCGCACGCGATGATGCGTATCGATCTTGTAAATCGAAACCGGCGCCTTCTGCCCTGGCGAGCCGCTGAACGTCGTGTAAATGTTCCCCTGCTGGTCCACCACCGGGTTCGAAACCGGATGCAGGCTGTCGGCTACCAGAATCCCGATGTCGCACTTATAAGGCGCGTCGCCGACCTTCAATTCGCCGGCGGGAGCGCCTTCGGGCACGCGTGCGATCACGAAGGAATCGGACCCGATGACGATCGGCGCGTTCATCTCGCCAAATTTCACGTGGGGAAGCGCCGCGCCAGCGAGTCCTTTCCCTCGAATCTGAAACTCTCCGCCCGGAATGGCCGCCGCGGGAAAAATCTCGGAAATCTGCGGACGGTCGGATGTTTTACGAAATGCCATAGATCAGCTTACCGATTAAATTGTTCCATCCCACGGCGTACAACACAAGCGCCGCGTAAACTCCCGCCATTACGTCATCCATCACGATGCCGGTTCCGCCGGGCAATCGTTCGAGTTGCCGCACCGGCCACGGCTTCCAGATGTCGAACGCGCGGAACAGCGCGAAGGCGGCCATCCAAGCCCACGGCGAATACATGGTGGCTCCGGCCAGCGCGATCCACTGCCCCACCACCTCGTCGATCACCACGATTTGCGGGTCTTTCTTGCCCGTCTGCAGAGCCGTGCTCCCCGCGGACCAGATCGCCGGCGCCAGCAGGATCAATGCCAGCAGCGCGAAAAACCACGGCGCTTGATGACGCAGCGGCCAGGCGACCAGCAAGGCGCCGAGAGACCCCGCCGTGCCCGGGCCCTTCGGCGCATAGCCGCATCCGAACCACGTGGCCAGCAGAATGGCGAACTTCTTCACTCGTCTTCGTCGCTTTCCAGATGCGTCAGATCGGCGGGCGCGGGAATGACGTACTTCTCCGCGGCCCAGTTGCCCAAATCGATCGTCCGGCAGCGTTCGCTGCAAAACGGCATCTCGGGAGCATCGAGCGCCACTTCTATCTTGCAGATCGGGCAAATCATACCAGGGATATTTGCAGCAGGCGTTCTTTGGATGCCGAAACGGGCGCGTCTACCAACGTGCCTGTCAAGTCGTAATCGTGCGCCTCGGTCACGTGCAACGTGCGGAACTCGCCCGCCTTCAGCGGCTGCTCGCCGGGATCGGAAATGTAGCACACGCCGTCGATTTCCGGCGCCTGCGTCGAAAGCCTGGCCTGCCAGACCAGGTCGGAATCGGCCGAAGGCCCTTCCACTAGCACGCGCAGTTCCTTGCCAACCAGCGCGCGATTCCGCTTGCGTGAAATCTTCTTCTGGATGGACATCAAGTGGCGCTTGCGGTTGTAAATCGTCTTCGCGTCCACCTTCCCATCCAGCGCGTAGCTCTTGCTGGTGTCTTCATCTGAGTAGGAAAACACGCCCAAACGGTCGAATTTCGCCGCTTCCACGAATTGGCACAGCGTTTCGAAATCCTGCTCGGTTTCGCCCGGGAATCCCGCGATCATGCTGGTGCGAATCGCCACGCCCGGAATCGTCGCGCGGATGCGTTCGATCAACTTGAGGAAAATATCGCCATTCGCCCCGCGCTTCATCCGTTTCAAAACGTTCGCGCTGGCGTGTTGCAGCGGCATGTCGATGTACTTCACCAGCGAATCATGCTCCGCGATGGTGTCGAGCAGCTTCTGCGTCACCTTATTCGGATAGCAGTAGAGAAAACGCACCCATTTCTCGTGATCCGTTTCGATCCCCGCCAGGCGCGCCAGCAGCGTGGCGAGCCCGTCCTTCATGCCGAAGTCCTCGCCGTAGCACGTTGTATCCTGCCCGATCAGGTTGATCTCGCGCACTCCCTGCGAAAACAGGCGCGTGGCCTCGCTGATGACGGATTCAAACCGCCGGCTGCGGAACTTGCCCCGATACTGCGGGATCACGCAAAACGTGCACGGATGGTCGCAGCCCTCGGCAATCTTAATATAGGCGAAATGCTTGGGCGTCGCCAGAACGCGCGGCGTGAGGTCGTGATAAAGGTACGCGTCGAATGGATTCTCCGCGGGCTTTACGCCTTCGCACAACGCGTTGATCCGCTCCAGCTCGTTGGTGCCGATCACGGCGTCGACTTCCGGCATGTTCTTCTGAATGTCGCCACGATAGCGCTCCACCAGGCATCCCGCGACAATCAGCCTTTGCGCCCGGCCCGTTTTCTTGTACTCGGCCATCTCAAGAATCGTGTCGACCGATTCCTGCTTCGCCGGATCGATAAAACTGCACGTGTTCACAACGATCACGTCGGCATCGGAAGGATGCGGCGTCAGCTCATGGCCTCCGGCGACAAGCTGGCCCATCATCACCTCTGTATCGACAAGGTTCTTCGGGCATCCGAGACTGACAAAACCGATTTTCACAGCGAGGAGGGGCTACCTCCCTATGGTAACAGCCCTATCGCGGGATTATTTTCGCCGTGTCTTCATGGCCTTGCGACTTCCAATCGCGTCGTTCACGTCCAAGCCCGCCTAATGTATGGCCAGGAGTCCCAGCGCTCTTCCAGCGGAGAGCGGGATCGACCCTTGGCGTAACACCGGTAACTTCGTCGAGGGTCTGCGCGCGCTGGATCTCGCCGGGAGACAACCGGCTAAAGGAAGCGCTTCCGATACTAAATATGGCACTGCGAAAGGCCGCGCTTTTCCAGGTACTGTTGATGATACTCCTCCGCGCGCCAGAACTCCGCCGCGGGCACAATTTCCGTCACAATCGGCTTTGAAAACCGGCTTTGCGCCGCGTCCTTCGACGCCCGAGCCTCGCCCTCCTGCTCCGGCGAGTGATAGAAAATCGCAGAGCGGTACTGCGTCCCTACGTCCGGACCCTGCCGGTTCAGCGTCGTCGGGTTGTGATTGTCCCAGAAGACTTCCAAGATGTCGTGATAGCTGATCACCGACGGATCGAAGGTCACTTCCAGCACTTCGGCGTGGCCCGTGCGATCCGTGCAGACGTCCTGATAGGTGGGGTTCTTGAGCGTTCCGCCCATGTAGCCCACCTGAGTCGACTTCACGCCGGCCAGCCTGCGGAAGGTGGCCTCCACGCCCCAAAAACATCCCGCGCCAAGCGTCGCTTTTTCCAAACTCATCCTTTCATTATGCTACGCTGATGCCCGTGCCTAAACTGCGCGTGACGAATCAGACCAGGGGTGGCCTGCTGGCCGACCGCGCCGATATCGCCGACACCAGCGCCAAGCGCCGCACGGGTTTGCTGAAACACACCAGCCTCGCGCCCGGCGAGGGCCTGTGGATTTCGCCCTGCGAAGGCGTCCACACCTTCGCCATGAAGTTCCCCATCGACGTGGTATTTCTTTCCAAACAGAAGAAAATCTTGAAGATTCGCCCCGATATGGGCAAATCTCGCATCGCCTTGAGCCTCCGCGCCCATTCGGTTCTGGAACTGCCCGCCGGCACGCTGGCCGCGACCGGCACCGTCAAAGGTGACCAGTTGGAATTTGAGAAGTACGATTAGGCGATCAGCCGCCGGTGATCCTTCAAAATGCACCGGTCCATCACCACAGCCAGCCCCGCCGCGCGGGCGAGCTTCGCGGCCTCCTCATCGGCGACGCCTTCCTGCATCCAAATCGCCTTCGCGCCGATGCGAATGGCCGATTCGACAATCCCGCGCACGAACTGCGAGCGGCGGAAAATATCGACAATGTCTATCTTCTCCGGCACATCCTCCAGCCTCGCGTAGGCCTTCTCCCCCAGCACTTCCGTTTCGTTCGGATTCACCGGAAGAATGCGATACCCTGCCTGCTGCATGTAAGCGGCGACGCCGTGGCTGGGGCGAAATTCATCGCTCGACAACCCGACCACCGCGATGACGCGCGCCTCACGCAACAGCGCGGCGATGTCAGTCATGTTTTTTCTTGAATTTGGACCGGATGACGGATTTCTCCTTCGGCGGAGCGCTGACGAACTTCACCGGCGCGGACGGTTTTTCCAGCAGTTTCTTGAAGTGCTCCACCTCGGCCGGTGTCAGCGCGCGGAACTGCGCCACGGGCACATCCAATTCCAGAAACGCGATCTTCACCCGCCGCAGCTTTTCCACCAGCTTCCCGAAATGCGCGAACATCAGACGGATCTGGTTCTGGCGCCCTTCGTGAATCTTCACCTCGTACCAGGGATTCTCGCCCGGCTTGATCATCTTCAGTTCGGCGGGCGATGTCTTGCGCCCATGGATACTCACGCCTTCGCGAAAAGCCTTCTCCTGCTGATCCGTCATCGCGCCGTTCACCTTCACCACATACGTCTTGGTGACGTGGCTCGAGGGAGCCATCAGTTTGTGCGCGAAGTCGCCGTCGTTGGTAAACAGCAGCAGCCCCTCGCTGTTATAGTCGAGACGGCCCACCGGAAACACGCGCTCGCGCACGGCTTTCAACAGATGCATCACCGTTTCGCGGCCCTCGGGATCGGAGACCGTGGTGACGCAGCCGCGCGGCTTATTCAGGGCCAGATAGGTGTAGTGCTTCGGCGCATGCAACAGCCGGCCGTCCACCTTAATGTGATCCTTCTCGAAATCCGCCTTGGAGCCAAGCTCCGTCACCGCCGCGCCGTTCACCGTCACGCGGCCGGCCGTGATCAGTTCCTCGGCCTTGCGCCGGCTGGCGACGCCCGCCTGCGCGAGGATTTTCTGCAACCGCTGCTCAGCCATTTTGCGTTTCTGACGCCTCTGGCGGCGCGCCGGACGCGGGGACTTCGGGCTCGGGCATTTCGGGCTCCGCAATTTCCAGCCGCCCCAGTTCCTCGAACTCCTTCAGCGTCGGAAGTTCCGTCAGATCCTTCAACCCGAACTGCACCAGGAACTCCTTGGTGGTCTTATAGAGAATCGGCTTGCCCACCACGTTTTTGCGGCCCGCCTCGGAGATCAGCTTACGGTCCAGCAACGTCTTCAACACGCCGACGCCCTGCACACCGCGGATTTCCATGATCTCCGGCGCCGTCACGGGTTGCTTATACGCGATCACGGCGAGCGTCTCCAGCGCGGCCAGCGACAGTTTCAGGGGGGGCGTCAGCTTCTTCACAAACGCGCGCACCGCCTCGTGATGCTCCGGCTTGGTGGCCATTTTGTAGCCGCCCGCAACCTCGCGCACGGATAAACCGTGCTCCGGCTTGGCGAACTCGGCCACGATCTCGTCGAGCAGCCTCTTAATCCGGTCGATCGGCTGTTGCAGCGCCGCGGCCATCTGCTGCGCCGACAGAGGCTCGTCGGTGATGTAGACTACGGCCTCCAGAATCGCCTTCAGTTGCGCATCTTCGCTTTGTTCTGCGCTGGCCGAAGGACGCTCCTCCGCCAGTTGCGTGACATCCATTTCTTCCACTAGTTATATCCTTCGTCGATGGCGGCCAGTTGCTCGCCGGAAGTAAAGGCCGTTTCGAATCCCTTCAGGCGCTTCAGGCCGATTTCGCCGAAGCCCTCCTGCTGCACCAGGCCCAGGGCCTGAATTTTCACCAGTTCCAGCATCGCCAGAAACAGGCAGATCATCGCGCGGCGGCTCTTCTGCCGCTCAAACAGCTCGCGCGCGGCGACGCTCTCGCCCTTTGGGCCGTCCTCAAAAACGTGATGAAGATACCGGATCATGTCCGGAACAGATACGTCCTCTTTGTTGATTTCATAGGTCGGCCGGGTCTTGATGCGCTCCAGCACGCCTTGAAACGTCTTCACCAAGTCGAACAGGCTCACGGCGAGGCCGGGCTCCATGCCCTCCCCGGCCATGAACTGCTCGATCTGCGGATTGGACCAGACGGCTTCCTCCACCACCCGCTTCTGATGCAGCATCTCGGCTGCGGACTTGAACCGCTCGTGCTCCAGCAGCCGGTCCACCAGCTCTTTGCGCGGATCCTCTTCCGGAATCAACTCCGCAAGCGCCGGATCGCGCGGCAACAGCAGCTTCGACTTGATGTGGATCAGCGTCGCCGCCATGAAGATAAACTCCGCGCTGAGTTCGATATCCATCTCCGCCGCACGATTCATGTAATCGAGATATTGCCCGGTGATCTGCGCGATCGGGATATTGTAAATGTCGATCTCCTGCTTGCGGATCAGGTCCAGCAGCAGGTCCAGTGGACCGTCGTAATGTTCCAGATGAAAATTGAGCGGAGCAGACACTTCTCTTCAGGATAACATCCGCCCCCGCCGCTTTCGTGCGAGAATGAGGCGATGGCAGGCTCTCCGCGCGTCGCCCTGATCACCGGAATCACCGGGCAGGACGGATCTTTTCTGGCCGAACTGCTTCTGGCAAAAGGCTATATCGTCCACGGCATCGTCCGCCGGGCGTCCACGTTCAACACCGAACGCCTGGACGCCATCTATGCCGATCCGCATGAGCGCGGCACTCGCCTTTATCTGCATTACGGCGATCTGGCAGACGGGGCCTCGCTACGGAAGATCCTGGAGCACACCAAGCCCTCTGAAATCTACAATTTGGCTGCGCAATCGCATGTTCGGGTGAGTTTCGATCAGGCGCAGTACACCGCCGATGTGGTGGGCACCGGAACCCTGCGTTTACTGGAAGCGATGCGGGAATATGCTTCCGCCGGCCGCGACGTACGGTTCTATCAGGCGGGATCATCGGAAATGTTCGGCGCTTCCGCGCCTCCGCAGAACGAAGACACTCCCTTTTATCCCCGCAGTCCTTACGCGGTGGCCAAAGTGGCGGCGCACTGGTTCGCCAAGAATTATCGCGAAGGGTATAAGCTCTTCATCTGCAACGGGATTTTGTTCAACCACGAATCGCCGAGGCGGGGCGAAACCTTCGTAACACGGAAAATCACCCGCGCCCTCACCCGCATCAAGCTGGGCCTTCAGGAGAAGCTGTACCTTGGCTATCTCGACTCCAGGCGCGATTGGGGTTATGCAGGCGATTACGTAGAGGCCATGTGGCTGATGCTCCAGCAGTCCGAGCCGGATGACTATGTCGTCGCCACCGGGAACTCATATTCCGTCCGCGAATTTCTGGACGTCGCGGCTGGCTTGCTCGGGCTGAACTGGACAAAGCACGTGGAGACCGATCCACGCTATCTTCGCCCGACTGAAGTCGAGGCACTGTGCGGCGATCCATCAAAGGCTCGGGCCAAGCTCGGCTGGCAGCCCAAGGTCGGCTTCGAGCAACTGGTGGCCATGATGGTGGAGCACGATCTCGAACTCGCCCGCCAGGAGCGCACGCTCGCCGCCGCCGGACATAAGGTGGTGGCCCGCGGCCTGTCGCATGGATAACGTCCGCATGGATAATATTCGTGGATAAGTCCTCATCGATTTATGTCGCCGGCCATCGCGGCCTGGTGGGTTCGGCCATTGCGCGCCGTCTTTCCGCGGAGGGCTATTCAAGGCTCATCCTGCGGACACAGGCCGAACTGGATTTAACGCGCCAGGCGGCGGTGGAAGCTTTTTTCGCCCGCGAGCGGCCCGAATACGTATTCCTCGCCGCGGCCAAGGTAGGCGGCATCCTCGCCAATTCCACCCGGCCCGCGGAATTCATCGCTGAAAATCTCGCCATTCAGAGCAACGTGATCGACGCCGCCTACCGCAACGGCGCGAAGAAACTTTTGTTTTTAGGTTCGTCCTGCATCTATCCTAAGTTCGCGCCGCAACCGATCCGCGAGGAATCTCTTCTCGAAGGCGCGCTGGAGCCCACCAACGAGTGGTACGCCGTCGCCAAAATCGCCGGCATCAAAATGGCGCAAGCCTACCGCGCTCAGTACGGATTTTCTACTATCTCTCTGATGCCGACGAATCTCTACGGCCCCGGCGACAATTTCGACTTGCAGTCCTCCCACGTCGCCCCGGCAATGCTGCGCAAATTTCACGAAGCAAAAGCGTCCGGCGCGCCTCATGTCACGCTGTGGGGTACCGGCTCGCCTCGCCGCGAGTTTCTGTACGTCGACGATCTGGCCGATGCCGCCGTGTTCGCCATGCAGCGCCACGATTCCGCGCAGATCCTGAACGCCGGCACGGGCGAGGACGTGACCATCCTGGAGCTGGCGGAAATGATCCGCTCCATCGTCGGATTTGAAGGGCGGATCGTGTGGGATCCTTCGAAACCAGATGGTACGCCGCGAAAATTACTCGATGTATCGCGGCTCGCTTCACTCGGCTGGCGCGCCCGAACACCGTTGCGCCAGGGGCTTGAGAGCACCTACCGCTGGTTTCTGGAGAATCGCTAAGTGGAAACGCTCTCCATTGTCATCCCTGCTTTTAACGAAGAACACCGCCTCCCGGCCACACTTGATCGAATCGTTGCCTGGCTGGAACGGTCTCCGTTGCCCGTCAAGGAGATTCTGGTGGTGGACGACGGTTCGCGCGACGGTACGGGGGCATTGGTGGAGGCGCGCGGCGGGCTCATCCGGTTGGTTCGCAATCCGGGAAACCGCGGCAAGGGTTGCGCGGTGCGCAACGGAATGCTCGCCGCCACCGGCGATTGGATTCTTTCCACCGACGCCGATCTTTCCTCGCCCATTCAGGAACTGGAGAAGCTGATCTCCGCCGCGCGCCATGAAAAGGCCGTAGTAGCGATCGGTTCGCGCGCCCTGGACCGCAAGCTGGTGAAAGTGCATCAGTCGTGGATGCGCGAACTCTCCGGCCGCGCCTTCAACATCGTCATGCGGCTGGTGACCGGGCTCCCGTTTCACGACACTCAATGCGGATTTAAGCTGTTTCGCCAGGACGCGGCAAGGGATATTTTTTCGCGCCAGATCGAGGATGGATTCAGCTTCGATGTGGAGGATCTGGTCATCGCCCGGGTGCTGGGCCTGCGCGCGGTGGAAGTGCCGGTGGAGTGGAGCAACGTGGAAGGTACCAAGGTCAGCCTGACCCAGGGTGTGAAGTCCTTCGCGGATCTGGTCCGCATCCGCGCGCGCGCGTTGCGCGGTATTTACAAGTAACCCGAAAAAAAGGGGCCACTCTGGAAGCTCCGAAGTGGCCCAAGGAGGGTTAGTGTTGCTTATGGCTGGGGATTATTTCCGTCCCGGTTTTAGTGCTGCAGCAGGGTCAGGATCTGCTGGGGAGCGGAGTTCGCTTGCGCCAGAGCGGCGATGCCGGCCTGCAGCCTGATCTGCGATTTTGTCAGATTGGCCGACTCAGCCGCCATGTTGGCGTCGCGGATGCTGGACTCGGACGCAGCCAGATTCGTCAACTGTGAAGAGGCCAGGTTGATGGCGTACGTCAGCGTGTTTTCGCCGTTGCCCACCGCGGCCTGGGAGTTGCCCAGCACGACAACCGCGCTCGCCAGAGCCGTCACCGCGGCCGTGGCCGTAGAGACGTTGCTGATGTCCGCCGTCGAGCCGCTGCCGTTGGAGGTGGAGTTGATCACCGCTCCGCCGCTGGCGCCCGTCGTGCCATCGGCGAGGCCGACACTGACACCCGAAGTCGAGCTGGCCGGAGAAGCGCCCAGGCTGACCTTAAACGGGCTGCCTGCGCTCATGAAGGTAATGCCCTCCACGCCGTTGACGTTGCCGGTTGAACCTTCCTGCTTGAACGCACCGATTTGCTGGAGCGTGGCATCGTTCGAAGCGGCGATGGCCTGATTGACGGTGGAAACCGCCTGATCCAGCGTGCTGGCATTGGCGTTGGTCAGATTAACGTTCAGGGTGTGAGCGGTGCCGTTGGCGTCCACCGCGCTCAGCGTGACCGTTTGCGCGTCGCCCGCATTGGTGAGGCCGGTGAACTGAAACACGTTGTTGCCAGCGGCGTTGGCGCTCTGCTGCGCGCCGGCCGAATCGATGACGTTGGGAGCGGCGTACGCCGAGGCCACGGTCGCCGGACCCGCCGCCGAACCTGTATTGCTGGCGCCGAAGCCGAAGGCGTTTCCGGTACCGCCGTACAGATTCAGGCGGAAGTTGGTGCCGTTCTCGCTGACGATCTTGATGTTACCGCCGCTATCTACCGCCGTCATTCCGGCCGCGCTTAACGCCGCGTTCCCTTGGAATGCCGCGTTCAGAGTGCTCAGCGCCGTGGCTTCGGTCGCACTGGAAGTGAGGACGCCAAGGTCGATGCCCGCGCCGCCATTGAGGGAGATTTCCACGCCCTGGGTCTTGGCCGCCGAGGCTGCGCCCGCCGTGAGCGAGGTGTAGTTGAATGCACCCGCGCCGCCGGCCACGCCCTGGTTGTTCAAATAGCTGCCGAAACCGAGCGCGTTGCTAATGTCGCCCGCGGTCGCCACCTGGAAGCTCTGCCCGGCGTGGCCCACGAACTGGACCTTCCCGCCGTTGTTCACTGCCGTGATGCCGGTGGCCGCCAGCGCGGCGTTTCCGGCGATCGCCGTGTTGATGGTCGATACCACCGAGGTGGCTGTATCGGTGGTCGCCACTGCGACCGAGATATCGCCCTGCGTGCCGGTCAACCCCGCGCCCGTGATCCGCAGATTGACCGTCTCGGCGGCGCCCGGAGCAGTGAACGCCGATGCCGCCAGAGCGGTGACATTTGCCACGTTGCCCGTCGATCCGCTGGAGAAATTCCCCAATAGTGCGGTGGCTACCTGATCCCCGCCCTGCACCTGAAACGCCGTGTTGGCGCTGTTGAACGTCAACTGCTGCTTGCCGGTGGAATCCGTGTTGATAGCCGCGGTAACATTCGCGTTCTTGAACGCCGTCGCCTGCTGGCTGTTGCCGTTTCCGGCGGCTTGAATCGCTGAATTCACCGCCGCGACCAGCGTGTTGCTGTCCGTTACGCCGTTCAGATTCACCGCCAGCTTGATCACGTTGCCTCCGCTGGTATTGGAGAAGCCAGGGCCGGTGACGTAGAAATTGGTGGTGTTGTTGGAAATAGAGCCCTGATTGGTGGCGTTGTTCAAAATGTTCTGCACGCTGGTGGTGCTCCCCGTGCCGATATCCGTGCCCGACTTGCCGGAGGCCTGCACTCCTTCGAGGCCCAGGCTCTTGGCGTCCACTGTCGCCTGGCTCAGATTCACCGCCACGCTCCCGTTGGTGGCCGCGGTGACGCCGTTCGACGCTTCGCCGCCGCCGATGAACACGCTCAGGTTGCTGGCCAGGGATCCGCCCTGGTTCAGCCCGATCGCCTGCGCCTGGCGGTTGATTTCCGCCAACACACTCTGGAATTCAGCGTTCAATGTGCTGCGGTCGCCTGTGAACGTGCCCGAGGCCGACTCCGTGGCCAGCGACCGGGCCGTATCGAGAAGATTTCCGATACTGCTCATGCCGCCGTCGGCAATCTGCAACTGGTTCTGTCCATTGGTGGCGTTCTGGATGCCCTGCGTCAGCACGGCTTCCGTGGAACGGTATCCGTTGGCGATGGCCAGACCGGCGGCGTCGGTTCCTGAATTGATAATGCGCAAACCCGACGTGACCTGCTGAATGGTGGTGTTCTGGAAGTTGCTGGTCTGGGTCAAATAGTTCTGCGCCTGCAATGAGGCGATGTTGGTGTTGATCGAAAATGACACGGATTCTCTCCTTGAATTCTGATTTGTCCGGGAATCCTTTCCCGGGTCTTACAGCGCTCTTATCGGAGCCGGTTCGCGCTTCTTGAGCGTCCGTAGGAGGGAATTTACCGCGGCGTGCGATCTCTTCCCGGATGCCGCCAGATTCTCCTGCCCGGCGATCTGAATTTCCTTCCGCAGCACAATCACCTGCTTCGGCGCGCGGATGCCGAGCTTCACCTGCGAACTGGCGATCTCCAGCACTTCAACTTCAATCTCATTGCCGATCAGCAGTATTTCTCCTGGACGGCGGCGGATCACGAGCATGGCGCGCCTTCCGGGAGCAAGGGATGTTTGTGGGAGTACGCCGCGTCCGAGCGTACGGCCTGCACCGCGCGTCCCGTCTCGAGGTTCACCACCACCGGCGCCAATAAATTGGCGGTCGGCGGCGAATCCTCGACGGCGGTGATCACCGCCAGGCACAGCAGCGGGGACTCGCCATCAGCGCCGATCGTCGCCCGGTCCTCGGACGAAAGCGCCAGGTGGTACTCGGGATCGATCAGGGTTACCGGCAGCACAAGAAAAGACAACTCCGGATTGGTTTCGCTTTCGAGAAACAACAACGGAAGCTTCTCGATCAAACGGAAACGCTTGTGCGTCTCAAACGCCGGGATGCCTTGGGGAAACTCGAAGTGTCGCGTCACTCGCGTGTGGTGAAAGCACGTTCGGTGCCATTACACTGGAGGATTGAGCGTTCACCCCAAGCAGTCCGCCTACACCGAAGCCCGTATCGCCTACTGGGAGGCATACGCGCGGTCCGGCAGCCGGTTCGACATTCTGCGCCGCGGTTATCGCCAGCGCCTGCAGGAGGTTTACCGCTTCCTGATCCCTCCCGGAGTGCGCGTGCTGGAACTTGGCTCGGGCGAAGGCGATCTGCTCGCCTCCGTTGAGCCCTCCACTGGCGTCGGCGTCGACTTTTGTCCCGCGATGATCCATCGCGCCCATGCGAAATATCCCAAGCTGCGGTTTGTGGAAGCCGACGCGCACGCCGTCGATTTGGGCGCGGAAAAATTCGACTTCATTATTATTTCGGACCTGGTGAATGACGTCTGGAATGTGCAGCAGGTTTTTTCCAACGTCCTGCGCTATGCGCATCCGGAAACGCGCATCATTCTGAATTCCTACAGCCGGTTGTGGGAAGGGCCGCGCCGGATCGCCGAATGGGCTGGCTTTGCCAAAAAACAGCCGCTGCAGAACTGGTTGACGCGCGAGGATCTGGAAAACCTGTTTTATCTGGCCGATTTCGAGGTGATCCGCGCCACGCAGGAAGTGCTGCTGCCGCTGAATCTGCCGCTGATCGGCTCCTTCGCGAACAAATTCGCGGTAAAACTGTGGCCGGTGCGGCACCTGGGCCTAACCAATTTTCTGATTGCGCGGCCCGCGCCGCACACGCAGACGGCTCCGGAGCCGGTTGTCAGCGTGATTGTCGCCGCGCGTAACGAAGCGGGCAACATCGCCAACATTTTCGATCGCGTTCCACAGATGGGCGGCGGCACGGAGCTGATCTTTGTCGAAGGCGGCTCAAAGGACGGCACCTACGCGGCGATTGAACGGGAAATTGCCATCCGCGGACCGCTGGGCCCGGCCGGACCGGCGCAGTTGTATCGTCAAACCGGCAAGGGCAAGGGCGACGCGGTGCGTCTCGGCTTCGAGAAAGCCCGCGGCGAGGTACTGATGATTCTGGACGCGGATCTGACGGTGCCTCCCGAGGATCTGCCGCATTTCTACGAGGCTTGGCGATCCGGCCGCGGCGAGTTCGTCAACGGCGTCCGCCTCGTGTATCCCATGGAAGGCGGTGCGATGCGCTTTTTCAATTTCCTCGGGAACAAATTTTTCAGCCTGGCGTTTTCCTGGCTGCTGGGACAAAGCATCAAGGACACCCTCTGCGGGACGAAGGTGTTAAGCAAGGCCCACTATAAGACCATCGCCGACAATCGGGCCTACTTCGGCGATTTCGACCCGTTCGGGGACTTCGACCTGATCTTCGGCGCGGCGCACTTCAATATGAAGATCGTCGATCTGCCAGTCCGCTACGGCGAGCGCGTCTACGGCGATACCAATATCCAGCGTTGGAGCCACGGCTGGCTCCTGTTGAAAATGGTGGTGTACGCGATGGGGCGCCTGAAGTTCGTTTAGGGATTTCATTCGAGGGGCCTTGCGCCAGCCGCGATGAGCATCGCGGCCACCTCGGCAAAATGGCCCGTGCGGCCTTCGCGCCGCGCATGCATCGCCCAACCGAGCGGCGTTGCATGAAACCGCGCATCCTGTTCGTCCACGGGCGCGCCGCGAGCGAGCAGCATCTTCACGATTCCCGGATCGCCTGCATACGCGGCCCAATGCAGGCCGCGATCCAGCGCCTCGCGGCTGAGGCTCTGCTCCAACAGGAATTTGACGACCTCGGTCCGCCCATATTCGCACGCCCAACCGAGCCCGTCTATCGTTTGCTTCGCGGTTGCCGTGCCGACGAGTTCCTGCACCAGATCCAATCGCCCCAACCCTGCCGCCTCCGCAAAGTCAAGAGGCGCGCCGCGCGAGGCGAGAAATTCCGCCGCCGCGCCGCGGCCGTTCGCGAGGCAGGCGGCCGCATCCCCCGGATGGATCTTCGCGCCGCGCTCAAGCAGCAACTGCATCAATTCGATCTGAACGCCTGCTTTCTCCGGATGAACGCTGGTTGCGGTCAGCCCGAGCGTGGTCGAACCGCCTCCGTACGCCTCCGATTCGGCGTTTACGTCAGCCCCGGCGTCGAGCAGCATCCGCGCAATCCCGACGATATTTGGCGGCGTTCTCTGGTGGAACGCCTCGACCCCATTCGCCGACACGTAATGCAGCAGCGTCGACCGGTGCTCCCGGGCAGACCGCTCCTTCACCAGGTCCGGATGTTCTTTGAGCGCCCGCCCGAGCGCCGCCGCGTCACCCGCGATCATCGCCTCCACGGCGGATTCGAAGACGCCCGGGTAGTAAATCCATCCTTCGCGCGATACCCGTTCCCGCTCCTCGGGCGTAGGGAAAACCACGCCGCCGCGATCAAATGCCCAGGCGGCGTAGAGCGCCAGCACCGCATCCAACGCGTCGTGGCACGCCAGCATCGTTTCAGAATAGGCCTCGAACACGATCCGGCCTCGCATCACTTGTTCGCAGATCCGCCTCCGGGACTCGACCTGTCCAGGCCCGCTCTTGTACCGCTTCAGTTCGTTAAATAGCACCTTCCCTGCCAGGACCCGCAGCACAGCCTTGGGATACACCTCGATCACGCACGGCGCGACGCAGGCTTCCACAGGATTGATACGATGCGGGCATCCTGCCAGGATCGCGGCGGCCTGCCATGCGCAGCGCCCGATCAAATCCGCAGCGACCGACAGCGGCGTCAGTCCGAGATGCTTCCTCACATGTTCGTCCGTCAGGCGCGCGGGAAATTCCGCCGGGAGCCGCTGTGGCCGATCCGCCCGGTGACGCTTCATCGCCTCCTGAAAGGCATCCGGCCAGCCCAAGGGCACGTCGATTCCAACCACCCTCCCGCCCTCGCAAATCGGCGGAATTTCTCCATTCGAGACCCGCTCCAGCGCGTGCACGCGCAGCGTCCCATCCCTAGCCTCGCCGCGAGCCACCCACGTCTCGCCGCTCCCGGTCGCGAAATCGATGCCCACGAGCATGCCACTATCGTCCCATTTGTGGTCAAATAGGATTTACCCCCATCGCCTGGAGGAATCAGCCCACTTGAGCACAGCAGTCCTCGCCTTGGAAGACGGCACGGTCTTCGAGGGCATTAGTTTTGGTGCGCCCGTCGAACGGACGGGGGAAGTTGTATTTAATACTTCCCTCACCGGATACCAGGAGATTTTCACCGATCCCTCGTACGCCGGCCAGATTGTCGTTCTCACGAATCCCCAAATCGGCAACTACGGCGCCAACGATGCCGATAACGAAGCCGCCAAGCCGTATATTGAAGGGCTGGCGGTGCGCGAGTTTTCCCCTTTGTCCAGTAACTGGCGCGCCGACGAGACCGCTCAGCAGTTTCTCACCGGCAATGGGGTTCCGGTCATCACCGGCATCGACACGCGGGCTCTGGTGCGCCACCTCCGCTCACGCGGCGTGATGCGCGGCGTTCTTTCCAGCGCCGGCGGAACCAGGGATTCGCTGGTCGCCCGCGCGAAAAATTCGCCATCCATGGCCGGCCTGGATCTGGCAACGCGCGTCTCAACACCCCAGCGCTATGAATGGTCCCAGGCGGTCGATTTGTGCTCGCCTTCGGATCTGGCGGGCAAGCCGGCTGAACCCCGGTTCCACGTCGTCGCCTACGATTTCGGCATGAAGCGCAATATTCTGCGCCGCCTGGTCCAGGTTGGCTGCCGGCTGACGGTCGTTCCGGCCGGGACCTCCGCGGAGGACGTGCTCTCCCTGAAGCCCGACGGAGTGTTTCTCTCGAACGGCCCCGGCGATCCCGAGCCTCTGGAATATCCCGCAGCGCAGGTGGCGAAACTTGTGGGCCACGTGCCGGTTTTCGGGATCTGCCTGGGGCATCAGATTCTGGGTCTGGCGCTCGGCGGCAGGACGTATAAGCTCAAGTTCGGCCACCGCGGCGGCAATCATCCGGTGCTGAACAAAATCACCGGGAAAGTGGAGATCACCGCCCACAATCACGGCTTCGCGGTAGATCCCGATTCGCTCAATATGAACGAGTTGGAGGTCACGCACATCAATTTGAACGACGAAACGCTCGAAGGCTTCCGCCACCGCAATTACCCGGTCTTTTGCGTGCAGTATCACCCCGAGGCCGCGCCTGGCCCGCATGATTCGCTCTATCTGTTCGACGATTTCATAAGGATGATGGAGCGATAAAATGCCCAGACGCAACGATATCCACCGCATCCTGATCGTCGGCTCCGGCCCCATCGTCATCGGCCAGGCCTGCGAGTTCGATTATTCCGGCGCGCAGGCGTGCAAGGCTCTGCGCAGCGACGGCTATGAAGTGATCCTGATCAATTCGAATCCGGCCACCATCATGACGGATCCGAATCTGGCGGACCGCACCTACGTCGAGCCGCTCAGCGTCGAATTTGCGGCCGAAGTGATCCGCAAGGAGCGTCCCGACGCGCTGCTGTCCACCGTCGGTGGGCAGACCGGGCTGAATCTGGCGATCGCGCTGGCCGAGGCGGGCGTGCTCGATCAGTATGGCGTAGAATTGATCGGAGCCAAGGTCGATTCCATCAAGAAAGCCGAGGACCGGCTCCTCTTCAAGGACGCTATGCGAAAAATCGGCCTGGAGACGCCGACCTCGCAGCTCGTCAATACCGTCGAAAAAGGTCTGAAATTCGCCGCAACCGTTGGTTATCCCGTGATCCTGCGCCCCAGCTTCACCATGGGAGGCACCGGCGGCGGGATCGCCTACAATCGCGAGGAGTGCGAGGAAATTCTGGAGCGCGGACTCGATCTTTCGCCCGTGCACGAAACGCTCATCGAGCAAAGCGTGCTGGGTTGGAAAGAGTACGAGCTGGAAGTAATGCGCGACGTAGCGGGCAACGCCATTATCGTCTGCTCCATTGAGAATTTCGACCCGATGGGCGTCCACACCGGCGACTCCATCACGGTCGCGCCGGCGCAGACGCTGACGGATCGGGAATATCAAATGATGCGCGATGCGGCTCTGGCCTGCCTGCGCGAAATCGGCGTCGATACCGGCGGCTCGAACGTCCAATTTGCGATCGACCCCGTAACGGGTCGCATGGTGATCGTCGAAATGAACCCGCGCGTATCGAGAAGCTCGGCTCTGGCGTCGAAGGCCACCGGGTTCCCGATCGCCAAGATCGCCGCGAAGCTGGCCGTAGGCTACCATCTGCACGAAATCCGCAACGACATCACGCGTAAGACGCCGGCTTGCTTTGAGCCGACCATCGATTACGTGGTCTGCAAAATCCCCCGGTGGCAGTTTGAAAAATTCCCCGGAGCGGAACCGGTGCTCGGCACGCAGATGAAGAGCGTGGGTGAGGTGATGGCGATCGGGCGCACGTTTAAGCAGGCGCTGGGCAAGGGGATGCGGAGCCTGGAAACCGGCAAGGCCGATGGCGCAACCAAGTACGCCGAGGACCTGATTGAGCCGCGCCTCATCACGCCCAACCCGGACCGGCTCGGCTACATCCGCTACGCCTTCGCGAAGGGCTATACCGAGGAGCAGGTGCACGCGCTCACGTCCATTGACCCCTGGTTCCTGCGTAACGTGCGGGAGCAGGTCGATCTGGAGGCGCAGATGGCATCCCTCACGATCGAGACCGTCAGCCGCGACCAGATGCTCGAGGCCAAGCGCGATGGGCTGTCGGATTCCACGCTGGCGCGGGCCTGGAACGTGAAACCTCTCGACGTGCGCGCCAAGCGGAAGGAATTGGGCGTCACGGCCGTGTTCAATCGCGTCGATACCTGCGCCGCGGAGTTTGAAAGTTTCACCCCCTATATGTATTCGAGCTATGAGCGCGAATGCGAATCCGCGCCCAGCAGCCGGAAGAAGGTCATGATTCTCGGCAGCGGCCCGAACCGCATCGGGCAGGGCATTGAGTTCGATTACTGCTGCTGCCACGCCTCGTTCGCGCTGCAGGAGTTCGGCATCGAGTCGATCATGGTGAACTGCAATCCGGAAACGGTTTCGACCGATTACGACACCAGCGACCGTCTGTACTTCGAACCTCTGACGCTGGAAGAGGTTCTCAACATTGTGGATACAGAAAAGCCGGACGGCGTGATCGTGCAGTTCGGCGGGCAAACTCCGCTGACCCTGGCTCTGCCTCTGAAGGCAGAAGGCGTGCCGATCATCGGCACAGACCCGGAAAATATTGATCTGGCGGAGGATCGCAAGCGCTTCGGCAAGCTTCTGGACGACCTGAAGATCCCGTCGCCTGAAAACGGCTCGGCTACCAGCGCCGAGGAAGCCTGCCGCGTGGCGAGATCCATCGGCTTCCCGGTTCTGGTCCGGCCCAGCTACGTGCTCGGCGGACGCGCCATGGTCATCGCCTACGATGAGGACACGGTGCGCCGCTATATGCAGGAAGCAGTGGTCTTTTCACAGGACCGCCCGGTGCTGATCGACCGGTTTCTGGAAGACGCTACCGAGGTGGACGTGGACGCGCTCGCCGACATGCACGGCGGCGTGCTGATCGCCGGCATCATGGAACATATCGAAGAAGCGGGCATCCACTCCGGCGATTCGAGCTGCGTGCTGCCCGCAACCTCGCTGGCGCCCGAGGTGATCGCGACGATCCGCTCCTACACGGAAAGCCTGGCCCGCGCGCTGAATGTCATCGGCCTAATGAATGTTCAGTACGCTGTGAAGGACGGCAAGGTTTACGTGCTGGAAGTGAACCCGCGTGCGTCGAGAACCGCCCCGTATGTCAGCAAGGCGACGGGCGTGCCCCTGCCGAAGATCGCGGTGGGGTTGATGCTGGGTAGGAAAATCGCCGAGTTCACCGATCAGACGGGTGTTTTGAAAGTCCCGCAGTTTTTTGTCAAATCGCCGGTGTTTCCGTTCAACAAGTTCCCGGGCGTTGACCCGACGCTGGGGCCGGAGATGCGCTCCACGGGCGAGGTCATGGGTGTCGGCGAAAATTTCGGCGAGGCGTTCGCCAAGGCGCAACTGGCCGCCGGACAGCCGTTGCCGGACAAGGGCCGCGTGTTCATCAGCGTGAACGATCGCGATAAATCGGTCGCCGTGGCGCTGGCGAAACGCCTGCATGAACTCGGATTCGAGATCGCGGCTACCCGCGGCACCGCTGCTGCGATCCGCGCCGCCCAGGTTCCTTCCAAGGTCGTCTTCAAGGTCAACGAGGGCCGTCCGAACGCGGTGGACCTGCTGAAGGCGGGCGAACTGAACCTGATCGTCTACACCGCGACCAGCGGCGCCCACGCATTTTCGGACGAAAAATCGATCCGCAGGAACGCGGTGACCTACCGTGTTCCATGCATCACCACCATGAGCGGCGCAAAAGCAGCCGTGGAAGCGATCGCTTCCCGCCGCCGCGACCCGATCCGGGTGTGGAGCTTACAGGAAATTCACAGTGCTCCGGCCGCAGCGCATGGGGCTGCCCAACAGGGGGCCCAGAGCTAATCAGGATATTCCCGCAACAAAAAAACTCCCGGCCGCCGCCGACCGGAGCCGCGACCGCAGGGAGCCTTATATTGCCTGAAAATTACAGCGCTTTTGCCAATTCCTCGGCGAACGCGCTTTGCGGACCAGCCGCCCGCTTCGCTCCCGCCGCGCTGCGCTTGCCTCGCCGGGGAGGACGCTGCTCCGCTGCCGGAGCACCGGTTGCCGCCGGTGGATGCGCCGCGCTCTGAGCCGGCGGTGCCGCATGTTGCGCGGCGTGATGACCTTGCCCCGCGTGCACCCCGCCCCCGTGGGAGCCTCGCTCCGGGCGGTCGCCCGGCCTGCCAACTTGCCCCTTCGGCTTCGGCGGCTGCGCTGGATTCGCTCGCAGTAAACGGTCCTCAAGAGGGGCGCGATCGAAACGGCGGATAATGGAGTTCATTTCCTCGGTATTCGGCGCTTCGATGAACGCGAATCCCTTGGACTCCTGTGTTTCCGGATTGCGGATCACCTTGATTGCATCTGCAACCAGGTTTTCGGCTGAGAGCCAGCCCTTAATGTCATCCGCGGTTACCCAAACGGGCAGATTGCCCAAAAAGACCGTAAAACTCATTCGGCGGTTGTCTTCGACTCCATTGGCGGGGATTGCCTCGAGTGCGTGCTCCCTCGGGCACTAACATCCTATCACATTCCCCAAAGCCGGTAAACAGAATTATGAGTCGAATTCACGGGCTGGCTCGTCTCTAGTAGAGGAGGGGGTTCTATGAAAACCATCCTGTTACTAGCACTTGCCACCGCTGGGTTTGCCCAGCCCAGCGAGCAGAAAATTATTAAAGAAGTCCGCCACGAGCTCGTGATGCTGCCGTATTATGGCATCTTTGATAACCTCGCGTACCGGGTGGACGGCACGAAAGTGACGCTTTTCGGTCAAGTAGTCGATCCGGTGCTGAAATCCGATGCCGAAAGGGCCGTAAAGCGGATTGAAGGCGTCGATGCCGTGGTCAACGAAATTGAAGTTCTGCCTGTATCCCCAATCGACAGCCGGATCCGCATTGCCACGTACCGGGCGATCTTTTCCAAAGCGCCCCTGCAGCGGTATCAACTGGGCGCGGTGCCGCCGATTCACATTATCGTGAAGAACGGCAATGTGACCCTGATCGGCGCGGTGTCCAACGAGGGCGACAAGACCATCGCCGGCATGGCCGCCAACGGGGTGCCGGGAGTGTTCAGCGTCACCAACAATCTTGCAGTAGAAAAGTAGCTCTCCAGCGGAGGGAAATCGCACTACAATCGCAAGATGCGACTCTTGCTCGTCCTCTCGATTTCCCTCCCTTTGGCCGCGCAGCCAAAACCGATCGCCCCAGCCGCCTACGCCCAGTGGGAAACTCTCGGCAATGGAGTCTTTTCCCCCAATGGAAAATGGCTCGCCTACCCCATTCGCCGCGCGGACGGCACATACGAGCTCCGCATCAGTCCCACAATCGCGGGCGGCAAGACCCTGGTGGCCAATCTCGCAACGGACCCCGCGTTTTCGGCCGATTCGAACTGGATCGCCTACTCCATCGGCGTTTCCGAGGCTGACGCAGAAAAGGCACCGCCGAATCGGAAGCCGCAGAACAAGCTCGGTTTCATGGACTTATCCACCGGCAAGGCCGTCACCGTGGACGACATTGCTCAGTTCGGCTTCTCGACCCGGGGAGCCTTCCTCGCCATGCGGCGCTACCCGCCGCGTCCGGCCGCCGGATCGTCGCCGATTCCTCCCGGCGGGCGTGGGGGCCGGGGCGCCGCGAATGACCCTGTGGGCACGACGCTTCTGGTCCGCGACCTTGCCTCGGGTATCGACACCTCCTTCGGCAACATCACCGATTTCAAATGGCAGGACAAGGGCACGAATCTGGCCATGACCCTTGGCTCGGACGGCCGCGCCGGCAACGCCGTTCAGGTTTTTGATGTGACCACAGGTTCGTTGAAGGTGCTCGATTCGGGCGAGGCCGTTTTTTCGAGCCTCGTCTGGCGCAAGGATTCTTCGGATCTGGCCGCCCTCCGGTCCAAGGGCGACAAGGGCTACGACGGCGACTCTGTAATCGTCCTGGCTTGGAAAAATCTGGCTGGCAAAACGTCCGCCGACGTACCCGCTCCCCAGCGCATCGTTGGTACGCGCGCCCCGCAGTGGTCCGAGGATGGCAAAACCATCTATTTCGGCATCGCCGGTTGGGACAAGCGCGTCGACCCGGTCCCGGGCGATCCGGCGAACCTCGAGATCTGGCATTCCAAAGACGTAAACGTGTGGGCGGAACAGAAGCTGCGCGCGGCCCGAGACCGCGACCGCCATATCGTCGCCGCCTGGCATCTCGACAGCGGCAAAATTGTCCCACTCGGGACCAATCCCCGGGAAAACATGGAGTTGCCCCGCCACGCGAGCGTCGCGATCGCCCTCGACGAGACGCCTTATGAAACGGACGGCATGTTTGGCCGCCGGTATGCCGACGTGTACAAAGTCGACCTGGCCACCGGCGAGCGAACCGCCGTCGCGCGGCGCGTGATTCCTCCGGTTTGGCATAGCCCCGCCGGCAAGTATGCGCTGACGTTCAAGGACAACGAATACACCATCTACGATCTGACGACCGAAGCAGTCCGCAGCCTGGCCAAACTCACCCCCGGCGTCACGTTCACCGATAAAGAGGACGACCACACTGCACCCCACAAACCGTCGTGGGGCGTCGCCGGATGGACGGCCAATGACAAGTCCGTCATCGTTTACGACGACTACGACCTTTACGAACTCAACGCCGACGGCACGTCTGCCCGCAAACTGACCAGCGGCAGCGCCGAGCAGATCCGGCACCGGTACGTTTCCCTGGAAAACAACGGCGGGGGACGAGGCGGACGCGGAGGCGGGAACAGCGACGAGGCCATCGATCTGTCGAAGCCCGTCTACCTGAGTCTTTACGGCGTCTGGACCAAGAAAACCGGCTACGCAGT
>JBBIVT010000028.1:42712-44573 GCA_037439565.1 Acidobacteriota bacterium | reverse complement strand
TCGCCGTAGAGAATCATGCTGTGGCTGCAATCGAGCATCAGCACCGTGGCGCAGGAGCTTTGATACTCGCTCTGATGCACCTGCAGGTCTTCATATTCAAGATGGAGCGGCAGCTTGACGCCCTCGCGCTGCATCGCGGAAAACAGCGTCTGGCCCACGTCCAGGTTCAGCGTGTCGCCAAACTCGTACTGCTTCGAGGCGCCGGACGATTCAACGCCGGTGGCCAGATCGCGCGTGTCGTGAGCGCCGAAGCTGGCGTGGCCAAGCGAACCCAGCAGATCCTTCAGCGTCTTGAAACCCAGAAAATCAACCGATTTATCGGTGATCTTGACGTCGATTCTGGCCTGCGCATCGCCCACTCCGCCCGGTTGATTCTCAGTGGTGATGTAGCCTTCCTCGATCAGCTTCTCTACAAGGCGGCTGAGGGCCTGGTCGAGTTGTTCCTGACTCATGGCTTCGAGCTGCTGGCGAACCTGTTCGGCGCGCTCCGGATCGAACATTTCGCCGCGTTCGAGCGCCTCTTCGAGAGCGCGCTTCAGATCCTCCAGCGACTTCTGGTTCATTTCACTGAACTGAAAGTACGGGTCGTTGAAGCCGCTTTCCAGGAAAAAATCGGCGAGCGCGCGCATCAGGTCCTCGGCCGTCAGGCCAAAATCGCCGCCGGTATAGCGTCCGTAGCGGACGGACCTCATTGGAAATTCCTTCGCGCCGCCTTTTTCCGTTCGTCTTCGCCGTTTTGCTCGCGCCGGCGGGGCTCCGCCATGAAACCTGCCTCTTCGTTCCGGCTGATGCGGCGGTGCGCGTACAGGCCTTCGAGGATAAACTCGGCCGCGGAGGCGCGCAACTGGTCCGGCTCGCTTGCTCCAAGGCCGAGCTTCCCGGTCTTCTCCATCAGATCCGGCACCGCGCTGAGCGCTTCAAGCATCTCTGAGGAAGGCGCGGCCACGTCGAGCTTCAAGTGGCCGCCGTGCTCGAAATAGCGCACAATCGCATTGAGATTTTCACCCTCGAAATAGTGCGTGAAGACCTTGCCGGTGGCCAGGCGGATCAGCTCGCGCGCGACGGTGTCGCCGCCTTTCAGCTCGCCTTCATATTCCAGCTCCAGCTTGCCGGTGATGGAGGGCAGCGCGGCGTACACGTCCAAAACGCGGGGCACGGCAAGGTCCTCGCCGGCGAACAGGGCGCGGCGCTCCGCATTCGAGGCGACGTTTTCCAGAGCAGAGATCGGCAGGCGCTGGCTGACGCCGCTGCGCTTATCCACGCGCTTGTCGTCGCGGGCGGAGAAGGCCAGGTGCTCGACGATTTCGCGGATGTACCCGGGCATGTCCAGCTTGATGGCCGACTCGCGGTCGGTCCAGGCCTCCTGACCGGTGATGTGGAGGCCTTGCTCGATGGTAAGGGGATAGTGGGTGCGGATTTCACTGCCGATGCGGTCCTTCAGAGGCGTGATGATTTTTCCGCGCGCCGTGTAATCCTCGGGATTGGCGGTGAAGACCAACAGCACGTCGAGAGGCAGGCGAACGGGATAGCCTTTAATTTGCACGTCGCCTTCCTGCATGATATTGAACAGGCCCACCTGAATCTTGCCGGCCAGATCGGGCAGTTCGTTGATGCCGAAGATGCCGCGGTTGGCGCGGGGCAGCAGGCCATAGTGCACGGTCAGCTCATCGGAAATATTCTGGCCGAGGCGCGCGGCCTTGATGGGGTCGATGTCGCCGATCATGTCGGCGATGGTCACGTCGGGAGTCGCCAGTTTTTCCACGTAGCGATGTTCGCGCGTGAGCCAGGCGATGGGGGTATCGTCGCCTTTCCCAGGGCCCTTTTCGTAAACCAGACGCCGGCAAGCCCGGCAGATGGGCTG
>JBBIVT010000028.1:41430-42612 GCA_037439565.1 Acidobacteriota bacterium | reverse complement strand
TCCTTGACGGGTTTGACGGAGGTGCGAGTCTTTTTGAGCAACCCGAGGGTCGCGGGCAGGCCCGCCGGAGGCGATTCCATATCGCGATTGTAGCAATTTGATATAGTCATGCTTTCGAAGCGCGAATCGCGCGTGATCTTTAGATGCCGACGGAACTTGCAGAGATTGATTTTCGGCGCTTCTGGCAGCGCCTTCAAACGATGGGGTTAAACGCCTATGAGGCCCGCTCCTACCTGGTCCTCGTCGGCCATCCGCGCTTCAAGGCCCTGGAACTGGCGGCGCGCGCGCACGTGCCGCGGCAGAAGATTTACGAAGTGCTCGACAGCCTGGTGGAGAAAGGCTTCGCGCAAGTGATCCAGGAAAAGACGAAACTGTTCCTGGCGGTGCCGCCGGACGAGGCGATTCCCAGCTACCTGTCGCGCCGCAAGCAGGCGCTGGAGCAGCAGCTTGCCGACCAGAGCCGCGCGGCGTCCGGAATGGTCCGGGAATTGATGGCCGCCTATTCAGAGGGTCAGGGCGGACGAGGCACGCTCGATTATCTCCGGATTGTGAACGATCCGGGGCAGGCGGCGTCGCAATTCCGTAAAATGCTGGACGAAGCGCGCTCGGAGTATCTGGAGTTTTCGCGGCCTCCCTATGCCGTCGATCCGCTGGACGCCGAGGCGGTGATGCAAGCCCGCAAGCGAGGGGTCCATTGCCGGCTGCTGGTGGAACACGGGACGCTGGACGCGCAGCACGAGCGCTTCCTGGCCGAGTATCGCGCGGCCGGGGTCGAGGTGCGGCAGATTGAAAAAGTCCCGATGAAGCTCGCGCTGCTCGACTCGCGCAAAGGGCTGATCGCGCTGCTGGATCCGGTGATCACCAAGCCGACATGGACGTCGGTAATGTTCGCTCACGAGGGGATGGCGGAGGCCATGAAGGGACTGTTCGAGGAGTACTGGCGGCGGGCGACGATCGGATGATGTGGCGCACGCCGGGTCGACGGATGGATCAACCTTGATGCGGGACTGGCAGCTTGTACCGCGCCGGCACGTCGCGGACGAACTCCTCCCACGTCGTGAACAACTCCGCCGGCATGCCCACCGCCTTCGCTCCGTCGACGTTTTCCTGCTTGTCGTCGATGAATAACGCGTGCTCCGGGGCGACGTTCAGGCCCTTGAAGGCATGCTCGTAGATGGGGGC